>CAZERE010000229.1:629-1545 GCA_964515365.1 uncultured Phenylobacterium sp. | reverse complement strand
CTCCAGTCTGAAGACAGGGGAGCAGCGGCGTAGGCCGAGACGTCCTGACCGTCGCGCGAAGTGGCGTTCAGGATCAACTCGCCTTCGCGGGTTTCGCCCGGTCGGCGGGAGATCAGATTGACCACGCCGCCCAAAGCCTGTCCGCCGCATAGAGCCGAGGCGGCGCCCTTGATCACCTCGACCTGCCCCAGATCGCTGGGCGGGATCTGCAGCAGGCCCAGGGACGAGGATTGGCCGCCGTAAAGGGGCAGGCCATCGGCCAGCAACTGAGTGTAGCGACCCCTCATGCCTTGAACGCGGACGTTGGCGGATCCCAGTCCGGGGGAGGTGACCTGGACGCGCACCCCGCCGGTTTCGGCCAGGATCATCGAGATGTTGCCTGGACGCATGATGAGCTTGTCGGCGATCTCCTCTTCGTTCAGCACCTCGATCCGGACGGGCTCGTCCTGAACGCGGCGGCGGGAGCGGGTCGAGACGACGAAGATCTCCTCCAGCTCCGCGACTTCTTCGGCGGGCGGTGTTTGGGGCGGGTATGGCGAGGTCTGGCTCTGGTCTTGGGCGAGGGCGGCGGCGGCGGGCAGCAGAGTCGCGAAGGCGACGCCGGCTAGGAGATGATAGGCGATGGTCATGATCTGATCCTCGGCCGGCGCACGGGCCGGCCCTGACGACGATAGGCGCGCTCCACCCAGCAGCGGAACGACGCGGACGAGGCGAAGTGGGCCTGTGCGGCCCTGGCGGGATCAGACGCGCGGGGGGCGGTCGGGGCGACGGTGGACGGTGGCCCGGGGTTGCCCGCCGCCGGGCGCGGGCCGCTGCGGGGAGACAGCACGATCTCGGTCGACGGGCGGGTCTCGAGCCAGTTTCTTTCCGCGTTGCTGCTCATCGCGCCCGCTATTCACGGTCATGTGGCCTTCCG
>CAZERE010000229.1:0-619 GCA_964515365.1 uncultured Phenylobacterium sp. | reverse complement strand
GCTTGAGTTGATCGACAGCGGATGGCAAGTCCGCCGGCTTGGGCTAAGCCTTGGGCATGTCGCGAAGTTCCTCCTTGCCTCTGGAAGCCTGGGGGCGCCGTCTCCTCACGCGCGCCCAGACCTGGGCCGACCGGTCTCGTCCGCGTCGCTACGCCTACGAGTTCCTTTGGTTCGGGCTGAAACAGGGGTGGGCGTGTCTGTTCGGGGGGCTGATGCTGGGGCTGATCGTCGGCACCTTCCTGTGGTGGCCGGATCAGTCGCCGATCTCGCGGTATGATTTTCTGGCGGTCGGGGCGGTGATGATCCAGGCGGCTGTGCTGGCCTTCCGGCTGGAGAGCTGGGAGGAGGCGCGGGTGATCTTCCTGTTCCATGTGGCGGGGACGATCATGGAGCTGTTCAAGACGGCGCACGGGTCGTGGGTCTATCCGGAGGACAGTCTGCTGCGCATCGGCGCCGTGCCCCTGTTCTCGGGCTTCATGTATGCGGCGGTGGGCAGCTATATCGCGCGGGTGCAGCGGATATTCCATATCCGGGTGCGCGGCTATCCGCCGCTGTGGACGACCTGGGTGTTGGCGGCAGCCGTCTATGTGAATTTCTTCGCCCATCACTGGCTGCCGGG
>CAZERE010000228.1:0-1592 GCA_964515365.1 uncultured Phenylobacterium sp. | reverse complement strand
CTTCGTTGGGCGGACTCTAGCTATTCCTGGAGGAGTTTCAGGGGGTCACGTCACAAGAGATACGATCTGAAGGCCCCGGGCGCGCCTCACCTCGGCCGCCGCGTCCGCGGCCGGAGGCGGCAAAAGGGGCCCGTCGAGAAGAAGCGCCGCGTACTGTCCGTCTGGGGACATCTCGAAATCCAGAAAGGGCCCATCGGCGATCGCGGATGCGCTGCCGGTCGCGGCGGCGATCCGCCAAAGACGGCGCGGCGCAAGGGTCTCCGGCGCGTGTTCGCCAACGATCACCGCTGCGGCGGATCCGGCCGTCGCGGCGGCCCTGAGCGTCATCAACCGGTTCTGGTCCGTGCGTGGGCCCGCCAGCCGCGTCGGGAGCGTGCCGTCCGGTGTCCCCAGGACGATCAGGGTGTCGTTCCCGACCCATTCGACGGACCTTCCCCAAAGGCCGAGCTCGGGGGCGACATCGCTCCAGATCGCCCGGCCCGACGCGAGCTCGACGATGCCGAGCCGCCATTCATCGTCCCGCAGGCGGAAAACGACCAGCCGCCGGCCGTCGGGCGAGAAAGGTCCTGCCGAGTAGCCTGCATCCTCCGCCATCGGCAGCAGGGGGCGCGGCGGCCCGGACTGGTCGAGATCGAGCCGGAAGAGACGGGCATACCGGTTGGCGCCCTCGGCCTCGACATCGTGGCGCGGCAGGTCGATGCGGCTTCGGCGCTCCTCGAAGACGGCCACGGCGCCTGACGGATCGATCGCCACGCGACCGTAGCTTTCAAGGCCGAGCACGATCTCGACGGTGAGAGGATCGGCTCGAACGACCGACGGACAGGCGAGCGCAAGCGTGCTCGCCATGAGGACCAGGGCTCTGCGCACGACGGTTCACCAGCGCTTGACGAGCTGGAGAGAGATTTGGCGGCCGAGGACGTTGGTGTTGGCGGCATCGTAGCCGATGCCGACCGGGGCGTCATAGAAGGGCGGCTCCTCATTGAGGAGGTTGAGGACGTTCAGGGTGAGCGAAAGGCCCTCCGCCCAGCCGTTCTCCAGATCGACCCGGACCTGCCCGTCGAGCGTGATCCAGTCGTCGATCGCCTTGCCGCTGGTCGTGTCCCGCCCCCCGCTGACATGGTTGAGGGCGCCGCCGACGGTGATCGGACCCTGCATCCACTGGGCGCCGAACCGGCCTCGCCAGCGGGCCGGGAAGTTCGGCGCGCCGAGAAGGTCTTCCCTCGGCGAGGTCTGCGTGATCGTCCTGTCATTGGTGAGCAGATGGGTGACGGTCGCATCGAGCGAAAAATCCCCCGATCCCAGGGAGAAGCCGTATCGCGTCGACAGATCAAGCCCCTCCACCTCGACCGCCGAAGCGTTGACGTAGCGGTTGTCGATCACGGCGCCATAGGCCGTCGCGGGAAAGATGTTCGGGTTGAAGTTGCCCGGATGGGCGAGGAGAGACTGGACGTAGGCCAGATCGTCAGCGTTCGAACCCGGGCTGACATAACGGATGAAGGGCGCGAGCGTCGGGTCGTTCAGGGCGTCGATCAGATTCTCGGCGACGGGGGTCGCGATCCGGTCCTCGAAGGTGGTCCGGAACCAGCCGCCTT
>CAZERE010000227.1:0-1717 GCA_964515365.1 uncultured Phenylobacterium sp. | reverse complement strand
ATAGCTGGAGCGGACATTGGCCGGGGCGACCACGTCATAGATATTGCCCCAGCTCTGCGCCCACATGTTGCCGGTCAGGTCGGCGCGGATCGGGCCGGTGCGGGGCTGGACCGTGTCGCCATAGCGATCGTTCAGCCGGGCGCGCACATAGCAGTGCAGGTTCTTGTAGAAGGGCTCGACCTGGCTCCACAGACGGTCGGCCTCGCCGGCGAAGGCGTCGGGATCCATGTCGTACTTGTCGCGCCAGAGCGCGCCGGCGTCCTTGTAGCCCAGGCCCTCCGACCCCTCATTGGCCAGGGCCACCAGCTGCGCATAGTCGTCCCGCATGGGCGGCGACACCGTGCGCCAGCCCTCCCAGACCGCCTTCAGTTCGGCCGGGTCGCGGGACTCCCGCATGATCTCCTCGGCGTCGTTGAGGGTGATCGGCGCGCCCTTGTGGCTGAACTTTCCGGTGGAATAGGTGGAGTCCAGCTGCGACTCCAGGCGGGCCAGCTCGGCCGCGGCGCCTGCCCGATCCGGGGCCGGCAGGGTGAGGTAGAGCTTGAGCAGCTTCAGCTTGCGCGCCGTGACGGGATCGACCTCGACCCCGTCATACCGGGCCGCCTGCATGGCCAGCTGGGTGGCCAGCTCCTTCTCCTCGCCCACCGCCTTGGCCTCCAGCCACTGGGTGTCCTCGGTGATGTAGGTGGCCCGCACCCAGGCGGACTTGGCGACATAGAGGCTGAGCGCCTCCAGCTGGGCCTCGGCCTCCTCGATGAAGGCCTTGGCCTGGGCCGGCGTGGGGGTCTGGGTCTGGGCCTGGGCGAAGCTGATGGGACCAAGCCCGATCAGGGCGACCGCCGTGGCCGCCAGGAGTTGGGATTTCATGCGACAATGCTTCCTTGCGACGAGCGCGACCCGGGGCGCGCGAATTGGCGGCGATGCAAGCCCCGGTCGGCGGCGGCGTCAAGCCGCGGGCGCCGGCCAGCGCCTCGCGCGTTTGACCAGGACCCCGCCCGATCAGATCAAGGAGATTCCCATGTCAGAACAGGCATCCCCCCAGGCCCTCGCCAAGCAGGGCGCCGACCTCATCATCGAGCAGGCCCTGGTGGACGGCCGCTGGATCTCCGGCTCTGGCGAGCCCATCGCCGTGGAGGACCCCTCCGAGGAGACGCGCCTGGGCCAGGTCCCCAGCCTGTCGGGCGACGAGGTGGAGACGGCGATCGCGGCGGCCGCCCGCGCCTTCCCCGACTGGGCCGCCCGCAAGGGCAAGACCCGGGGGGAGATCCTCAGCCGCTGGGCCGAGCTGGTCACCGCCCATGAGGAGGGCCTCGCCGCCCTGATCTCGCTCGAAAACGGCAAGCCCTGGAAGGAGGCCCTGGGCGAGGTCCGCTACGCCAATTCCTTCATCACCTGGTTCGCCGGCATGGCCGAGCGCCTGGACGGCCGCGCCATCGAGAGCGCCAAGGACGAGGACCTGATCCTGGCCTTCCGCGAGCCCGTGGGTCCGGTGGCGGCGATCACCCCCTGGAACTTTCCCGCCGCCATGATCACCCGCAAGGTGGCCGCCGCCTTCTGCGCCGGCTGCACCGTGGTGCTGAAGCCGGCCTCGGCCACCCCGTTCACGGCGCTCGCCCTGGGCAGGCTGGCCCTGGAGGCCGGGGTTCCCGACGGCGTCTTCTCGGTGGTCACCGGGGCCAACAGCGCCGTGGGCGCGCGGCTCACCGCATCGATAATC
>CAZERE010000226.1:0-1739 GCA_964515365.1 uncultured Phenylobacterium sp. | reverse complement strand
TGTAGGCTTCGGGCCCGCGCAGCTCGCCCAATATGATCCGATCCGGCCGCATCCGCAGCGAGGCGGTCAGCAGGTCCTCAGCCGTCACCGCCGCCTCGCCCAGGGCGCTGCGCGTCGCCAGCAGGCCGACGGCATTGGCGTGTCGAAGTTTGAGCTCCGGCGTGTCCTCGATGAAGATCAGCCGTTCCTCATCCGGAATCTCCCGGATCAGCGCGTTGAGGAAGGTGGTCTTGCCCGTCGAGGTGCCGCCGGACACCAGGATGTTGCGGCGTCCCCGGACCGCCTCGCGCAGCAGGCCGGCGACGTCTCCGGCGTTCCGTCGTTCCCTCAACAGGACGTCCAGATCGTCAGACGCGCCGGCGCCTTCGCTGCCGATCGCCTCAAAGGCCCCGGCTGAGTGAGAATCCTCCAGGCTTAGCCCCGCCGCCGTCGCCTTGCGGATCGCCAGGGCGACCTGTCCTCGCGTCGCGGGAGGGATGACGATCTGGATCCGTTCTCCGCTCGGCAAGGATGCGGAGAGAATAGGATGCTCGCGGTTGACGCCCTGATGGTTGAAGGCGGCGATCTGCCGGGCCAGCCGATCAAGAAGCTGCGGCGTCAGTTCCGCAACGTCGCGGCGCTCGACCGTGCCGCCCAGTCGTTCGATCCAGACCTCGCCTGGTCGGTTGACATAGAGGTCCGTCACGTCGGTTTGGTCGAGGAAGGGAACCAGGGGCGCCAGATAGGCGCGCAGATAGACCTGACCCTGGACCGCCGCGTCGCTCACCGGCGCGCCTCGCCGCTGAACTCCAGATCGCGCGCCACCAGCACCGTCACCCGCGCTCCAGCGTCCACACGCAAGGTCGGCTGAAGCCGCGTCTGAGCCGCCGCCGCGCCGACGTTCTGGGTTGCGCCGGGCAGGGCCACGACGACGGCAGCGTCGCCGCCCAGGCTGCGACCGGCGGCCGAGGCGCCGATATTGAGCGTGGTCTGGAGAAGCGCCGAGCCGAACCTCTGCCAGAAATGGGTATCGACCCGGCCCCTTACGCCCGTCCGGCCTTGCAGGTCGGCGGCGGGGGACGCGAGGGCTATAGTGACCCCGTCGGGTCGGACGAGCCGAGTCCATTGAACGAAGACGCGGTTCTGCCCTTCAGTGAGGTCGGCCTGATATTCGCCGAACAGGCGCGACCCGCGCGGGATCAGGACGCGGCTGCCGTCGAAGCCGGAGACGTCACGCGCGACAATGGCTCGCCGGTTCCCGGGACGCGAGGAGTCCAGAGCCGTTTCGAGCCCGGCGGGGATCAGCGTGCCTTGCGGCCCCGTCGTTGCGGTTCGGCGCAGGCGGCCGGACTGAATGGCGCCGTCACCCGTCCGAGACGCCCCCGCCGCAGCCGGGCCATCCGCCTCGTCGCGTGAAGACGCGCCTGCGGTGGTGTCGATCACCAGGGCTGCGCTGGTCGAGGCGGCGGCGCCCTGCGGCGGACCCGCGACCTGGGGCGGCGCGAAGCCTTGAGGGGGCGCATAGCCGGGCGGCGGCGGTTGGGGTGCGAAGGGTATAGGCTGGAGCGGCGCCGACGCTATGGGCGGGCGGGGCGTCGGGACCGGCTGAGCGGCCGCCGCCAGTACCGGAACTTCTGAAGGCAGGGGCGGCGGCGGTGGGGGGGAAGGGGCTGGCGGTTCGGGCAAGACGTAGAGCGGCGGGGGCGGCTGGAGTGTCGCAATGGCGTCCGCCGGTCGCGGCTTGATCGTCGGGGCGGTGG
>CAZERE010000225.1:247-1791 GCA_964515365.1 uncultured Phenylobacterium sp. | reverse complement strand
TGATGTTGCCGATCGTCTCGTCGCCATTGGCGGAAATGGTGCCCACCTGGGCGATTTCCTTCTGGTCCGCCGTGGGCTTGCTGAGCCCCTGGAGGGAGGCGACGACCGCTGCGACCGACTTGTCGATGCCTTCACGCAGCGCCTTGGCGCCGGCGGCCTGGAATTCGGCGGCATGGGCCTGAGCCTGGTTTTGGGCCTTGGCGGCGGAATCGGCGGTCTTCTTAATGGTTTCGGCGGTGTCGGCCATGGTCATGTTTCCGATTGGTTAGGGGGACGGCGCAATCTAGTTGACCCAGGGTCATCCCCTTTATGCTGCACAAGCGAACAAAAATCAAGGATCATTGTGCATTGCACCATTTCGTGACTCGCTCTTCAAATTCGCGTTGATGATCGGTTAACCACCCTGAAACCCGCCTCTCCTATGCTAGACCTCCAATCGCGTCGGCCGGGGGGCCTGTCGCACCCTGCTCACCGAGGGCCGTATCCGCCCATGCTTTCACTGTTCCGCCGTGGTCTCTTCGCCGTTCTCGCCCTGTCGCTGGTGTTCAGCGCGAACGTCCGGCCGATCGAAGCCCAGGCTCAAAGCCAGGAAAACAGCCGCTACGCCGCCATCGTCATAGACGCCGCCTCGGGCGAGGTTCTGTTTTCGCGCCATGCCGACGCCCGTCGTTATCCGGCCTCCCTGACCAAGATGATGACGCTCTATTTGACCTTCGAGGCCCTGTCTCAGGGCCGGGTCAAGGCTGACGACGTCCTGACGGTTTCGCCCCACGCCGCCTCCCAGCCGCCGTCGAAACTCGGCCTGGCGGCGGGCCAGACCATCACCCTGGACGACGCCATGCGCGCCACCGCCGTGCGGTCGGCCAACGACATGGCCGTCGCCATCGCCGAACATGTGGGCGGTTCCGAAAGCCGGTTCACCAGCCTGATGACGCAGAAGGCCCAACAGTTGGGCATGACCCAGACGCGCTATTTCACCGCCAACGGCCCGCCCGGTGCGCGCCAGGTGACCCCACCGCGCGACCAGGCCATCCTGGCCCGCGCCATCATGCGAGACTTTCCCCAGTACTACAGCTATTTCGGCCTGCATGACTGGGCCTACAACGGCCGCAGCTATCGCAACACCAACGGTCTCCTGCCCACTGGAAACGGCTATGACGGGATGAAGACCGGCTATACCAACGCCTCGGGCTACAATCTCGCCGCCTCTGCGGTGCGCGACGGACGTCGGCTGAACACCGTCGTGCTGGGCGGTCGCTCCAGCGCCAGCCGCAACGCCCATGTCGCCGAACTGATGGACACCGGCTTCGAGGTCGAACGGCGGCGGGCGCAGGGCGAGTCGATCCAGATCGCCCAGTCCTTCTTCGAACAACGCGGCTTCGGCGTCGGCTCCGAAGCCCTGTCGCCCAGCGCCCCGGTGGCCTACGCCGCCTTGTCGGATGACGAAGACGCTATCGGCGGCGAAACCTCGGCCGTCGCCTATACGGCGGCCCCGGCCCCGGCGGCTTTGCCGACACGCATCACGCCCGCCCCTTCGGAACGAC
>CAZERE010000225.1:0-237 GCA_964515365.1 uncultured Phenylobacterium sp. | reverse complement strand
TTGTTTCCGTTTGTCTCGCAGTCCTCGAGACCCCGGAACGACGCGCCGCCGCCGACACAGCCGGTCGGGCGCCCGCCAATCTCACCGCCTCTCTGAACGGTGGATCCGGCGCTGCGGCGCCTGCGCGCCGAACCACGCCGCCGCCCGCCCGCGAAGCCGCAAGGGCCGCCCCATCACGCGCCTCAGGCCGGTGGGCTGTTCAGGTCGGCGCCTTCAAGGATGAAAAGGTCGCTTCCG
>CAZERE010000224.1:0-1839 GCA_964515365.1 uncultured Phenylobacterium sp. | reverse complement strand
ATGATCAGGGCGTTATAGGGATAGGTGCGCAGCCGCGCCTCCAGCCAGAGCGCCCCTTCCAGGTCGAGATAGTTGGTCGGCTCGTCCAGCAGCAGCATGTCGGGTTCGGAGAACAGGGCTGCGGCCAGGGCCACGCGCATCCGCCAACCGCCCGAGAATTCCGACATCGGCCGCTCGAGATCCTCGGTGGAGAAGCCGAGGCCGGCGAGGATTTCGGCGGCCCGGGAGGGCGCGCGGTCGGCGTCGATCTCGATCAGGCGGGCATAGATCTCGCCCATCTGCTCGGGTTCGGCGGTCTCAAGGTCGGCGAGCAGGCCGTGGCGGATTTCGTCGGCGGCGAGCACCGTGTCGATCAGCGACACCGGGGTCGCCGGATGCTCCTGGTCCACCGACCCCAGGCGCGCGCCCTTGGGCAGGCTGATTTCGCCGGAGCCCAGGACCAGCTCGCCCTTGATCAGCTTGAACAGGGTCGACTTGCCCACGCCGTTGCGGCCCACCAGGCCGACCTTGGCGTTGCGCGGCAGGCTGACCGTGGCGCCGTCGAAGAAGCGGCGGCCCCAGGCGTCGAAGACGAGTTCGTGAATTTGCAGCATGGGCGTCAGGGCACAACAGTAAGAGGCAGGCGAGATTGCGCGCGGCCGCACGCACGAAGGCGGGCTCGCCGTCACAGGGGGGAGGGGCCGAGAGTTCGAGATCTGCGCCGCCGCCGTCCCGACCGTGGCCGCGCTCATAGCAGACCTGGCCTCGCCCGTCAGGGGGTATCGCCCCGCTGCGACTTGGCGCGGGCAAGGCGGGAAGCTATACACGCGCGCCTCTGGGCGAACTCCCGCCTCAAGACCCCATTCCTGAAGAAAAATCCCATGACCGAACGCACCTTCTCGATCCTGAAGCCGGACGCCACCGAGCGGAACCTCACCGGCAAGATCAATGCGGTCATCGAAGACGCCGGCCTGCGCATCGTCGCCCAGCGCCGCATTCGGATGACCGAAGCCCAGGCCAAGACCTTCTATGAGGTCCACAAGGAACGCCCGTTCTATGGCGAACTGGTCGGCCAGATGACCTCGGCCCCCGTGGTCGTGCAGGTCCTGGAAGGCGAAAACGCCGTGGCCAAGTATCGCGAGATCATGGGCGCGACGAACCCGGAACAGGCCGCCGAAGGCACCATCCGCAAGCTGTTCGCCAAGAATGTCGGCGAGAACTCGGTCCACGGCTCCGACAGCCAGGACAACGCCAAGCTGGAAATCGCCCAGTTCTTCACCGAAGACCAGATCGTCGGCTGATCGGCGTCATCGCCGGAAAACAGAAAGGGCCGCAGCCTTGACCGCTGCGGCCCTTTTTCGTGGGCGGAGCCTGGCCGGCCCGATCAGGCCGCGGCCAGTTCCCCGCAGATGAAGGCGTCTTCGCCCGCGGCGAGCAGCGCTTCGAGCACTGCCGGAGCTTCCTCGGCGCCGACGATCAGCACCATGCCGACCCCGCAGTTGAAGGTGCGGCGCATCTCCGACTCGGCCACGCCGCCGGTCTCCTGCAGCCAGGCGAACACCGGCGGCAGGGTCCAGGCGCTCCAGTCGAAGCGCGGGACAAGGCCCTCGGCGATGGCCCGGGGCGGATTCTCGGTCAGGCCGCCGCCGGTGATGTGGGCCAGACCCTTGATCTGGCCGGCCTTGATCAGGGGCGTCAGGCTGCGGGCATAGATCCGCGTCGGCGTCATCAGCACCTGAGCCAGGGTCTGGCCCTCGGCGAAGGGGGCAGGGGCGTCCCAGGCCAGGCCTGAGCGCTCGACGATCTTTCGGATCAGCGAATAGCCGTTGGAGTGCGGGCCCGACGAGGCCAGGCCGATCA
>CAZERE010000223.1:0-1896 GCA_964515365.1 uncultured Phenylobacterium sp. | reverse complement strand
CTGGGCCGCCGCCGCATCCCCCTGCACCACACAGGGCCAGACGATGACCCGGCACGGCCAGCGCTCGGCCAGCCGGTGCAGGATGTCGCGGATCACCGCGCCGGTGGGGCTGGTGATCACCCCCACCACCGCCGGAAAGGCCGGGATCGGCCCCTTTCTGGACGGATCGAACAGACCCTCGCCGTGCAGCTTCGCCTTCAGCCGCTCCAGCTGGGCCAGCAGGGCCCCGGCCCCGGCCGGCTCCATGCTGTCGATGACGATCTGGTACGAGGACCGCGCCGGATAGCTGGTGATCTTGCCGGTGACGATGACCTCCAGCCCCGTCTCCGGCTGCACCTGCAGGCCACGCACCACGCCCTTCCACACCACCCCGTCGATGGAGGAGCGGTCGTCCTTCAGGGTCAGATAGACGTGGCCGGACGAGTGGCGGTTCACCTTGGAGATCTCGCCGCGCAGCCGCACATGGCCGAACCGCTCCTCCAGCGTCCGCTTCAGCGCGAAGCTGAGTTCGGAGATCGACAGCGGCGGATTGTTGTCGCGGGGATCGGGGGCTGAATCGGCGTCCATGCCCCATGATAGCGACGCACGCCGGAACGTCGATGGCGGCTGGCCCGTTGATGTCATGAACCCGAATATGCTGGAGGATTCCATGACTTTACGTTTCGCCCTTTCCACTGTCGCCGCCGTCGCCCTGATGGGGGTCGCCGCCTGCGGAGACGGCCGTGACGACGACGTGGTCCAGGCCCCCGATCCCATGAGCGCCACCGAACAGACCGCCGAGCCGGTGCTGGACGGGGTCGGAGAACACGTCACCGCCCTGGGCATGAACCGCGAGGAGCTTGAGGACGCCGACCTGCTGTCTGCCGACCGCACCGATTTCGGCGATGTTGAAGCGATCATCGTGGACGCCGACAACAACGTAACCGGCTTCGCCATCGATCTGGAAGGCGGCGACCGGGAGGTGGTCATTCCGCTGGAGCAGGTGACGTCCATCGAGATCGGTGACGACAAGGATCTGCAGACCGCCCTGACTGTCGAACAGGTCACGGCCCTGCCCGCCTGGGACCGCGAGACCATGCGCAGCCCCGCGCCCAACATGGCCGGCACGTCCGGCACGGGCATGTAAACCCTGTCTGCGCCTTGACCGGTCACGCGTGGCCGGTCATGTCGCGGGCATGAAAGTCCTTCTCGTCGGATCGGGCGGTCGCGAACACGCCCTGGCCTGGAAAATCCGCCAGTCGCCGCTGGTGACGTCGCTGGTCATCGCCCCGGGCAATCCGGGCATGGAGCGGCTGGGCGAGCTCGCGCCGGTCAAGGCGGACGACGCCGAGGGTCTGGCCGCTCTGGCCCGCGAGATGCGCGCCGATCTGGTGATCGTCGGACCTGAGATGGCGCTGGCCGCCGGACTGGCCGACCGGCTGGCGGCGGCGGGCATTCCCTGCTTCGGGCCGACCGCCAAGGCGGCGCAGCTGGAAACCTCCAAGGCCTTCGCCAAGGATTTCCTGGAACGGCACGCCATCCCCACGGCGGGGTACGGCGTATACGAAACCCAGGCCGACGCCCGACAGGCGCTGGACGTCTTCAAGCCCCCCTATGTGATCAAGGCCGACGGTCTGGCGGCGGGCAAGGGCGTGGCCATCAGCCCGGACCGCCGCGACGCGGAGGCCGAAATCGAGCGCATGCTGGGCGGCCGGTTCGGCGCCGCCGGCGCCCGCGTGGTGATCGAGGAGTTCATGGACGGCGAGGAGGGGTCGCTGTTCGCCCTGTGCGACGGAACCCGCGCCGTGCTGCTGGGCGGCGCCCAGGATCACAAGCGCGCCTTTGACGGCGACGTGGGCCCCAACACCGGCGGCATGGGCGCCTATTCCCCCGCCCCCGTCTTTACCCCCGACTTCG
>CAZERE010000222.1:1522-1967 GCA_964515365.1 uncultured Phenylobacterium sp. | reverse complement strand
GGAGACTTCCTCGAGACGTTCGGCGGCGGCCTGGGCCACCGTCCGGCTGTTGCCGCCGGCCAGCATCAGCGCCGTACCGACGACCGCTTCGTGGCCGTCGCGGCTTGCGCCGCCGAGACGCGGCGCCTGGCCGATTTCGACGGTGGCGACATCGGCGACCCGCACGACCAGCCCGTTACGGTTGACCACGGGGGCCTGGGCCAGATCCGGAATGGTCTGCGCCAGGGCGTCGGTTCGGACGGTCAGGGCTTCACCGGACCGCTGAACATAGCCCGCACCGGCCTGGGTGTTGGCCCGCTCCAGAGCGACGATGAGGTCGTTCAGGCTCAGGCCGTATCCCGCCAGACGCGCGGCGTCGGGCCGAACCGCATACTCCTTCACATAGCCGCCGTTCACATCAACGCCGGCCAGTCCCTTCGCGGTCCGCATGCGCGGGGCGATGATC
>CAZERE010000222.1:1023-1512 GCA_964515365.1 uncultured Phenylobacterium sp. | reverse complement strand
AGATAGGCACCGCCCGCCTGCCAGCCGGGCTCACCCGGTTTGGCGAGATTGGCGCTGTTGAACGGCTTGAAGTCGACCGTCCACATGAGGACTTCGCCGAGGCCGGTTGTGATCGGCGCGAGCGCCGGCTCCACGCCCTCCGGCAACCGCTCGCGCGCCTGGGCCATCCGTTCGGCCACCTGCTGGCGAGCGAAGTAGATGTCCGTGCTGTCGGAGAAGATGACGGTCACCTGGCTAAAGCCGTTTCGGCTGAGCGACCGGGTGGTCTGGATTCCCGGGATGCCCGCCATGGCGGTTTCGAGGGGATAGGTGACCTGGCGTTCCATCTGCTCGGGCGCGAGCGCCGGGGCGATGGTGTTGATCTGGACCTGCCGGTTGGTGATGTCCGGCACGGCGTCGATGGGTAGCTGCGTCAGGTTGTAGAGGCCGAAGGCGGCGACAATCGCCGTCGCCAGGACCACGAACCATCGGAAGCGAACCGAGGCTTCG
>CAZERE010000222.1:0-1013 GCA_964515365.1 uncultured Phenylobacterium sp. | reverse complement strand
ATGACGCCCCCCTAGTGCCCGTGCTCGGCTTCGCCCTTGGCCATCTCGGCCTTGAGCAGGAAGGCGTTGGCTGAGGCGACGCGTTCGGAGCCGGTCAGTCCGCGCAGGATCTCGGTGCGGCCTGCGGCCTGACGGCCCGCCAACACCTGCACGGCCTGGAAGCCGCCCTCGACCTGAACGAAGACCACGGTGTTTCCATCGACGGTTTGAACCGCCTCGGTTGGCACAGTCATCCCGCCCGTAGTCTGGCCGGTCACGACCGCGCCGGTGACGGCCGACCCCGCGGGCGGCAGGGTCGCGCCGGAGGGCCGGGCGCGGATCACGGTCGCACCGCTCTCACTGAGACCGGCGTCGGCCGCCACACCGGTGACGACGGCGTCGAACTCTCCGTTCGGGCCGGTGACACGCATGGGCGAGCCCGCGCGGACGTTGGCCGCCAGGGCCGGCGGCGCATTGAAGACCATTTCGACCCGGGCCGGGTTGCTGACCTCGGCCACCACGCCGCCCTGGGCGACAAAGCCGCCCGGACCGACCTGGACGCTGCTGACCACACCGGAAATCGGGCTGGTCACGCTCAGCCGTCCGGAGGCGTTCGGCGATCCGGCCGCTGCGGAGCGGGCGCGGGCGGCGCGGGTCTGCGCCTCTGCACTCAGGAACTGGGCGCGGGAAGCCTCGACTTCCTGGCGCGCGACGATGCCTTGATCCGACAGGCTGCGATTGCGCTCATAGGCTTGGCGGGCCGCCTCGGCGGAGGCTCCGGCCGCATCGGCCTCGGCGCGGAAGGTCGCCGCCTCGCCGCTGACGAGGCTGACGAGCGGCTGGCCCGCCCGGACCGACTGGCCCGGCGCGACGAGGACCCGCTCGACGCGCCCGCCGACGGCAGCGGCGACCGCGGCGCGGGAGTCGACCATCGGTTCGACGCGACCCGCCAGGCGGGTTTCGCCCCCGCCACCGCCGCCGACGCCGACGATCGTGATGCCCGCCGCCTGGATCTCTGCGGCGGTCAGTTCGAC
>CAZERE010000221.1:0-2104 GCA_964515365.1 uncultured Phenylobacterium sp. | reverse complement strand
CCGGCCTGCGGCGGCTTAATGCGCGCACCGGTTACGCCGCCGTCGGTCACGGTCTGCGCCGGTGCGGCTTCCTGGTCATGGGCATGACCCCCCAGTACGGCGGCCACTGCGGCGCCGGTTAGCAAAGCAACTTTCATCTTGTATCCCCCAGATACGCCTGTCCGCTTCCGCGGTTGTTGAAGAGCTGACACAATCGACTTGTAAATTGGAGTAGACCGCCGCCTGCGGCGCGACAATATTATACCGTGTCGCATTCCTGCATCATAAACGCCTGGTTGCTGACGTAATCGTATTTGTACCGCCTCAGCGGTACGAGCGCTTAGGCTCCCCCTTGTCGAGACCTGTCATCGACAGCCGCCTTTGGGGCCGGCTTTGGGCATGACGGATCGGAGGGGCGCTCCCTCGCCTTCGCACTCTTGGACGCCAGCGTGCATTGGCGGCGCGGGATGTGGATTCGGCCTAGTCGGCGACCGTCCAGCCGCCGGCGGAGGCGGCGCGCGCGGCCTCATTGACCGGGCGGGCGATCAGGCCGGACTGGGTGATCCAGACCTCATAGCGCGCGCCCTCGGCCATCGGCATATAGGCGGCCGAGCCGTAGAGGGTATCGGCGGCGTCGATGTAGCGCCGGTAACGCCGGATCGCGTCCCAGGCCTCGACCTTATAGGGCAGGGCGCCGTTGCGGGCGTTTTCCTCGATGGCCGCCAGATCATAGGCGCTGCGTTCGGCGGTCAACGCCTGTTCGACCGTGCGATAGCGACCCGACAGGCGTTCCAGCCGATATTGGGAATCCAGACCCAGCACATTGGCCCAAGGTTTCCACTTCAGCACCTGGGCGTCGATCCGCCAGTCGTCGCCGTGGACAGGATAGAGGGCCGCTGCGGCCGGCCTGTCCTGCGACAGGGGCGTCAGCTCGATCGCATAATACTGCGGCCCGAGGCGCCTCAGTTCCAGGCTCGCCACCGGACGTTCATAGGTCAGCCGGTCGTAGGTCTGAAGGTTCAGGCCGAACAGGGTCGCCAGGGACGCCAGCCAGAGGACGCCGCCGCCGAGCGCCGCGCCCGCCACGCCCCGCACCGCCCTGCCGCCGAACAGGGCGCGCAAGCCGCGGACCAGCAGAACCAGGCCAATCAGGGCCGCCGCCGCCGGTAAAATCCACCACCACCAGATCATCGCTCTTCCCCCCGTTTTCCGCCCGCCGCAGACCGGCAAGCCAGACCATACTCATCAGAAGACGCGAAAGGCCCAAGAGTTTCGTGTGACTGCCGTTTGACGCAGCCTCGGTCGCCGCTAATGCTGCGCCGCATGAAACTTCCCTCGAGCCAAAGCTGGTCGCGGTTCAGCGATTTTGTGCGCACGCCCTCCCTGGCGCGATCCGTCACCGGCCTGCTGGTCCTGGCCTTCGTCCTGCTGCTGACGGTCAACATCTCGACCTTCGTCATGATACAGCGCACCGCCACGGTTAACGATGCGATCGAACACGCCCAGCAGATGCGCCGCCAGTCGCGCACGGTCCTGATCTCCATGCTGAATGCGGAGACCGCGCAACGCGGCTTTCTGCTGACCGGCCGCAGCGATTTCCTGACGCCCTTTGAGGAGGCGCGGGCCGCGCGCGAGCCCGCCCTGGCGTTTCTCGAAGAAGGCGCGGCGGCCGACCCGACGCTCCGGGCGCCGGTGGCCCAAATCCATAGGCTCTCCGACGCCAAGCTGAGGGAGATGGAGGCGACCCTGGCCTTGGCGCGTGAGGGCCGCATAGGCCAAGCGATCCAGACGGTGCGGTCCGGCGAAGGCAAACGCTATATGGACGAGCTGCGCCAGACCATCGACGATTTCGACGCCTTCAAGTCCGCGCGCATCGCCGAACGGACCCGCGTGTCCGAGCGCGCCGCCATGATGACCGTGGTGATGAACGCCATCACCGGCCTGCTGGTCCTGGTCCTTGCGCTGCTCTCGGCCTGGATGGTGCGGCGCTATGTCGGCGAGATTCAGCACGCGCGCGAGGAGGTGGCCGCCATCAAGGCCGGCCTGGAGGACATGGGGCGAGACCGCACCGCCGCCCGGACCCGCGCCAATGAGGAAAGCCAGCGCTAAGCCTATATCGTCAGCC
>CAZERE010000220.1:0-2123 GCA_964515365.1 uncultured Phenylobacterium sp. | reverse complement strand
CAACACGCTGAAGGGCAACCTCAACTGGATGAAGTCGCACGAGATCCGCATGGCCGCCCAGGCCTTCGGGGATCGTGACCGCGAGGTGAAGCCGGTGGTTCAGCCGGGCGGGTCCGACTCGGCCGCCCTGGACAATGTCATGGAGGTGCTGGTCCATGCCGGTCGCCCCGCGCCGATGGCCAAGGCCCTGCTGATCCCCGAGGCCTGGGCCAAGGACGATGTGGTCATGCCGCCCGAGCACCGGGCCTTCTACGCCTATTGCAATGCGGTGATGGAGCCGTGGGACGGTCCGGCCGCCATCTGCGCCGCCGACGGCCGCTGGGTGGTGGCGGGCAAGGACCGCAATGGCCTGCGCCCCCTGCGGGCGGTCGAAACCGTGGACGGCCTCTTGATGGCCGGCTCCGAAGCGGGCCTGGTCCCCATCCCCGAAAGCCGGGTGAAGCGCCGCCTGCACATCGGCCCCGGCAAGCTGATCGCCGTCGATATGAAGCACGGCCGTCTCTACGACGAGCATGAGGCCATCGACGCCCTGGCCGCAGCCCACCCCTATACGGAGTGGCTGGACAATATGGTGGATCTGGAGCCGATCATCGGCCCCGGACCGGAACCGCGTTCGGCCTCCGGCGAGGACCTGACCCGCCGCCAGATCGCCGCCGGCTACAGCCGCGAGGATCTGGACCTGCTGCTGGACGCCCTGGTCCGCGACGGCAAGGAAGCGGTCGGCTCCATGGGCGACGACGCTCCGCCGGCGGTGCTGTCGGCCCTGCCGCGCCCGCTGAGCCACTATTTCCGGCAGAACTTCAGTCAGGTCACCAACCCGCCCATCGACCCCCTGCGCGAAGCCGGGGCCATGAGCCTGAAGACCCGGTTCAAGAACCTGGGCAACATCCTGGCTCAAGAAGAGGCGCAGACGGACGTCTTCGTCCTGGACAGCCCGGTTCTGACCAACGGCATGTACGAGCGGATGGTCGCGACTGTCGGCGCGGGTTCAACCGTGGTCATCGACTGCAGCTATGACGTCCCCGCCGATGACGCGCGGCCCGGCGCGGGCCTACGCGCGGCCCTGGACCGGATCATGGACGAGGCCGAGGCCGCCGCTCGCGACGGCGCGGCCCTGATCGTGCTGACCGACCAACAAAGCTCGGCGACGCGGCTGGCCGCCCCGATGATCCTGGCCACCGCCGGGGTTCACGGGCGGCTGACTGCGGCGGGCCTGCGGACCTATTGCTCGATCGTGGTCCGCACCGCCGAGACCCTGGACCCGCATGGGTTCGCCGTTCTGGTCGGGGTCGGGGCCACCACCGTCAACGCCTGGCTGGCCCAGGACCTGTTCCAGGAGCGTCTGGACCGGGGCCTGTACCCCGGCCTGACGCTGCGCGACGCCTGCCTGAACTACAAGTCGGGCATCGAGGCGGGCCTGTTGAAGACCCTGGCCCGCAAGGGGATCAGCGTCATCTCCGCCTATCGCGGCGGCTGCGAGTTCGAGGTGCTGGGCCTGTCGCGGGCCCTGACGGCCGAGTTCTTCCCCGGCGCGCCTTCGCGCATCTCCGGCATCGGTCTGGCGGGGCTGGAGCAGGCGGCGCTGAAGCGGCACAAGGTCGCCTGGGGCGAGGCCCAGCCCTCCCCCGCCATCGGCGGCTTCTTCAAGATTCGTGCGGGCGGCGAGGCCCACGCCCACGAGGCCAAGACGATCCATCTGCTGCAGGACGCCTGCAACCGGGGCGACTACCGCCGGTTCAAGCAGTTCTCGCAAGCCGTCCGAAACCAGCCGGACCTGTCGCTGCGCGACCTGCTGGACTTCCGCGAAGGGACGCCGATTCCCATCGATCAGGTCGAGAGCGTGTCGGACATCCGCCGCCGCTTCCTGACCCAGGCCATGTCCCTGGGCGCCCTGGGGCCTGAGGCGCACGAGACGCTTGCCATCGCCATGAACGGCATCGGCGCTCGCTCGGTCTCGGGCGAGGGCGGCGAGGACCCGGAGCGCTATCACCCGCGCGCCAACGGCGACGACGCCAACTCGGCGGTGAAACAGGTGGCCTCGGGCCGGTTCGGCGTCACGGCCGAATATCTGAACCAGTGCCGCGAGATCGAGATCAAGGTGGCCCAGGGCGCCAAGCCCGGCG
>CAZERE010000219.1:1881-2175 GCA_964515365.1 uncultured Phenylobacterium sp. | reverse complement strand
GCCGCCGAAGGCCAACCGCTGCATCATCACCGATGTGCGGATGCCCGGCGTCAGCGGCCTGGATTTCCAGAAGACCCTGACGGCCCAGGGGGTGACGACGCCCGTCATCCTGATCACCGGCCACGGCGACGTGCCGATGTCTGTGCGGGCGATGAAGGCGGGGGCGGTGGACTTCCTGACCAAACCCTTCCGCGACCAGGACCTGATCGACGCGGTCAACGAGGCCCTGGAGCGCGACCGTCGCACCCGCGAGCGCGCCAGCGACGTCGCCGGCGCCGAGGCGCGCTACGCCCA
>CAZERE010000219.1:472-1848 GCA_964515365.1 uncultured Phenylobacterium sp. | reverse complement strand
GTGGCGGATCTGGTGCGCCTTTCCCAGGACCTGAAGTCCCAGGCCCAGGCCTGAGCGTCGGTTCACGCGTCTGGCGGAGCCGGCACCGTGCTTCCTGAAACGGTCAGGCCCCAGGCGGATCCGACAGAAGCGGCAGGCAGATCGACAGCCGCGCGCCGGCGCCCGGCTCGGAGACGATCCTGACGGTCCCCTCGTGGGCTTCCACGGTGGAGCGGCAGATGGCCAGACCCAGGCCCATTCCGTCCGGGCGGGTGCTAAAGAAGGCGTCGAAGGCGCGCTGGGCGCTGTCCGAATCAAACCCTGGCCCGTTGTGGGTTACGCTCGGTCCGAGTTGATCGTGGCTGTGGCCGACGACGGCGTGGGAATCCCGGCCGATATCCTGAGCCACGGCCGCGCCGGTCATTTTGGTCTCAGCGGCATGCGCGAGCGGGCGCGGGCCATCGGGGCTCGGCTGGCGGTCGAAGCCGGGGCTGACGGCGGGACGGCGGTCACGGTGCGAATACGCGTGCGCGGGGCCTATTTCGCACGGCTTCTGAAAGCTCTCCCGCTCTGGTCGCGGACTCCTCATGACTGAGCCTTCCCATATCCGTATTCTGGTCGCCCATGATGCGCGAAGGCATTGTGGGCCTGTTGGGGCGACAGTCCGACATGTCGGTGGTCGGGGAGGCGCGCGACGGCCGCGAAGCCATCGACCTGTTCGAGCGGCTGAGGCCGGACCTCACCCTGATGGACATCCAGATGCCCGAGCTCACGGGTCTAGAGGCCATAAGGCAGATCCGCGCCCTCGATCCGCAGGCGGCCATCGTCGTGCTGACGACCTATCCCGGCGACGCCCTGGCCGTTCAGGCGCTGCAGGCGGGCGCGAGCGGCTATCTGCTGAAGAACTGCATCCGGCGCGATCTTCTGACGACCGTGCGGAACGTGGTGGCGGGTCGTCGCGTCATCGCCCCCGAAGTGGCGCAGCAGATCGCGATCTATTCGGCTGGCGACCGCCTGACCGAGCGAGAGATCGCCATTCTCAAAGCCATCTCCGAAGGGCGGGCGAACAAGGAGATCGCCCGTCGCCTGCATGTCTCCGTCGACACGGTGAAGGCCGACATGAAGCGGATCTTCTCGAAATTGGACGTCACGGACCGGACGCGCGCCGTCATCGTCGCCATCCAGCGCGGATCCCTCCACATCTAGGATATTATCCAGGCGGCTCAGCGCCCCTTGACCAGGCTGCGGGTCTGAAGCCCGGTCGCCAGAACAGCCGCCACGGCGCCCAGCGCGACGACGCCCGTCCATCCGAACCGCGCCCAGGCTAAGGTGGCGAGGGCCGATCCGGCCGCCCCGCCCAGGAACATCGCGCCCATGAAAAGAGTGTTCAACCGGCC
>CAZERE010000219.1:0-462 GCA_964515365.1 uncultured Phenylobacterium sp. | reverse complement strand
TAGACGACGTGCTGGTTCGAGACCAGGGCGCTCTGCACCGCGAAGTCCAGCAGGATCACCCCCACGACGAGGCCGGCGATCGAGGTCCAGGTCCCGAAGATGATCCATGAGGCCAAGGTCAGCAGCGCGCCCAAGGCGATGACTTCATGCGGCCCGCGCCGATCCGCCACCCGGCCCGCTATGGGCGCGGCGACGACGCCCACCGCGCCGACTACGCCAAACAGGCCCGCCACGTCTGACCCCAGACCGAAGCGCGGCTCCTGCAGGCGCAACGCCAGGAGGGTGCAGAAGGCGGCGAAGGCGCCGAACAACAGGGCCTGTGTCGCGGCCGCCAGCCGCAGCGTCGGAAACTCGCGCCACAGATCGACCAGGGTGCGTAGCAGGGCGGGATAGGACAGGCGGCTGTCGGGGCGGCTGGTCGGCAGGGCGACGGCCATCAGACCGCCGGCGATCAGGGCCAGG
>CAZERE010000218.1:0-2200 GCA_964515365.1 uncultured Phenylobacterium sp. | reverse complement strand
CCCCGGCCATGGCGTCGTCCACCATGTTCAGATAGCGCGGCTCGAAGACCTGCAGCGGCAGTTCGCCGCCGGGCAGCAGGATGGCGCCGTCCAGGGGGAAGATGGGGATGATCTGCGGCAGGTCCGCCGTCCGCCGGTAGCCCGGCATCGTCTTCACCTCGCGTCTATGAGAACAGGATCGCCGAGAGCCGCTTGCGACCGCTACGGGCCACTTCCGAGCCGGGGCCCGCGGCTTCGAAGATGGTGAGGAGTTGCTTGCGCGCCGCATCGTCATTCCAGTTCCGGTCGCGCTCGATGATCTGCAGAAGGTGGTCGGCGGCGGCGTCCATGCGGCCGTGGCCGGCCAGGGCCTTGGCCAGGGCCAGGCGGGCCTCGTGGTCGTCGGGATCGGCCGCCAGGCGGGTCTCGAACGCGCCGGTGTCCGATGGCGCCTCGGCGGCCAGGTTCAGGGCCGCCCGCACGCTGTCCAGATCGGCGTCCTTGGCGTCGGCCGGGGCCATGTCGAGGATCTCCCGGGCGCGGTCGGGCTCGCCGCCGGCCATGTAGCAGCGGGCCAGCCCCCCCAGGGCCTTCACATTGTCCGGCTCGGCCTGCAGCACCTGGGCGAAGCCTTGCGCCGCCAGGGGCAGATCGCCAGCCTCGAGGGCGGCCTTGGCCATGTCCAGCATCTCGCCGACGCCGTCGGCCGGCGCCATGGCCGCCAGCTTGTCGACGAAGGCCTTCACCTGGCTTTCGGGCAGGGCGCCCATGAAGCCGTCCACCGGGCGGCCGCCGAAGAAGGCGAACACCGCCGGGATCGACTGCACCCGCAGTTGCTCGGCGAAGGCCGGGTTCTTGTCGATGTCGATCTTGACCAGCTTGACCTTGCCCTTGGCGGCGGTGACCGCCTTTTCCAGGGCCGGGCCGAGTTGCCGGCAGGGGCCGCACCAGGGCGCCCAGAAGTCCACGATGACCGGGGCCTCCTGGCTCGCCTCGACCACGTCGGCCATGAAGCTGGCGTCGGTGGCGTCCTTGATCAGGTCGCCTGCAGGGGCGGCGGCGGTTTCTCCGATAAGGCTCATGGCGAACTCGTCTTCCTGGTCTGACTTGGGCAACGCGGCAGCCCTAAGATGGTCGCATGGCCCTCCGGCTTCAACGGAAGGTTTGCCTCAGGGCGCGGTTTGCGGGCCAACAACTTCCATCGCCGCGAAGTCCACGATCAGGGGCGTCACGCCCACCGCCGCGAAGAAGGCCCGCAGGCCCGCCTGATCCACAGCCGTGGTGGCGGTGTTGGTCAGGGGATGGAAGTTCACCAGCGGCGCATCGGCCAGCGTCTTGTCCAGGACGAAGGTCACCTTGCGCGCCACATCGTTGATCAGGGCGAAGGCGGTGACGGACCCCGGCGTGACCCCCAGGGTCTCGATCATCAGGTCTTCCCGCCCGAAGGACAGCCGGGCCGCGCCGATCACCCCCGGCAGGCGCTTCAGGTCGATGGTCGTCTGGTCGGCGGCCGAGATCAGCCACAGGCGATCCTTGGCGTCCTTCAGGAACAGGTTCTTGGTGTGGGCGCCCGGCAAGCCGGCCTTGATCTCCTCGCCCTCGCCCACCCGGAAGACGGCGGGATGGTCCACGGTCCGGTGGCCGATCTGATGGGCGTCGAGGAAGGCGAGAAGGTCGTCGCGGGTCTTCATGCCCCCTCATACGGCCCCGGGAGCGATCGTGGAACTGGACGAGGCCACGGGCGGCTGGCTAGAGCAGGAGGTGGCCGGCCCGCGGCCGCTCGTCGAAAGGTTGGACGCCCCATGGAGCTCGAGTGCTATCCCACCGCAGACCGGCCGCCGGAGATCGTGCCCGGCCGTCCGCAGCGCGCCTGGATGGAGCATTTCGCCGACCGCCATCCCTATCGGTGCCTGCCGCTGACCATGGCCAACACCAGCGGCTGGGAGATTCTCTGCCCCATGGGGTTCAGCGCCGAATGGAACGGCGGCAACTTCCAGGAAGACATCGTCCTGCAGCCGGACAATCCGCACCCGGATTTCCACAACTTCGCCAAGTCGCACTTCAGCCACGGGGTGCTGACCTTCCATCCGGGTTATCTGTTCCGCACGCCGCCGGGCTGGTCGATGATGGCCCAGGGGCCGCCCAACCACGTCAAGGACGGCATCCAGCCCCTGGTGGGCCGGGGGGAGCCCGGCTGTCTGCCCTTCCCCTTCACGATGAA
>CAZERE010000217.1:0-2244 GCA_964515365.1 uncultured Phenylobacterium sp. | reverse complement strand
GCAGATTGATCACGACCACGTCGAACGGGGCCACAGCGTCGGGCCAGATGATGCCGCCCTCGTCGTGGCTGGCCTCGATGATGGCGCCCAGCAGGCGCGACACGCCGACGCCGTAGCTGCCCATGTGGACATTCGCGTCCTGGCCGTCGGGACCGGCGACGCGGGCCTTCATCGGCGCCGAATATTTCTCGCCGAAATAGAAGATGTGGCCGACCTCGATGCCGCGCGCCGCCAGCCGGTCGCCCTCGGCGGTCTCGGCCTCGAAGCGGGCTTCGTCGTGCATTTCCTCGGTCGCAGCATAGAGCGCCGTTCGTTGATCAACGATTGACTGAAGATCGTCCCAATCCACGTCCGCGCCCGGCGCCGGCATTTCGACCAGCTTCTTATCGCAGAAGACGGCGCTCTCGCCGGTCTCGGCCAGGACGATGAACTCGTGGCTCAGGTCGCCGCCGATCGGGCCGGTGTCGGCGCGCATCGGCACGGCCTTCAACCCCATGCGGGCGAAGGTGTTCAGATAAGCCACGAACATGCGGTTGTAGGCCTTGCGGGCCGAGGCCTCGTCCACGTCGAAGGAATAGGCGTCCTTCATCAGGAACTCGCGGCCGCGCATCACGCCGAAGCGGGGGCGGCGCTCGTCGCGGAACTTCCACTGGATGTGAAACAGGTTCAGCGGCAGCGACTTGTAGGACTTCACATAGGCCCGGAAGATGTCGGTGATCATCTCCTCATTGGTCGGTCCGTACAGAAGTTCGCGCTCGTGCCGGTCGGTGATGCGCAGCATCTCGGGGCCATAGGCGTCGTAGCGGCCGCTCTCACGCCACAGGTCGGCCAGTTGCAAGGTCGGCATCAGCAGTTCGACCGCCCCCGCCCTCACCTGCTCCTCGCGCACGATCTGCTCGATCTTGCGCAGCACCTTCAGGCCCAGCGGCAGCCAGGCGTAGATGCCGGCGGCCTCCTGCTTGATCATGCCGGCGCGCAGCATCAGCTGGTGCGAGACAATCTGGGCGTCCGAAGGAGCTTCCTTCAGCGTGGGCAGGAAAAAGCGCGACAGGCGCATGATGGGGAATCCTAGGCGTAGAGACAGACCAAGGCTTTAGCCGCTGGACCGGGGCGAAAGCTAGGCCGGGATGGCGTTTAGAGAGCTGGGGCGCGCGAGAAGTCCGGCAGGGGCAGCCAGCCGGTGAAGATCAGCACCATGACGAAGGCCCAGACGATCACCGACACCCAGGTGGTGGTGAGGAATTTGCGTTTCAGATTCGGCGTGGTCGGGGCGCCCCATTGGGCGCCGTCGGTCGGCGGGGTGTGGGTCTCGCGCGAGGTTCCCAGCGGAAGGACCGCGAACAAAACCGTCCACCAGACGATGATGTAGATGCCGAACATGGTGGCGGGGCCGATGGGCATGAGACCTCCTGTCGGAACTTTAGCGTCCGGTTGAAACCGATCTAGAGGATCAGCCTCCCCACGACGAGTCCCCGCCATGCCGCAGATCACCCAGGCATGCAGCCCTGCCTGGAAGAGATCGACTGCAGGACCCAGCCGCGCCCTCAGGGATGCGGCCGACCGATCCCGTAGCGGGCCGCCAGATAGGGGGCGATGGCGTGGTCCTGGAGGAAGCGACGGCCGGTGGTTTCGCTGACCTGGGCCTCGGGCCAGTCCAGTTCGCCGTCCAGGATCAGGATCGGGCAGCTCTGATGCGCCTCGCCGACCTCGGCGACGACCGGCGCGCGCGGCCGGGGGTGGTCCAGATAGACCGCCTCAAGCGCCTCCCGCAGCTGGGGATAGAAGGCCAGGACGCCCTCGATATAGGCGCCGGGCGGACAGAACCAGGGCCCGCCCTGATCGTCGTGCCAGTCGGGGTTCAGCAGGAAGAGTCGTTCGGCCATGAGCGCGATATAGATCGGCTCATGACCGAAGCGCCAGAGGGAGGCGCCGTCAGACTCGCAGGACGACCGTCTCGACGATGGGACGGCGATCCCAGATCTGCTGGCTGGCCTTCTTCAGCACGCGGGCGACGGCCTGTTCGATGACCAGTTCGTCCTCCAACGCCTCGCCCTTCAGGCTCTTGACCACCTGTTCGACCCGCTCGGCCAGATTGTCCAGGGCGTCGCCCAGAGGCGTGGCGGTGTCGCCCGGCAGGCCGACGCTGCGAATGTCGATGTCGCTGACGATCCGGCCGCGCTTGTCCAGGGCGAAGCTGACGATCAGCACCCCGTTGGTCGAGGCGTGGCGACGCTCCTTCAGGGC
>CAZERE010000216.1:362-2273 GCA_964515365.1 uncultured Phenylobacterium sp. | reverse complement strand
GGTGAACTCAAGTTGAATGACTGGTCCACATCAGACTTCTTCGGCGGCCTTCAGGGCTTCCTGACCAGCATGGGTCTGGGAAGCTACGGCGCCTATATGGAGAACGTGCGGGTCACGGACCTGCTCGGCGGCATGACCCTGTCGGTGAAAAGCGCCGGCGCCCTCCAGAACGGCGTCTTCTCCATCCTGCCCCAGGCGCTGGACAAGCCGCTGGGCAACGATCTGCTGAACCCGCACTTTTCACAAGGGGCGGCCGGCTGGAACGCGGCGACCTGGCAAGCGGTTGGACCCGCCTTCGGCGTCAACTTGAACGCCGACTGGTCGGGCAGCGGCAACGACGTCCTGTGGAACCGGTTGTCGGCGGCGTCTCCATCCGGAAGCGTCCAGGACATCTGGTCCGAGTTCAAAGACGCTAGGGCCGGCGCGACCTACGAGTTCAGCGTGAAGGCGGCCGAGCATCGGGGTTGGGCCCGTCTTGTCGTTCAGTTCCTGGACGCCAACAACAATCAGGTCGGTTGGGCCGAAATGCCGGGCGGCGGCCGCAACTACGGCGGCTGGCACGGCGATCTGGCGAATTTCGACACCATCTCGGGTACTGCAGTGGCGCCGCCCGGAACGGTGAAATACCGGATGGGGCTGCGCCTGGTCGCGCTCGGCGACCCGACTGACGCCTACGCCTTCTTCACTCAGCCCGTGACGCGCGAAGTCGGCGGCCCGGCGATCGACTGGAACGCCGACGGGAACGCCATCCGCGTCGATGACCTTTCCAAGATCGGCTACACCAAGCTGACCGACGGCAATACGGCGGGCCGCGACTTCCTGGACTTCTCGCAGCGGACGTCAGGCGTCACTTGGTACGACTGGACCGAACACACGACCGAAGGGCACTGGGAGTGGCAAGGGGGCTATGGACCGGGTGGGCCCGTGATCTCTCCCGACCCCGATCAGGGCGGCGGTGAATATGTCTGGGTCGAGGGGCAAACCTATGTCGTAACGGGCGGCGACGACATTGCAGTCGGCAGCCGGTACGGCGATCATCTCTTCGGCGCGGCCGGCTGGGACTGGCTGGACGGTGGTGAAGGCGACGACATTCTGGAGGGCGGCGACGGCAATGACGTGCTGCTGGGTCGCCAGGGCCGGGACCGGCTGATCGGCGGCGCCGGCGACGACTATCTCTGGGGCGGCGCAGATGACGACAACCCCTGGGACGGCAATCCCAACAGCGGCATGTGGGGCGGCACGGGCGACGACACCTTCGTGCTCGTCGGCGGACGGGACGCCGGCTTCGGCGAGGATGGCGACGACACCTTCCTGATGGAGCAGGACGGCTATACGTCGGGGCTTGAAGCCAGCGGCAACCACGACTGGTCCAAAATGGACTTTGTCGATGCAGGCGCAGGCTCGGACACCGTTTCATATGAGCGGTTTACGACACCCTACACCCACAATCTCGACGTCAACTTCTGGCCCTGGGCGACGAATACGAGCGCCATGCCCGTCGGCGGGATCAACGGCGTGGTCGTCTATCTGGGCAACCATCCGTCCAGCTGGAATAATGGCGACGCCTATTGGGCCGACGCCAAATACATCATGGGGGACTGGATCAAGGGCGTCGAAAACGTCACGGGCAGCAAGTTCAACGACTACCTCTGGGGCGACGCCGGGAACAACGTCCTCAAGGGCGGCGACGGCGACGACTTCCTCGACGGGCATGACGGCGCTGACATCCTGGAAGGCGGCGCAGGCGCCGACTATCTCACCGGCGGTGGCGGCGGCAATGATACGGCCTCTTACGAAAGCTCGAATGCCGGTGTGTACGTCGATTACACGGTTGGTGAAGCATTCGGCGGGCACGCCACGGGCGACAAGTTCCACAACATCCAAAACATCCAAAATTTGCTAAAATCCCAA
>CAZERE010000216.1:0-352 GCA_964515365.1 uncultured Phenylobacterium sp. | reverse complement strand
GGCAATCGGATTGAAGGCTTGGCTGGCGACGATTGGATTGTCGCGACCAAGGGCTCTGACACCTATGACGGCGGCGAGGGTCTCGACACCGTCGACTATTCCGAAGGCTTTGTGACGGGAACCTCGACCTATCAGGTTCAGATGGGCGGCGGTCACTGGGAGTGGGACGATTGGCAGCAGCAAAACGTATGGGTCGATGAACCCGTTTATTATGAGACGGTCACCTCGACTCGTATCGGCCTGAATGTCATGGGCGGCGTGGCGGAATGGCGCGCCGTTGACGGGACGGCTGGCGCGCACAGCCTGGTCGGCGAAGAGCACATCATCGGAACAGCTGGCGACGATTACATCG
>CAZERE010000215.1:0-2286 GCA_964515365.1 uncultured Phenylobacterium sp. | reverse complement strand
CCGAGATCCAGATCGCCGGCCTGCGCAACTACAAGTGGGACAAGATCAAGGATCAGGTCCACCACGTGGAATTCGCCGACGGCAAGAAGATTATCGTCCTGTCGGAAGGCCGGCTGGTGAACCTGGGCAACGCCACCGGTCACCCGAGCTTCGTGATGAGCGCCTCCTTCACCAACCAGACCCTGGCCCAGATCGAACTCTGGACCAATGGCGGCCGTTACCAGACGCAGGTCTACACCCTGCCCAAGCATCTGGACGAAAAGGTCGCCATGCTTCACCTGGACAAGCTGGGCGCCAAGCTGACCAAGCTCAGCAAGGAACAGGCCGACTATATCAGCGTGCCCCAAACCGGTCCGTTCAAGCCGGATCACTACCGCTACTAGAACTTCATTTTCCGCACCCGTGAAGGTGCGGCGAATTATTTGCGACGCCGCGTCCTGGCCCCTTGCGGGCCAGGGCGCGGCGCTTCTCTATGGGGCCAATGCCCCTCGCCCTCATCATCTCCAGCCATGTGGCCGCCAGCCGCGTCGGCGGCTCGGCCCAGGCCCTGGCCCTGGCCGCCTTCAAGGTGGACGCCATGGTCGCGCCCACCGTCCTCTATGGCCGCCATCCCGGCTGGGGGCCGCCGGGGGGCGCCGCCGTGCCCGTCGAGGCGATCGAGGGCATGCTGGACGGGATCGAGGCCAACGGCCTGTTCGCCCAGACCGACCTGGTGCTCACCGGCTATTTCGCCAGCGCCCCCCAGATCCGCGCCGCAGCCCGAGCCATAGACGCGGTCCGCGCCGCCCCCCGGGACATCGGCGCCCGCAAGCCCTTCGTCATCGTCGATCCGACCATGGGCGACCTGGGCAAGGGGCTCTATGTGCCGGGCGACGTGGCCGAGGCCATCACCGCCGACCTGGTCCCCCGGGCCGACCTGGTGTGCTGCAACGCCTGGGAGCTGGAGCGGCTGACCGGCGCCCCGGCCCGGACCCCGGCCGAGGCCCTGGCCGCCGCCCGCCTGCTGGGTAAGCCCGTGGTGGTCTCCTCGGTGCAGCGGGAGCATGAGATCGGCGTGGTCTATGCCGACCGGCGCGAGGCCTGGCTGGCCGCCCACCAGCGGGCCCAGAAGGCGCCCAATGGCGCAGGCGACCTGCTCAGCGCCCTCTATGGCGCCGCCGTGCTGGATGGCCTGGCGCCCTCCTACGCCCTGGCCCGGGCCGTCGGCGGGGTGGCCGAAACCATCTCGGCGGCGCATATGTGGAAGGCGAGCGAGCTGCCCCTCGTGGCCATGGCCCAGCGGCTGAAGGCGACCTCGCCCCACGTCCGCATGGAGCGCCTGGCCTAACGCATGCCGTCTGAAACCCCCGAGATCCACGGCCAGTGCGCCGCCGGCCTGGAGCCTGTGCGCGCGGCCTTCGAAGACAATTTCGCGCAGGGGCAGGAGCTGGGGGCGCGGTTTTCCCTGGTGAAGGACGGCGAGCTGATCGTCGACCTCTGGGCCGGCCATGCCGACCGGGGCCGCACCACCGCCTTCGACGCCGCGACCCTGACGCCGATCTTCTCCACCACCAAGGCGATCGCCGCCCTGATGGTCGCCCGCCTCGCAGACCAGGGGCGCCTGGCCTATGACCAGCCCGTGGCCGAGGTCTGGCCGGACTTCGCCGCCGCCGGCAAGGGGGCGATTACGGTGGAACAGGCCCTCTCGCACCAGGCCGGCCTGTCGGGCTTCGTCGAGGCCATTGAGCCGTCGCTGTGGTTCGACTGGGACGCGGTCTGCGCCCGGCTGGCGGCCATGGCGCCGCTCTGGCCGCCGGGGACCGCCAGCGGCTATCACCCGGTGACCTATGGCTATCTGGCCGGCGAGATCTTCCGCAGGGTCGACGGGCGGACCATGGGCGCGGCGCTGCGGGAAGACCTCGCCCGGCCCTTCGATCTCGACCTGTGGATCGGCCTGCCGGACGCCGAGCACGATCGCTGCGCCGAGCTGCAGCGGCCCCCGGCCTTTCCCGACTTCGGCGAGATCAACGTCCCCACCCGGGCCGCCTTCCTGGAGCCCTGGTCCTCGCCCGGCGGCCGCGGCCAGGCCGAATGGCGCCGGGCCGAGATCCCCTCGGCCAATGGCCATGCGACCGCCCCGGCGCTGGCGAAGCTCATGGGCGCCCTGGCGTCGGGCGGCTGGCTCGATGGCGAGATGATCCTGTCGCCGGCCCTGATCGCCGAGATGAGCCGTGAACGCATCGCCGGGCAGGACCTGGTCCTGCCCTTCAAGATGAGCTGGGGGGCCGGCGTCATGCGCAACGGCCC
>CAZERE010000214.1:0-2290 GCA_964515365.1 uncultured Phenylobacterium sp. | reverse complement strand
GCCGAGGGTGATGATCTTGAACTCCAGCAGGGAGACGATGATCTGCAGGGCCAGGACCGCGAAGGCCAGCATGATGCCGATCATGGCCAGGCCCAGGATCAGGGCGTCGGTCATGTTGCCCACGACATCGAGCGGGTTCTCAACAGGCGCCGGCGTCTCGCCCAGCGCCTTGACGATCTCCCAGCCCTGCTGGAGCACCGCGCCCGGATTGAGGAACTCCTCGCGCGAGAGCGAGCCGCCGCCCGCCGTTAGGCCGAGTTCCAGAAACCCGGCGTAGATCGTCTCCGACAGGGTCTGCCAGTCGTTGATGATCCAGGCGAAGGCCCCGATCAGCAGCACCTTGCCGAAGCCGGAGGCGAGCACTTCGCGGTTTGGAGACAGCGCCCACTGGATGCCGGTGAGGGCGACCACCAGCGCGATCAACAGGCCGAACACGCCGTTGACCGAACCCTGAAGGGCCGAGAAGCCGGCCGTGACGGTGTTCGAGAACACCACCATCAGTTCGTTCGGGGTCTCCATGCCGGGGCCGGCCATGACGGGGCTCCTCAGTTCCGGGCGTTGGGCAGGGGATCGAACCGCGGCGCGGCGGGTGCGGCGCTCGTCCGACCCCAGAACCGGCGGCGCGCCTCCAGGGCGGCGTCGCGCTCGGCCGCCTGGCGCGCGGCGCTCTCGGCCATAAGGCGGGACTGGGCGAGCAACACCGTGCGCATGCTGGCGAGATCCTCGGCGAGCACGGACAGCATCTGCGTCGACGACTGGATCGCGGCGGTTTCGCCTTCGGCGGCCTCGCTGGCCGCCAGGGCTCCGCGCAACCGGCCGTCCCGGCTCCGGCTCAACGCCTCCAGCTCGGCCGCCGTTCGGGCGAGGTCCTGGGCCGTCAGACGCGCCGTCGCGCCGCGTTCGGCGCCGAGACGATCCAGATCCTCCAGCGACAGGTCGTCCGGATAGAGGTCGGCGAACTGCCGCTCGACCCCCTCCAGGGTGGAGGCGGCGCCGCGCACAGTGCGGGCGAGCTCGCCGATGTCGCGCAGCGTCTGCGAGGACTCGGCCAGATGGCTGTAGGGCGATGCGGCCAGGCTGCGCGCGTCGTTGGCCAGCTGCCGCGCCTCGTTGGCCAGGCTTTCCAGCTGGCGCGCGGCCTGGAGACTGGTCTGCACGTGCGCCTGCGGGTCGAATACGATCTGCTGCGCCGCAGCCTGAGGAGGCGCGGCCAGAGCGATCAGGACGGCGAGCGTGGCGGCCGACGCCGCCTGACTACTCCGCCGCCAGAAGCGACGGGGCGGGCGGGTCGAAACTATCGAAGACGGCGTCGACATGGAGGACTCCCTTGGCTTTGAGGAATTCGCGGGCGAACCGGTCCGGCCGGACGTCGGCCGGATCCAGCGCCGCCAGCACGGCGTCGATGAGGGCCTGATCATCAGGCGAGGAGGCCCCGCACAGCGCGAGGCCCGCGCCGGTCAGCTTGAGGTCGAACAGGCGGCGGCCATCGGGCTGGCGCAGGTAGTAGGTCCGTTTGGGCGTCGCCCAGGCGATGAGTTCCAGCTGTCGGCGGCTGAGGCCGAACATGCGGTAGAGCTCCGCGGAGGCGGGCTCCAGGGCGCGGGGGTTGGGCAGGAAGATCTGCGTCGGACAGCTCTCGATGAGCGCCGAGGCGATCGACGAGCGCACCACGTCGTCCAGCGACTGGGTCGCGAACAGGACCGCCACGCCCCTCTTGCGCAGGGTCTTCAACCATTCCCGGATCCGGGCGGCGAAAGACGTCTCCCCGAGGAAGAGCCAGGCTTCGTCGAGGATCAGCAGGGTGGGCCTGCCGTCGAAACCGCGCTCGATCTCATGAAACAGGGCGGCCAGAACCGGGGCGACGGCGGACGGCGTCGCCATCAGGGTCTCCAGCTCGAAGCACTCGAATGGAGCCAGGGCTTGCGACGCCGGGGCGACGCCGTCGACCAGGGCGCCGTGCGGTCCTTTGAGGGTGAGGGGCTCGAGCGCGGCGGCGACCGCCTTGTCCTGCACGAGCGCGGAGAAAACCGTCAGCGTGCGCTGATCGACCGGGGCCTGGGACAGGGCGCCGAGCGCGGCCCAGATCTCCTCGCGCACCCGAGGCGTGGGATCGAGACCGGCCAGACGAACGGCGTCGGCGAGCCACTCGGATGCCCAGGCCCGTTCGCGCTCGTCGTCGATCCGGGCCAGCGGCTGAAGGGTGAAGTCGCCACCCGGTTGAAGCGGGTGCCAGAGCCCGCCCGCCGCGAGGGTCGCCGCCCGGGCGCTGCGGCCCTTGTCGAACACGACC
>CAZERE010000213.1:834-2295 GCA_964515365.1 uncultured Phenylobacterium sp. | reverse complement strand
GATTGGTGGACTGGTGTCGCTCGCGCGGCTTCAGGAAGAGGACGGACCCCTCCGCCGCGACCTCCCAGGCCACGCTATCGCCGATGGCGGCGTGCCGGATCGTCTCCTCGGGCGAGAAGATGATCTGGGTCGCCGTGCGAAAGGCGCCGGAGACCTGATAGACGCCATGCGGGGCGTAGGTGAGCTCCTGGATGCGGTCGCTCCCGTCCGATTGGGCCAGAGCCGGGCCCGCTGTCGCCATGACAGCGGCGGCCAAAAGGAGTGTCGGGGTTCTCATCGGATGACCTCCGGGTCGGCGCGATAGGACGTCACCTGGAAGCCGAGCGGGTTGCGGAGCCGGTCCGCCTCCGACATCGGGGCGCGGGTGTAGGCGAAGGCGATCGTGGCGATCCAGTCGCTCTCGGCGACCTGTTGGGCCTGGCGAACGGTCCGGCGGAACCGGACGTTGGCGACGCTGTCGTTGATGAAGCCGATCGCGCGGATCGACACCACGGCCTCGCCGTCCTGCCCATAGAGGTTCTGCGGGCTGTCGGGATTGGAGCCGCGGTAGAGTTCGGCCCAGCGACGCTGTTCCGCCGGGGCGGACAGGATCGAGACCTGACGGAAGGCGTCCTCGGCGGCCGGATCGAGGTAACCTTCGCGAGCCCGAACGTACTGGCCCAGGAAGTATTTGCTGACCGCCTCGTCGTAGCGGGCCGGTCCGTCCTCGGCGGAGAGGCCGCGCACGACGTCAACCGATCCGGTCGTTCGATCGACGCGAATGACGAACGGTTCGCTGGTCTTCAGCGGGGTCAGGAAGGTCACGGCTGTCGTCGCCGCGATCGCCAGGGCCGCCGCGACGCCGGCCACCGTCCAGGCCAGACCGCGCGCCCGCAGGGCGCCGGCCAGACGATCCTGGTCCCACCGCCGCGCCTCTCTGAAATAGCGCTTCAGTTCGTCGGACGGGACGCCGGTCATGCGCAGCCCCCGGCGGAGGGTTCAGACGGGTTCGGCTGAGCCGCGGGCGCAGGCGGGGCCGCCGGCGTTGAGGCGACGAGGATCGAGCCGTGAGGGTTGGCGGGACGGCGATCGCGCCCGTCGCACGTCGCCGGCGCATCCGTGCGGCCGGTGGCGCATCCGCCCAGCAGGGCGCTCAGGATCAGCAGCAGGCGAAGGCTCATGTCAGGCTCCGTTCGGTCGGATGGTTCCGCCGCCCCGGGGCGGCTGACGGCTGGCCTCCTGCGGCCCCCGGGCGCGTCCGGACGAACTCGAGCCGAGCGCGGCGGCGTTGGCGAAGTCGGCGAGGCCCGCGCTTGCGCCGCCAGCGATCCCGGCGGCGATCGCCGGCGTCTGCAGGAAGAAGATCGCGCCCAGCAGGCACAGGGCGATGAAGATCAGGCCGCCGATCATGGGGTCGGCGCCCTGGATCGAGCCCCACTGGTCTCGCACCAACGACAGGACCAGCTGGAAGATGACGATGAT
>CAZERE010000213.1:0-824 GCA_964515365.1 uncultured Phenylobacterium sp. | reverse complement strand
GGGTAGTTCACCGCCTGGCTCAGCCAGCCGAAGAAATAGCGTCGCGTCGCGGCGAACAGGGCGCAGGCGATGAAGATCGGCCCGAGGGTGACGAGAAGCGCCAGCGCCAGCTTGGCCACCAGCACGACCCCGAAGCCGAGGGCGGCGGCCAGGGCTCCGATGATGAAGACACCGGCCGCGACGATGTAGGGGGCCGGGTTGAAGGCGGAGGCGTCCCGGGAAATGTCCTCGCCCAGCCAGGCGGCGTAGGCGAAGAACTGATCGAAGGCGGCGCCCACGCTGGGCGTCTCCGAGCCGCTGACGGCCCGGGTCAGGGCGTTCGGCAGGTCGGTGAACAGAGGCTCGGTGACGAAGGTGGAGTAGGCGGTGGTCGTCGCCAACGCATAGAGCAGGGCGAGCTTGATGGAGCGGACGGCGAAATCCCTCACCGGCTCGGTGATGGCGCCGCGCAGGATGGCGAAGCCGTACAGGACCACATAGAGGAGCAGGGCGACCCGCAACGGCCCGTCCACCTGGGCGATCACCGACGACAGCCGGTCGCCGAGGAACACATTGAGGCTCTCGTCGATGAAGTCGTAGCTCGGCTCGAAGACGCGGAACGACATGGTCAGGGCTCGCCGAACGTCCGCGCGTAGGCCTCCATCCGGTCGCGCCGGCGGGCTTCCGTCAGGCCCTCCCGCGCGGCTGCGCAGTCGGGGCGACGGGCCCCGGCGTCGCAGTCGGCGACGGCGCGGACAGCCGCGTCCGGGTCGTCGGCGAAGGCCTTGGCGTCGCGGGGCGGCGGCGAGCAGGCCGCGAGGGCGACAATGCCCCAGAGAAGCCCG
>CAZERE010000212.1:0-2393 GCA_964515365.1 uncultured Phenylobacterium sp. | reverse complement strand
GGGGGCGCGGTCAGCCGCGCCGGGGCGCGGGGCGCGCGCGCGCGAGACCCCTTTCGGGGCGGGCGGAAAGCCCGGGGCGCGGACGGCTCCGCAGGCGCGACGCCGCGCAGGGAGGACGGCGCGGCGGGCGTCCGGCGCCTTGACGTCCAGCATGGCGACCAGTTGGATCAGGGCATCGTCCGGGCGCCAGAGAATACGCACCTGGTAGGACCCCCAGGACCCGGGCGCTGCGACCATCAGTTCCTCGTCGCCGTCGCGCTCGAACGCCCAGCCCCGAGCGTGGCAGCAATGCTCGAACAGATCGAGCGGCTCAGCGCCCTCGGTGGACGGATCTTCGAAGTCCAGCGTCGACATCGCTGCGTCTCCTTCTGTTAGCGCCCGTACATACTAAACATAGTCACATTACAGTTCTGCGTACGCAAGAACTGGTACGTGCGGGGCATACATTTGTTGTGGATCGGTTGGAGCGTCCGCGCGCCTCAAAACAGCCGGGGCTGCCAGCCAAAGTTTAAGAAAACATCATATATTCAGACAGTTACTCTGCCTTCTTCGTGCGGCTGCGCGGCTTGGGTGCCGGTTTGGCACTCGTCGCGGCGGCGTCGGTTTTCGTCGTCCTCGCCGCAGCCGGGCCGGCGCTGGCAAGCCGCGACTCCAATTCCGCCACGCGTGCTGCAAGCTGCTCTGATTCGCTGCGGGCCCGTTCCGCCATGGCCTTCACAGCATCGAACTCGTCGCGGCGCACCAGATCGGCGCCGGCGAGGAAGCGCTCGAACTGCTGGCGCATCAAGGTCTCGACCTCACGCCCAAGACCCGCCATGGCGCCGGCGGCGCCAGTCGCCAGTCGGGAGAAATCGTCGAAGAAGCGGTTTTCACCGGGCATGCTGTACATCCTTCTACGGCGTTATTTGGTCGCGCCGATCGACATCTCGACGTCGCCGCTGGAATTGATGCGCCCGGCATCCGGGTTCAAGCGCCAAACGCCAGCATTGAGATAGAGGGCGAGGGCCAGCCATGCAAGATATGGCACCATCAGCCAGCCTGCCGTGCGCCGAACCTTGAAGAACAGGATGGTTGCGACCACCGCCGCGATGAGGATCGCGATCATCAGCACGAGGCCGCCAAAGAGCTGCCGTGCGCCGAAGAAAACCGGGGACCAGGCAAGGTTCAGTGCCAGCTGGATGCAGAACGCGACAATGGCGGTCGTGCGCAGCGGGTGGCCGAACGCATGCCAGACAAACGCGAGCGCCAGGCCCAGCATGGCGTACAGCACTGCCCAGGCGATGCCGAACATGGCGGGTGGCGGCGTGAAAGCGGGCTTTACCAGAAGGTCGTACCAGCCGGCATGGCCGGTGCCGGCGAGTTGCGCGGACAAAAAACCCAGCGCCATGACCAGTGGCACAAAAATCATCGCCATGCGGACCAAGGCCGCCCGCAACTGCCCACGGGACGCGAGTTCTGCCATATGTGCCCCCCTAAACGCTACTCCGCCGCGTGCGGCGCGCCGCCTTTCAGCTGCTCCCTCAGCTGGCGGGCGACGGCTTCCGGCGAAGTCGTGAATCGCGCCAGCTTATTGTAGATTGCCGGGATCAGGTAAAGGGTGAGGAAGGTCGAAAGCAAAACACCCCACACCACCACGGTGCCGATTGCAACCCGTGCCCCCGCGCCAGCGCCGTGCGCCACCATCAACGGCACGGCCCCGGCGATGGTCGCGATCGACGTCATGAGAATTGGCCGCAACCGCCGCTCGGCCGCCTGTTCCGCAGCGTCCTGAATGCTCAGGCCCTGGTCGCGGAGCTGGTTGGCGAACTCGACGATGAGGATACCGTTCTTGGCGGCGAGCCCGATCAGCATGATGATACCGATCTGGCTGTAGATATTGATGCTGACGCCCATGATCACCAGGCCAAGCACGCCGCCGCCCAGCGCCAGCGGCACCGTGAGCATGATGACCGCCGGGTGGATGAAACTCTCGAACTGGCCGGCCAGCACCAGGAACACGACGATCAGGGTCAGGCCGAAAATCAGGGGCAGCTGCGATCCGGCGTTGCGGAATTCGCGGGAGTCGCCCTTGTAGTCTATCGCTTGTACTTCGGGGATCTTGCGCGCCTCGGTCTCCAGGAAGTTCAGCGCGTCGCCCAGGCTGTAGCTGTTGGCGACATCGCCCTCGAGCGTGATGGCACGCAGCCGGTTGTAGCGGTTGAGTTCAGGCGCGTCGGCCTTTTCCTTGAGCGAGATCAGATTGGCGAGCGGGATCAACTGATTGCTGGCCGAGGAGCGCACATAGACGCCGTTCAGGTCGCTGGGCGTCAGCCGATCTTCTTCCCGCGCCTGCAGGATGACCTGATATTCCTCGCCGTCCTTGTTGTAGGTGGTGACGCGGCGCGAGCCCATCA
>CAZERE010000211.1:0-2414 GCA_964515365.1 uncultured Phenylobacterium sp. | reverse complement strand
GGTGACCTGGGTGCCGGGGAACAGCTCCTGCACCGCCTCGGCCAGCACGTGGGCGGCGTCGTGGCGGATGGTCTCCAGGACCTCGGGGTCCTCCCGCGTGAGGATCTGGAAGGCGCCGCCGTGGTTCAGGGGCCGGTCAAGGTCCAGGAGTTTGCCGTCCAGCTTCACCAGCACGGCCTTTTTCTCCAGGGACTTGGCGATGCCCGCGGCGATCTGTCGGCCGGTCACGCCGGCCTCGAAGGGCCGTTTGGAACCGTCGGGAAAAACGAGCTCGATCATGTGTCACACGTCCATTTGCGCGCCGGCGGCTCATCGGAGCGGCCCGGCGGCGGAGGCGGCGGATCATAGCCCGAACCGCCCCAGGGGTTGCATCGGCACAGCCGCCGCGCCGCAAGCCAGGAGCCGCGCCAGGGGCCGTGATCGATCAGGGCCTGAGCCGCATAGTCCGAACAGGTCGGAAGGAAGCGACACTGGCGTCCGATCAGAGGGGAAAGCGTCAGCTTGTAGGCGCGATGGGCGCCTCTGACGCAGGATTCGTAGGGGGTCATGCCGGCCGCAGGCTTGCGAATACTCGCAGCGATTACGTTGCGGGGGCGGTCAAATCAAGCCGCGCCGGCGGGGCTAGTTCGCGCCATGGCCTGGCGGACAGCATCCACCGTCGCCTCGAACGCCAGGAGCGTGGAGGCGTGGCGGGCGGGATAGTCCTTCACCGGCGCAAGCATGGAGAGATCCGAAAAACGTCCGACCGGCGCGTCTGCGCCTTCCCTCAACATAGCACGGAAGGCGTCCCGGGCCATCTCGATCTCCGCCAGGCTGGCGCCGACCACATGGGCGCCCAGCACCGCGGCGGCGGCCTGGCCCAGGGCGCAGGCCTTCACGTCCTGGGCGAAGTCGACAATCTGGTCGCCGTCGAGGACCACATCGACCACGATCCGGCTGCCACAAAGCTTGGCCACCTTTTCCGACGTGCCGTCCGGCTCAGCCAGTCGCCCGGCCCGGGGCATGTTGGCCGCCAGCTTCAGGAGCCTGGCCGAATAGAGGTCATCGATCATGGGCTTGATCTAGGACGTCAGCGGGCCGGGCGCCATGCGGCTTCGGCCTTGACCTTCAGCGCCTCGCCCATGGCGGCGAAGCCCTTCTTGAGCGGGCGCTGCACGCGCTTGGCCGAGGCCGGACCCAGCAGGCCCTGGAAGAGTTCGCCATTGGAGACGATGCAGGCATGCTCATCGACCTGGTCGATCTCGATATAGCGGATCGCCGCGCCGAAGCCCCCGGCTACGCTGGAGCGCCAGTGAAGCTGCTCCAGGGGCACCCAGTCGATCACCACCGGTTCGATATGCCGCGGCGGCTGTTCGGGCAGGGCCAGGGTCAGCTCCAGCGGCGCGCCGATGGACAGGACCCCCTCGGCCCGGGTGTAGAGCGGGTTCCATTGCGGCCAGGCGCGGATGTCGGCGATCAGGTCCCAGATCACCTGCGGCGGCGCCTGGACCCCGATCCGGTGCTCGACCTTGAGGCCCTTGACGCCATCACCCCCGCCGCCCTTGCGCTTGCCGAACCCGAAGCCCGGCATGAAGGAAGGCGACAGCTGGGTGGCGCCCAGGGGGTTGGTGTTGCGGTTCATACCCATCATGGCTCAATCCTCCGAAGAGCTCGGCTCCCTGAGCCGCCAGGTGGCGCCGTCTGCGGAGTCCATGACAACCACATTGAGGGCGTTCAGTTCATCCCGGATCGCATCGGCCCGTGGCCAATCCTTGGCGGTGCGCGCCGCGATCCGCTCAGCGATCAGGGCCTCGACCCGGGCCTTCAGCGCCGGATCGGCGCCGCCCTGGAACCAGGCCTCGGGATCGGCCTGCAGGAAACCCATCAGGGCGCCGGACGCCAGCAGCTCGCCCTTGGCCTGGGCGCGGGCCTCGTCGGACCCGGTCTCGATGGTCGAGGCCAGGGCGAAGAGCTCGGCCATGGCCTGGGCGGTGTTGAGGTCATCCTCCAGCGCCGCCAGGAACCTGGGCGACGGCGCGTCCGTGCTGGCCGTCACCCCGGCGCAGCGGCGCAGGGCGCCATAGAGCCGGTCCAGGGATTTGCGCGCCTGCTCCAGCAGGTCGCCCGACCATTCCTGGGGGGCGCGATAGTGGCCGACCAGCAGGGCCCAGCGGACCGCCTCGCCTGGCGTCTGCGCCACCAGGTCGTGGACCAGGACCACATTGCCCAGGCTCTTGGACATCTTCTCCGAACCGAAGTTCAGGAAGCCGTTGTGCATCCAGTAGCGGGCATAGTCGCCCCCATGGCCGGACTCGCAGCCGTGGGCGGCGCAGACCCCCTGGGCCAGTTCGTTCTCATGGTGAGGGAAGATCAGGTCGTTGCCGCCGCCGTGGATGTCGATGGGCAGGCCCAGGGTCTGTTCGATCATGGCCGAG
>CAZERE010000210.1:1203-2531 GCA_964515365.1 uncultured Phenylobacterium sp. | reverse complement strand
GCCGACCTCGGGAAGCGTCTCGAACAGTTCGGACAGCAGCCACAGCAGGAAGGTGGCGTAGAGCCGGGGGCTGGCCATCAGCTTGTCGGCCGCCAGGATGTTGATGACGCCGTGACCATTGTCATCCGTGCGGATGAAGTCGGCAAGGTCGAGCGCGGGCTCGCCGAAAAAATGGTCGCCGCCCTGGCTGCGCAGTTGCAGCAGCTGGCGCTGGATCGCCCCCACGCTTGCCTTGGTGACATTGCCGTAGCGGGTCGACAATTCATCCGCGCGTTCGGCGCAATGGACCAGCATCGCCTGAACATCGTCGAGGTCGAGCAGCAGCAGCCCCTCCTCGTCCGCGAGGTGGAAGGCGATGGTCAGCACGCCTTCCTGGGTGTCGTTGAGGTTGAGCAGGCGCGACAGGAGCAGCGGCCCCATCTCCGACGCGGTCGCGCGGATCGGATGGCCCTGTTCGCCGAACAGGTCCCACAGCTGCACCGGGGCTGCGGCATAGCTCCAGCCTTCATAGCCGATGTCGGCAACCCGCTGGGTGAACGGCGCATGGGTCTTGGCGGTCGGCGACCCCGGCATGCCCAGCCCGGCAATGTCGCCCTTCACGTCCGCCACGAACACCGGCACGCCGGCGCGGCTGAACTCCTCGGCCATGCCCTGCAGCGTCACCGTCTTGCCGGTGCCGGTCGCGCCCGCGATCAGCCCGTGGCGATTGGCACGTTTCAGCACCAATGCCTGCGGGGCGACGCCGCCCATGCCTGCACCGATGTAAAGGGTCGCCGCGTCCGTCATGCCATCCTCCCGATCAGGCGGATGGCATAGCCGGATTGTGGCGCGCGGTCAGCCGTTCGTCATCACGATCCGAATTTGACCGCCACGAACTGCGACACGCCGCCGCGGCGCGTGACCAGCATCAGCACCGAATCGCGGTTGGCGGTGCGCGCCTGGCCGACCAGGCGCTCGAAATCGGCCGGGCTGGTGACGGGCGTGCGGTTGACCGCGGTCACCACGTCACCGCGCCGCAGCCCCTTGGCCGCCGCGTCGCTCGACGGATCGACCGCGGCGACGACCACGCCGCGCGTGTCCTGGGGCACGCCGACAGTCTGCGCGATCTGGGGGGTCAGCGCCTGGACCGACATGCCGATCGCGGACGAGGCGGGCACCGCATCGGGCTCATCGGGCTGGCCTTCGTCCATCTGGAACCCGGCCAGTTCCTCCTCCGGCGGGCGGGTGCCGACCGCGACGTTCAGCGTCTGGCGACGGCCGTCGCGGATCAGTTCCAGCGGCACGCGCGTGCCCGGCTGCCAGGCCGGCGGGGTCGCGAGCCAGGCGTC
>CAZERE010000210.1:0-1193 GCA_964515365.1 uncultured Phenylobacterium sp. | reverse complement strand
ACGCGCGGGCCCGGCGGCACCGCGGCGATCAGGTTGCTGAGCGTCTGTTCGGGGGTCACGTCCTTGCCACCGACCCGGACGATGACGTCGCCGACGCGGATGCCGGCCTTTTCGGCGGCCTGGCCCGGCTCGATACGGCTGATGATCTCACCGCGATCCTTGGGGAGGTCGAGCGCCGAGGCAATATCGTCGGTCAGCGGCTGGATGCCGACGCCCAGATAGCCGCGCTGGACCGACTGGCCCTTCATCAGCGTGTCGACGATCGGCTTGGCCTGTTCGGCGGGGATCGCGAAGCCGATGCCGACATTGCCGCCGCTGGGCGACAGGATCTGGCTGTTGATGCCGATCACGTTGCCCTGCAGGTCGAACATCGGCCCGCCCGAATTGCCGCGATTGATCGAGGCATCGGTCTGGATGAACTTGTCATAGGGACCGGTGACGCGGTTGACCGCGGAGATGATCCCGGCGCTGACCGAGCCGCTGAGCCCGAACGGGTTGCCGATCGCGACCACCCAGTCGCCGACGCGCGCCTGGCGCGAATCGCCGAACTTGACGAAGGGCAGGTTGTCACCCTCGATCTTCAGCACCGCCAGGTCGGACCGGACGTCGCGCCCGACCACGGTCGCCTTGAATTCGCGCCGGTCGGCGAGCGTCACGGTGATCGATTCGACCATTGCGCCGCGCGCGCCGGCGGAGATCACGTGGTTGTTGGTGACGACGTAGCCGTCTTCGGAGATCAGGAAGCCCGATCCGAGCGATTCGGCTTCGCGCGTGACGGGACGACCGCCCTGCTGGCCACCGAAGAAGTTTTCGAACGGCGTGCCCTGGAACGGGTTGGCGCTGACCTGGACGCGCTGGGTGGTCGAAATGTTGACCACCGCCGGCTGAAGCCGGGCGACCATGTCGGCAAAGCTCATCGGCGCGCCGCCGCGCGGGCTGGCGGCGTTGATCGCGCCGGGTTCGTTCTGGGCGGTCTGCGCGCCGGCCGGCGGCTGGAGCGCGAGCGTGGCGGCGGTGCCGCCGAGCAGCAGGGCGGAAGTGATGGCGTAAGCGTAGCGCACGATGGAGCTTTCCTCTCTTAGGTCCGGTCGCCGGGAAATAACCCGGCTATCTGGCCAATTCTTGCTGAACCCTGTTTGAATATCCGTGCGGGAACGGCGTCTGTCCGGTCATCGCCCGCCGCCCTCGAACTG
>CAZERE010000209.1:0-2532 GCA_964515365.1 uncultured Phenylobacterium sp. | reverse complement strand
GCTCTTCCTGGGCATGGCGCTGACCGAAGCCCTCGGCATCTTCGCCTTCGTGGTCGCGCTGCTGATCCTGTTCGCCGCCTAAGGCGAGACTATCCGTGCGTGGGGGGGGCGGGCTGTCGCACGGCCCGCCTTTCGCATGACCCGGCTTTCGGGTTTCTCATCCTTCGCACGGACCTGCGCAGACTCAACGGAGCGCCTTGATGGCCCAGACTTCACCAGAGCTCGAGCCCGGCGGCGCCCTCGTCGAGACCCCGCCGACCACGACGAGCCACGACCTGTACGAAAGCACGGAAGCCGCCGAGCACGGCTCGTCGGGCCTGCCCCAGTTCGAGTTCGGCTACTGGCCGGGCCAGATCTTCTGGCTGCTGATCGTTTTCGTCATTCTTTACGTCATCCTGTCCAAGCTGTTCCTGCCCCGGGTGGGCGGCGCCATCGAGGCGCGGGCGGCGAAGATCGAGGGCGACCTGGCTGACGCCCGCGGCGCCCGCGACGAGGCCGAGCGCCAGTCGGCGGAAGCTGCGGCCGAACTGGCCCAGGCCCGCGCCCGGGCGCAGAAGACCGCCGCCGAAGCCAAGGCCGCCGCCAAGGCCGAGGCCGACAGCCGCAACGCCGCCGAAGAAGCCAAGCTCAACGTCCGCCTGGCCGAGGCCGACGCCGCCATCGCGGCCGGCCGCGACCGGGCCATGGCCAATGTCCGCACCGTGGCGGCCGAAACCGCAGAGGCCATCGTCGAGAAGCTGAGCGGCCAGGCGCCGTCCCGCGCCGAGGTCGATGCGGCCATCGCGCGCAACGCGGCCTGAGGAGAGACAGATGTCCTTTTTCGTGACCCCCGAATTCTGGGTTCTGGTCGCCGTCCTGATCTTCTTCGGGCTGCTGATCTATCTGAAGGTGCCCGCAGCCATGGCCAAGGCCCTGGACGCCCGCGCCGAGCGGATCCAGGCCGAGCTCGATGAGGCCCAGCGCCTGCGGGCCGAAGCCGAACGCCTGCTGACCGAGATCAAGGCCCAGCGGGAAGAGACCGAACGCCTGGCCGCCGACATGATGGCCCAGGCCAAGGAAGACTCCGAGCGCATGCGCAAGGACGCGGCGGTGAAGCTGGAAGAGCAGATCGCCCGCCGGACCGAGATGGCCGAACGCAAGATCGCCACGGCTGAGGCCCAGGCCATGGCCGATGTGAAGGCCGCGGCCGCCGACATGGCCGCCGAGGCTGCTCGCAGCGTCCTGTCGGCCCGTCTGGCTGCGGCCACGACCGATCCCCTGGTGGACCGGGCGATCGGCCAGATGGCCTCTAAGCTACAATAGTCGAAGCTCTGCGCCGGCGTCGGAACAGACGCCGGCTGCGGACCGCCACCCGGTAGCCCCGCGGGACGATCAGGCGCTCGGTTCTCAGCATCATCTGCCAGGCCACGGGCAAGACCTCGGGCCGGCGCTTCAGCAGCCGGCGCACGGGGCTCAGCGCCCGAGGATGGGCCCGCTGGAACCGCACGAAGGCCCGCCGGGCCTTGTAAGAATTCCGCAGGATAATCATCAGCCCCACGGCCGCCACGGGCAGGCCCATGGGACCCGGCAGGGGCGCGATCAGCACGCCGGCCAGGACGATCAGCCCGCCCAGCCCCACCAGGCCAAGACGCAGCAAGCGGCGCAGCAGCCGGCCGAGGCCGCCGGGGGCGGAGGTATGGCCATGAGGCCGCGCGGAGAGGGCGAGAGACACGCTAGCAAACCTGGGGTCGCGCGCGGTCGGGCCCGTTCGGGGAGGCGGGGCCCCCGCGCGCTTTCCTCATATGTGCCGCCCGAGGCTGAAAGTAAGGCGACAGCCGGCCGCTTTTTGGGCCTTACCGCTGCTATTCTGCGGCGAGCGGCGCCGGCGCCACACCTGACTCCGGTTTCCACGTAAGGCGAGGCTTGCGGGCGGCCAGGGTTTCGTCCAGCCGGCGCATGGGCGCGAGGTAGGGCGCGCCCTTGAAGCGGTCCACATCCCCGGCCTTGGCCGCCTGGGCCAACGCCACCAGGGCGTCGCAGAAGCGGTCGAGCTCCTGCTTGGACTCCGTCTCGGTGGGCTCGATCAGCATCGCCCCATGCACCACCAGCGGGAAGTACATGGTCATGGGGTGGAAGCCCTCGGCGATCATCGCCTTGGCGAAGTCGTGCGTCGTGACGCCGGTACCCTCAAGCCAGGAATCGTCGAACAGGGCCTCATGCATGCACGGCCCCTCGGGGAAGGCCGGGGTCATGACGCCGGACAGGCGGGCCTTGATGTAGTTGGCGTTGAGGACGGCGTCCTCGGCCACCTGCCGCAGGCCATCGGCGCCGTGGCTGCGCATATAGGCGTAGGCGCGCACGAACATGCCCATCTGGCCGTGGAAGGCGCTCATCCGGCCAAAGGCCTGGGCGGCCTCTTCCACCGTTTCCTCGACCAGGGTCAGGCCGTTCGCCCCATGGACCACCCAGGGCGCCGGCGCAAAGGGGGCCAGCGCCTGCGACAGCACCACCGGACCCGCGCCCGGCCCGCCGCCCCCGTGGGGGGTCGAGAAG
>CAZERE010000208.1:0-2534 GCA_964515365.1 uncultured Phenylobacterium sp. | reverse complement strand
AAGGCGGGACTTTCGACGGGGGCGACCTCGGGCGGCTATGTCGCGCCCTATGAGACCGAGCGGGCCATCGAGCGGCGGCTGATGGCGGCCTCGCCGATGCGCGAGATCGCGACGGTCAGGACGGTGGCGGCGGGCGTGTTCCGAAAGCCGGTCTCGACGGCGGGCGTGGCCTGCGGCTGGGTGGCGGAGACGGCGGCGCGGCCCGAGACCGATCCGGCGACCCTGGCCCTGCTGGAATTCCCCTCGGCGGATCTGTACGCCAATCCGGCGGCGACCCAGGCCCTGCTGGACGACGCCATGGTCGATCTGGACGAATGGCTGGCGGCCGAGGTCGAGGACGCCTTTGCGGCCCAGGAGACCCAGGCCTTCGTGGGCGGCGACGGGGTGAACAAGCCCAAGGGCTTTCTGGCCTATCCGACGGCGGCGGACGCGGGTCAGGTCTGGGGCCAGATCGGTTATGTGGCCTCGGGCGCCGCAGGCGGGTTCGCGGCCGACAGTCCGACCGACCGGCTGATCGACCTGATCTATGCGCCCAAGGCCCAGTATCGGCCGAACGGCCGGTTCGTGATGAACAGGAAGACGGTCTCGGCCGTGCGCAAGTTCAAGGACGCCGACGGCAACTACATCTGGCAGCCGGCGACGCGGCTGGGCGAGACGGCCAGCCTGCTGGGCTATCCGGTCACCGAGATCGAGACCATGCCGGATGTGGCGGCCAACAGTCTGTCGATCGCCTTCGGGGACTTCCAGCGGGGCTATCTGATCGTGGATCGGGCGGGGGTGCGGGTGTTGCGCGACCCTTATTCGGCCAAGCCTTATGTCCTGTTCTACACGACCAAGCGGGTCGGCGGCGGGGTGCAGAACTTCGACGCGATCAAGGTGATGCGGTTCGCGGCGACGTAGTTGCGGCGTGACGAGCGGTCAGTGGCGAGTGGCGAGTGGTCGCTCGCCGCTGACGTATGAAACGGCGTTTGGGCTGAGTAGGGGTGGCCGTCTCGCCGCTCGCCACTCGTCACTCGCCACTTCCGAGCAAGGCGAGGTGAGACATGGCGCAACCGGTGACGGTGGCGGAGGCGAAGCTGTTTCTGAGGGTCGAGCATGAGGCCGAGGACGGCCTGATCCAGACCCTGATCGAGGCGGCCCAGGGGCGGGTGGAGGCGGAGGTGGGATTGAGCCTGACCTCCACCGCGCCGGCGGGGCTGAGGCTGGCGATCCTGACGCTGGTGCTGCGGGCCTATGAGCGGGGCGAGGCGGCGGCGGATCTGTCGATCGACGAATGGACCGCCCCCTATCGCACGGTGCGGCTGTGAGGGTTCTGGCGAGCCTGTTCCGGCCGGTGGAGGCCGAGACCCCCTATGGCGGGCGCAGCGTGAGTTTCGAACCCGTCGGCTCGGCCTGGCTGACATGCGGGACGCGGCGGCGGGTCGAGCGGGGCGAGGGCGATCAGAGGCGGACGGTCGAGCGGCTGAGCGCCGAGGCGCGGGCCGACGCGCGGCTGGCGGTCGGGCGGGTGCTGCGGTTTGGCGGCGCCGACTGGGACATCGTCGGCCTTGATCCTGTGCGGCCGGGGCGGCTGCGGCTGGAGCTGGAGCGGGTGCGATGAAGGATCATGAGAGCGCCCTGCAAAAGGCGGTGGTCGCGGCCCTGAAGGCGGATGCGGCGGTTTCGGCCCTGACCGGGGGGCGGGTGTTCGACCAGCCGCCGGAGGGGGCGGCCTGCCCCTATCTGGCGCTGGGCCGATGCGAGAGCCTACCGGGGGCGGCGGACGGGGGCGGGGTGGAGCAGAGGCTGACCCTGATCGGGGTGTCGCGCTTCCTCGGCGCGGAAGAGGCCAAGGCGATGGCGGCGGCGGTGCGGGCCTGTCTGCACGAGGCGGCGCTGGAGGCGGACGGGGTGCGGACCGCGACACTGAGGGCGATCTTTTCCGACGTGTTTGCGGCGAGCGACGGGCGGCGGACCTATGCGGTGGTGCGGCTGAGGGCGGTGACCGAAGAAGTGGCGAGTGGTTAGTGGCGAGTGGCGAGCTGGATCGGGCAGGCGGGAGCAGCGGGGGGAGCCGTTGCGACGACCTTCCTCGCCACTCGTCACTCGCCACCCGCCACTCAGGAGCAAAGCGAGGACAAGATGACCGCACAGGCGGGCAAGGACATGCTGCTGAAGATCGAGGGCGCGCCGGGCGTCTTCACGACGGTGGCGGGGTTGAGGGCGCGGACGATTTCGCTGAACGCGCGCACGGTGGACGCCACCGACGGCGACAGCGCCGGACGGTGGCGCGAGCTGCTGGCCGGGGCCGGGGTCAAGTCGGCGGCGGTGTCCGGGCAGGGGATCTTCCGCGATGCGGCCTCTGACGCCCTGGTGCGGGAAGCCTTCTTCGATCAGGCGGCGAAGCGGTGGCGGCTGGTGGTGCCGGACTTCGGCGTGCTGGAGGGGCCGTTCCTGGTGGCGGCCCTGGAATACGCCGGAACGCATGAGGGGGAGGCGACCTTTGCGCTCAGCCTGGCCAGCGCGGGGGCGGTCGGGTTTTCGGCGGCGTGAGG
>CAZERE010000207.1:456-2628 GCA_964515365.1 uncultured Phenylobacterium sp. | reverse complement strand
GGTCAGGCCCGGGGCGGGCGCCTCTTCGATCACCTTCTGGTGGCGGCGCTGCAGGGAGCAGTCGCGCTCGAACAGGTGGACGACCCGGCCATGGGCGTCGCCGAACACCTGCACCTCGATGTGCCGCGGCCGGGCGACATAGGTCTCCAACAGGACGCGGTCGTCGCCAAAGGCGCCGGCGGCCTCCCGCTTGGCCGCCCCGAGGGCTTCGGCGAAGTCGGCGGCGCGCTCGACCTTGCGCATGCCCTTGCCGCCGCCGCCGGCGACAGCCTTGATCAGGACGGGATAGCCGATCTGCTCGGCCTGGGCGGCGAGATGGCCAGGCTCCTGGGTCTCGCCATGATAGCCCGGCGTCACGGGAACGCCGGCCTGGATCATCAGGGCCTTGGCCGCATCCTTCAGCCCCATGGCGCGGATCGCCGAGGGCGGCGGGCCGACCCAGGTGAGGCCCGCAGTCATCACCGCCTCGGCGAAGTCGGCGTTCTCCGACAGGAAGCCATAGCCCGGATGGATGGCGTCGGCGCCGCTGGTCCGGGCGGCCTCCAGCACGCGCTCGACCGAGAGATAGCTCTCCTGGGCCGCCGCCGGCCCCAGGCGCACGGCCTGGTCGGCCTCGCGCACATGGGGCGCCTGGGCGTCGGCGTCGGAATAGACCGCCACAGTGGCCAGGCCCATCGCGCGGGCAGTGCGGAAGATGCGCCTGGCGATCTCCCCGCGATTGGCGACCAGGAGAGTCGTGATCATTCGGCCCAGCGGGGCTTGCGCTTCTCCAGGAAGGCGATGACCCCCTCCTGCCCTTCCTCGCTCACCCGCACCCGGGCGATGACCTTGGCGGTGTCCTCCATCAGGCCGTGGTCGATCTCCTGATAGGCCACGTGCTCGACGATCTTCTTGGACTCGATCACCGCCATGGGGCCACAGGCCATCATCTCGGTGGACAGGCTGGCCATGGCCGCCTCAAGGGCCGCGTCATCGGCCACCACCTGGGTGATCAGGCCGATCTTCTCCGCATGGGCGGCGTCAAAGGTGCGTCCGGTGGCGAACAGGCCGCGGGCGGTGCGGGGCCCGACGGCGGCGACCACATAGGGGCTGATGGTGGCGGCCACCAGGCCAAGCTTGACCTCGGCGAAGCTGAACCGGGCGTCGGCGGTGGAGATGGCCATGTCGCAGGCCGCGGCCAGGCCCGCCCCGCCGCCATAGGCGCCGCCCTGCACCAGGGCGATGGTCAGGGCCGGGATGTCCCACAGGAGCTTGAGCATCTTGGCCATGGCCATGGCGTCTTCGCGGTTGTCGTCCTCGGTGTGACCGGCGGCGGCCCGCATCCAGTCGAGGTCGGCCCCGGCGCTGAAGGTCCCGCCGGCGCCGCGCAGGAAGACCAGACGCACATGCTCGGCGCCGTGCAGGGTCTCGAAGGTCTCCGACAGGGCGGCGATCAGGTCGGCGTCGAAGGCGTTGCGGCGCTCGGGCCGGTTGATGGTGACGATGGCCACGCCTTCGACGGTCGCCTCCAGGCGCACGAGCGGCGAGGTGGCGTCGGTGTCGAGGCCTTCGACCAGGGGATCGACGATGGGATTGCTCATGGTCTTTAAGGCTTCCTCACATTCGGAAGACGCCAAACCGCGTCTCCGGGACGGGCGCATTGAGCGCCGCAGAAATGGACAGGCCAAGCACGTCGCGGGTCTGGGCCGGATCGATGATCCCGTCGTCCCACAGACGCGCCGTGGCGAAGTAGGGATCGCCCTCGGCCTCATATCGTTCCTTGACCGGCGCCTTGAAAGCCGCTTCGTCTTCGGCCGCCCAGGTTTCGCCGCGGGCCTCCAGGCCGTCGCGGCGGATGGTGGCCAGCACGCTGGCGGCCTGCTCCCCGCCCATGACGCTGATCCGGCTGTTGGGCCAGGTCCACAGGAAGCGCGGGGAATAGGCCCGCCCGCACATGCCGTAATTGCCGGCCCCGAACGAGCCGCCGATCAGCACAGTGAACTTGGGGACCTCGGCGCAGGCCACGGCGGTGACCATCTTGGCCCCATCCTTGGCGATGCCGCCCGCCTCATAGCGGCCGCCAACCATGAAGCCTGAGATGTTCTGCAGGAAGACCAGCGGGATCTTCCGTTTGCAGGCCAGCTCGATGAAGTGGGCGCCCTTCAGGGCGCTCTCGGAGAACAACACGCCGTT
>CAZERE010000207.1:0-446 GCA_964515365.1 uncultured Phenylobacterium sp. | reverse complement strand
GCTCCCCGACACGAACGCGACGTGTTTGGCCAGGATGGCGCGGGGCGAGCCCCAGATGCGGGCGAAGCCGCACACCAGGGTCGTGCCGTAGAGCGCCTTGAACTCGTCGAAGTCCGAGCCGTCGACAATCCGGGCGATGACCTCGCGTACATCATAGGGCGCACGCACGTCGCCGGGGATGAGGCCGTAGAGCTCCGCCGGGTCGAAGGCCGGCGGCCGCGGTTCGGCCAGGGCCATCTCGTGGGTCTTGGTGGTGTTCAGATGGGCGACGATGGAGCGCACGATGCTGAGCGCGTGCTCGTCGTCATTGGCCACATGATCGACCACGCCGGAGCGGCGGCCGTGGGTGTCGGCGCCGCCGAGCTCCTCGGCGCTGATCACCTCGCCGGTGGCGGCCTTCACCAGCGGCGGGCCGGCCAGAAACACGGTGGAGTGGTTGCGCACCA
>CAZERE010000206.1:0-2741 GCA_964515365.1 uncultured Phenylobacterium sp. | reverse complement strand
CGCGCCGCGCTCCTTGTAGGCGGCGGTGAACTGCAGGTTCTCGAACTTCACCCAGACCTCGGCGCCGGTAATCTCCGACAGGGTCCTCGACAGGCGGCACGGCGTGCGCTCGATATGCCCGTTCAGCCGGTCGGCTGCGGCGCGGATGTCGTCGATGGAAAGCGTCATGAAGGTCGGTGGTCCGGGGAGGCCGCCCAGATATGGTGCGGGCGGGAAAGGCCGGCAACCTATCGGGCGCGGGCGCCCTTCGCAATGTCGGGGCGGCGTCAGGCCGAGCGCAGGCCCCGCAGGCGGTCGACCCGGCGCATGGCCTTGCCTGGCAGCTCCGACGCCGCGCCCAGCGGCAGGGCTTCGGCCGCCCGGCGCAGGCTATAGGCGGCCTGGCGCAGCAGGGTGGCCGGCGACAGCACGCCGACGAAACCGTGGCCGACCCGGACCTCGGCATTGGCCAACTCGCGCTTGAAGCGGTAGTCGCCGGCGCCCAGGTCCAGGCGGCTATAGGGGGTTGTGTCCATCCAGCGCAGGATGTCCTGGAACAGCAGCAGGCCCGGCGAGGAGCGCTCGAACTCCGGATTGTGGGCGATCAGCCAGCCATGGATGGTGCGCCCGCTGCGCAGGTGCAGGTGGGTGGCCGCCAGCCGGCCGCCGATGTGCAGGGTGAACAGCGTGGCCCCGAAGTCGGGGTCGCGGCTTTCGAACAGGTCGGCGAGCAGGCGCCGCGTCCAGCCGGGCTGGAAGATGTCGAACTGGCCAGTGGCGCGCAGCTGCGCCCGCTTCCAGGCGATCAGCTGGTCATAGTCGGCGGAGGAGCGGTTGAAGGCGGTGAAGACCACCTCCCCCAGCTCGCGCTCGGCCTTGCGGCGCTTCTTGTCGCAATCCTTGAGCAGGCCCACGCCCGCGGCCCGGCGCTCGGCGGCGTAGGCCTCGTAGCTTTCGCCGATCTCGATCACATGGGAGACCGACTCGCCGTGGGAGAAGCCCTGGAAGGGGCCGCGCTCGTCCAGCATGTGGCAGAAGTCCAGCCGCTGGACCCGCAGGGCCGAGACGATGGCCCGGGCGTCGATCTCCACGCCGGGCGCGGCCACCAGGCCCTGATAGTCGCAGAAGGGCGCGCCGGCCGGCAGGGCCGTGGCGCCGCCCACATGGGCGGCCATGAAGCCGAGGTCCTGGGCGCCGTCGGTGACCACCGCCACCCGCACGCCGCGCTGCCCGCCGCCGGTGCGCGCCTGGGCCCGCTCCACCGCCCGCGCCCAGTGGGGCGAGAGGAAGGGGCTGTCATAGGCGCTGTCGGTCTGCTGGCTCTGCAACTCGGTCCAGCGCTGCACGCGGCCAGGCGTCAGGTCCTGGGGTCGGACGACCTCGATATGCAGGGCGGACATGGACGGCGATACTCGACAGGGTTGCAGTCAAGCCACCCTACGCCGCCAAGGGTTTCCGACGGGTTGCCGAAAGTCCCCGGTTCAGGCTGCGCCGCGGTTTTCCCAGTCGACGTCGAATTCCGACACCAGATGCCCGGGCGCCACCTCGGTCAGGCGGGGCGTATAGATGGGCGCCAGCGGATCGACGCTGACCCGCGAGGGCAGGAAGCGCAGGGCCGCGGCCGGGTCCATCGGGCTCGGCGGCTCGCCGGTCAGCTTCAGGCGCTGGCGGTTGCGCTCCCGCTCGGGGTCCGGGATCGGGGCGGCCGAGAGCAGGGCGCGGGTATAGGGGTGCTGGGGGTCGGCATAGAGCCTGTCGCGGTCGGCCATCTCCATCACCCGGCCGAGGAACAGCACCATCACCCGGTGGCTGATCTCGCGCACCACCGCCAGGTCGTGGCTGATGAAGATCATGGCCAGGCCCATCTCCTTCTGCAGGTCGATGAGCAGGTCGATGATCTGGGCGCGGATCGAGACATCGAGGGCCGAGACCGCCTCGTCGCAGATGACCAGCTTGGGCTTGAGGATCATGGCCCGGGCGATGCCCACCCGCTGGTTCTGGCCGCCGGACAGTTCGTGCGGATAGCGGTTGATCAGCTCCGGCGAGAGGCCGGCGCGGGCCATCATGCCGGCCACCTCGGCGTCCCGGGCGTCGCGGTTCAGCTGCGGGGCGAAGATCTTCAGGGGCTCGGCGATGGAGTCGCCGATGGTCATCCGCGGATCGAGGCTGGCCAGGGGGTCCTGGAAGACGATCTGCAGGTCCTTGCGGGCCGCCCGCATCTCCGCCTTCTGGGCGTGGGTGATGTCGCGGCCCATCAGGGTGACGACCCCGTCGGTGGGCTTGATCAGGTTGAGCACGGCCCGCGACAGGGTGGACTTGCCGCAGCCGCTCTCGCCCACCACGCCGAGCGTCTCGCCCTGGCGCACGTCGAAGGAGACGCCGTCCACGGCCCGCAACTGGCGGGTCCCGCCCATCAGGCCCTGGCGGATGGGGAACCAGACCTTGACGTCCTGGGCCTCGACGATCACCGGGGCGTCGGCCGCCACGGGGGCGACCATCGGCCGGCCGCCGCGGTCGGCGCGGTCCAGGCGCGGGATCGCGTCCAGCAGGTCGCGGGTGTACTGGACCTTGGGGGCGGCGAAGAGCTCGCGCACCGGCCCCTCCTCCACATACTGGCCGTCCTTCATCACGCAGACCCGGTCGGCGAGGCGGGCGATGACCCCCATGTCGTGGGGGATCAGCACCATGGCCGTGCCGGGCGCGCGGCCGAGCGCGGCCATCAGGGCGGTGATCTCGGCCTGGGCGGGGACAGCCAGCGCCGC
>CAZERE010000205.1:0-2750 GCA_964515365.1 uncultured Phenylobacterium sp. | reverse complement strand
GCTTGCACTCGGTATAGCGCATGGCCGCGGCGCTATCGCCGTCGATATTGCCGAAGTTCCCCTGGCCGTCGATCAGCGGATAGCGCTGGGAAAAGTCCTGGGCCAGGCGGACCAGGGCCTCATAGACCGCCGTGTCCCCGTGGGGGTGGTACTTACCGATCACGTCGCCGACCACCCGGGCCGACTTCTTGGCCGAGGAGTTGGGATCGAGGCGCAGCTGGCGCATGGCGAACAGCAGCCGGCGGTGCACCGGCTTCAGGCCGTCGCGCACGTCCGGCAGGGCCCGGCCGGTGATGGTCGAGAGCGCATAGGCCAGATAGCGGCGCGACAGCGCCTCGCTCAGCGGCTCATCGATAATGCGGTCGCCGTCCCCATCGAACGGCGGAGGGGTGTGCTTGCTCATTGATTCTCCGTGGCCGCGATTCTAGCGCGCCGCGTCCTGTCCGTCACAGCCGGTCAGCATCCGACAGGCGGTCGATCATCCAGACCCTGGCCGGCGGCAGGGGCCGGTTCAGGGGATTGAAGACGAAGGCCTCAAGGAAGTGGCCGGTCAGATCAAGACCTGAGCCGATATCCCCGGCCTCCAGCCCCCACTGGGCCGACAGCATGAAGGGCGGCAGGCGCAGGAGCTTGTCCTTGTAGGGCTCGCCGGCCTGGGCGCTGACCGCCCGGCCCGTGCGCGGGCTGACATAGATCAGGTCGTCCACCGATCCCGTGGCCGCGCACTTGGACAGGTCCAGGCCAAAGCCCAGGTCCTGCAGCAGGCCGGCCTCGTACCGGACGAAGACCGCCGGCCAGATGTCGGGGACCGCCAGGGCGCTGATCAGGGCCTCCAGGGCGAGATAGGCCCCGTGGTGGGGCTCCCGCTCCGGAAGGGCCCCGGCGGCCACTGCAGCGGCCGCAGAGAGGCCATGCAGGGCCAGGGGATCGTCGAACAGGGCGCCGGGTCCCTCGCCGATCGGCTCCAGGGTGGCGGCGCCCAGTTGTTCGGCCACCCGGGCGCGGAAACGGACGCGGACCTGAGCGCCGGGCTGCAGAAAGGGCTTCAGGCGGCGCGAGGCCCCGCCGGCCACATGGGCGGCGTAACGGCCATGCTCGGAAGTCAGCAGATCGACGATGGCGCCGGTCTCGCCATGGGCGCGGGCCGAGAGCACGAAGGCGTCGTCCTCGAACTCCATCAGACGTCGAAATCGAGGCCCACGTCGCCGTAGAACTCGCGCTTGTCAGCCCAGGTCTCATCGACCTTCACATGCAGGAAGAGGTGCACCTGGCGGTCGAACAGCTCGGTGAGCTCTTCGCGGGATTTCTGGCCGATCCACTTCAGGGTCTGGCCGTTCTTGCCCAGGATGATCGGCCGCTGGCTGTCGCGCTGGACATAGATGGTCTGCTCGATGCGCACCGAGCCGTCGCGGCGCTCCTCGAAGGCGGTGGTGTCCACGGCCGCCGCATAGGGCAGCTCTTCGTGGACCCGCAGATAGAGCTTTTCCCGGGTGATCTCGGCGGCCAGCAGGCGGGCCGGCAGGTCGGCGGTCTGTTCGGCCGGATAGAGCCAGGGGCCTTCGGGGACCAGTTCGGCCATCCGGCGCTTGAGGTCGTCCACGCCCGAGCCGTCCGCGGCCGAGATCATGAACACCTCGGAATAGACGCCGGTGTCGAACAGGCGCTGGGCCAGGGCCAGCATGCGCTCGCGCTTGACCCCGTCGATCTTGTTCAGCGCAAGGATGGCTTTGCGGCCGGACGCCTTGAGCCCCTCGATGATGGTCTGGACGTCGATCACCGCCCGCTTGTCCGCCGGGCTGCCCTGGGCCTCGCCCACGGCGAGCTCCGCCTGGACATCGATCAGATGGACGACGCCATCGGCCTCCTCGGCGCCGCCCCAGGCCGAGCGCACCATGGCGCGGTCCAGGCGACGGCGCGGCGCGAAGATACCGGGCGTGTCCACCAGCACGATCTGGCTCTCGCCCTCGATGGCCACGCCACGCACGGGGAAGCGCGTGGTCTGGACCTTCTGGGTCACGATCGAGACCTTGGCCCCCACCAGACGGTTGGTGAGAGTCGACTTGCCCGCATTGGGGGCGCCGATGATGGCGACGAATCCGGCGCGGGTCATTGAGGTCCTTCACGTTTGAGAAGCATCACCAGGGCGGCGGCCTTTTCGGCCTCCTGCTTGGAACGTCCCTGGGCGGCTTCGGGATCATATCCCTCTATCGTCACCTGTACGGTGAAAGATGGGGCGTGGTCGGGGCCTTGGCGAGCCACGACCTCATAGGTGGGCAGGGCCAGGCCGCGACCCTGCGCCCATTCCTGGAGCTGGGTCTTGGGATCCTTGCCCCGGGGGGCGTCGAGGTCGGCGAAAGCCTGGGCCCAGAAGCGTAGGAAAAAGTCCCGGGCCGCGTCGAGGCCGGCGTCGATATAGAGGGCGCCGATCAGGGCCTCGCAGGCGTCCCCCAGCACCCCGTCGGAGTCCCGGGCGCCGATCTTGGTGGCGCTGGCCGAGAGCCGCAGGGCCTCGCCCAGGCCGATGTCGCGGGCCACGTCGGCGCAGGCGTGGAAGTTCACCAGATTGGCCAGCCGGCGGCTGAGCTCGCCCTCGCGGGCCTCGCCATCCAGGCTCATGAGCCGTTCGGCGGCCAGCAGGTTCAGCACCCGGTCGCCCAGGAACTCCAGCCGCTCATAGTGGCGCACCTTGGTCGCCCCCTCCCCCACGCTGGCATGGGTCAGGGCGCGCTCCAGCAGTTCGCGATCATGGA
>CAZERE010000204.1:0-2769 GCA_964515365.1 uncultured Phenylobacterium sp. | reverse complement strand
CTATATGAAGCTGAAGCTGGTGGAGCCCCTGCGCGAGCTGTTCAAGGACGAGGTCCGGGCGCTTGGCGTCGAGCTCGGCCTGCCGCCAGCCTTCGTCGGCCGCCACCCGTTCCCGGGGCCGGGCCTGGCCATCCGCATCCCGGGCGAGATCACGCCCGAGGCCGTCGCCGTCCTGCAGCAGGCTGACGCCATCTATCTGGACGAGATCCGCAAGGCCGGCCTCTACGACTCCATCTGGCAGGCCTTCGCCGTCCTGCTGCCGGTGAAGACCGTCGGCGTGATGGGCGACGCCCGCACCTATGAGAATGTCTGCGCCCTGCGCGCGGTCACCTCCACCGACGGCATGACCGCCGACTTCTTCGAATTCCCCTGGGACGTGCTGGCGCGGGCCGCCACCCGGATCATCAACGAGGTCCGCGGCGTCAACCGCGTCGTCTACGACGTGACCTCAAAGCCCCCCGGCACCATCGAGTGGGAATAGGGCGCCCGCAAGCCTAGTCCCGCGTCGCGACGGCGGCCCCGCCGAACACCACGTTCTGCCGGGCTTCCGGGGTGAACAGGCCATAGACCATGGCGGCGTCGGGCGCGCTGGCGGCGTCCAGAGCTGCGATCTGGTCCGGCGGGAGCCGCAGATCGGTGGCGGATATGTTCTCCGTCACCTGCGAGGGCCGGCTGACCCCCATCAGGGCGGTGTCCACGCCGGGTTTCGACAGCACCCAGGCCAGGGCCACGCGGGCAGGGGACTCCCCCAGCTCCTGGGCGACCTGTTTCAAGGCCTCGACGATCCGCCAGTTGCGCTCCGTGAACAGGGCGTCGCCGAACGGATTGGCGCCATCGAGACGCTTGTCGGTTTCCGCGCGGCCTTCGCTGTCGCCGGCCTTGTCGGGAAGACCGCCGGCGCGGGGGGGCGCCGCCTCGACGACCGCACGATCATATTTCCCCGTCAGAAGACCATAGGCCAGCGGGCTCCAAGGCATCATGCCAAGCCCCATATGGCGCGCCAGCGGCAGGTGCTCGGCCTCGATCTCGCGGCTCACCAGCGAATAGAAATACTGCAGGGCGATGGGGCCCGGCGCCCCGCGCACCGCCGCCAGGGTGGCGAGCCTGGCGACGTACCAGGCCGGGCTGTTGGACATTCCCCAGTAGCGAATCTTGCCGGCCCGGACGAGGCCCGCCATGGTCTCCAGCAGCTCCTCGGGTGGGGTCAGCGAGTCCCAGACATGGATCCAGTAGAGATCGATATAGTCCACGCCCAGGCGGCGCAGGGACCCCTGCAGCGCCGCATGAATGTGGGTGGCGCCATTGCCGCCGGCATGCGGGCCTGAACCTGTGGCGAAGCCCGACTTGGTGGCGATGACCAGCCGCTCGCGCACGCCCCGGTCGGCGATGATCGCGCCCAGCATCTCTTCGCTGCGCCCGCTGGCATAGACGTCGGCCGTGTCCACGAGGTTGCCGCCGGCCTCGACATAGGCGTCGAACACCGCCTCGGCTTCGGGGCGCGCCATCCCCCAGCGCTCGACACCGAAGGTCATGGTCCCCAAGGCCAGCGGGCTCACGACGAGGCCCGATCGGCCCAGGGTTCGATAGTCGGTAAGCGCCATGACGGGATAATCCTAGTGATCGATACGAAACCCCTAGTCGCCGTTGTCGGCCTGGGTCAACTGTTATATATCGATCGCTATGGAACCTCAGCCGCGAGATGCGCTATCGGTCCCGGCCCGCCGCCGCGCGGGCCGGCCCCTGTCATTCGATCGCGAGGCCGCTCTGGACGCGGCCATGCATCTGTTCTGGCGGCACGGCTATGAGGCGACCTCCGTGGCGGAGTTGACCCAGGCCATGGGGATCACGCCGCCCAGCCTCTATGGGGCGTTTGGCGACAAGCGCCGGCTGTTTCTGGAGGCTGTGGATCGCTACCTGGGCGGCGGCGCGGCCGCCATCGTCCAGACGATAGACGAGGCCGCGACGGGTCATGAGGCGGCGCGTGCGCTGCTGACCGCCGCGGCGCTGGGCGACACCGGGGAAGACACGCCGCCCGGCTGTCTGCTGGCCAGCTCCCTGGTGAGCAGCTCGGCGGTCGCCGCCGAGATCCGCGAGGAGCTGGCGGAGATCCGCCGGCGCATCGAGGCCGCCCTGCGCGCCCGCATCGAGGACGACATCCAGGCGGGCCGTGCGCCGCGCCACTGCGACGCCGAGGCCCTGGCGGGCCATGTCTTCGCCGTGGTTCAGGGCATGTCGACCCTGGCCAAGGATGGCGCCGGACGCGACAAGCTGCTTCGCATCGTCGATCAGGCCATGGCCGGCTGGCCTCGACCGGCCTGACGTTGTCGCCTCAGCGATCCTGGGGCAGGGCGTAGGCGATCAGGTCGTCATTGACCGGGGTCTCCATGAAGTGGTGGCCGCCGGCCATGATCACCAGGTACTGCCGCCCGTCGATTTCATAGGTCATGGGCGTGGCCTGGCCGCCGCCGGGCAGGGTGTCCTGCCAGACGGTCTCGCCGGTCTCCATGTCGATGGCGCGGATCAGGTCGTCAGTGTCAGCGGCGATGAAGATCAGCCCGCCGGCGGTGACCACCGCGCCGCCATTGTTCGGCGTGCCGATCTGCACGGGCAGCATGGAGGGAATGCCGAACGGGCCGTTCTTGCGGGCCGTGCCGAGGGGGCGGTCCCATAGGGTTTCGCCGGTCCGCATGTCGATGGCCCGGATGCCGCCATAGGGGGGCTGCTTGCAGAGCAGGCCGGTGAAGGGCATCCGCCAGCCGGCGTTGACGT
>CAZERE010000203.1:975-2858 GCA_964515365.1 uncultured Phenylobacterium sp. | reverse complement strand
ATGACAAGGTCGTAGAGGGTGCGCGGCTTGATCCGGGGCAGCATGGCCATCTGGGCCCGGCTCTCGATCTGGAAGACCCCGAGGGTGTCCGCCTTTCGGATCATGGCGTAGGTCCTGGGATCCTCCGCGGGGATGGAGGCCAGGTCGAGGTCGGTCGCCTTGTGGGCCCGAAGGAGGTCCAGGCCCCGCTTCATGCAGCTGAGCATGCCGAGCGCCAGCACATCGACCTTCATGAACTTCAGGGCGTCGATGTCGTCCTTGTCCCATTCGATCACCTGCCGGTCCTTCATGGCGGCGGGTTCGATCGGCACGAGGTCGTCGAGCCGGTCGTCGGTCAGGACGAAGCCGCCCGGGTGCTGGCTCAGGTGGCGCGGAAACCGGCCACGCCGGCCGCGGTGGAAGGCGAAGCCGGCCACGCCGAGGGCGAGGCCGGACATGAAGGCGAAGCAGGAGCCGAGGGCGAAGCGCCCGAAGGACGGGTCGAACTCTCGGCCGCCCAGATCCAGGCCGCCGGCATCACGGTGGTGAGCGTCGGCGGGGGAGGCGGCGCGGAGACCCGCCTCGCCGGCCGGGTCGAGCCCATGGTGGACTCGCGCGCCGCGGTCGCCGCGACCGTAGGCGGCCGGGTCGAGCGGGTGCTCGTTGCACCCGGTCAGAGCGTCCGGGTCGGTCAGGCGCTCGTGAGCCTGGTCAGCGGCGACGCGGCCAGCTTGCGAGCCGAGGCCGACGCGGCGCAGGCGGCCTATGTAGCCGCGGAACAGGCGCACGGACGGGACGAGGAACTGGCCGATCAGGGCGTCGTCTCCCGACGCGAAGCAGAGGTTTCGCACGCCGAGGCGCTGAGCGCTCAGGCCGCGGCCCGGGCGGCTCGCGCCCGGTCCAGCGCCGCCGGCTCGCCCAATGCTGCCGGGCGCCTCAGCGTCGCCAGTCCGATCTCGGGCGTCGTGACCAGCGTCCAGGTCGGCCCGGGCGGGTTCGTCGCTCAGGGCGGTGTGGTCGCCGAGGTCAGCAACCCCGCCCGGGTCGAGATGGTGTTCAACGCCCCGCCGGCCCTGGCCGCCAATGTGCGTGCCGGGTCCGCCCTGCGGGTCATGGGCCCCGAAGGCGAGTTCGATGCCGTCGTGACCGGCGTCGCCGCCGGCGCCGGCGCCGGCGAGAGCGGCGCCGCCGTCATCCGCGCCCGGCCGGTCGGCGCCACCCTGCCGCCAGCCGGCTCCGCTGTGACCGGCGCCGTCGTGACAGGCCAGTCGACGGGCGGCCGGACCGTGCCGACCGAGGCGGTCCAGACCGTCGAGGGGAACACCGTGGTGTTCGTCCAGGTCGACGGCGGCTTCCAGGCCACTCCCGTTCTCGCCGGACGCCAGGCGGCCGGCCGTACGGAGATCCTGCGAGGCCTGACCGGCAGCGAGCGCATCGCCGCCGCCAACGCCTTCCTGCTCAAGGCCAAGGGCGAAGCCGAGCACGGCCACTAGGGGAGGGATCGAATGTTCAAAGCCATCATCGAGGCCTCCGTCCGCTTCCGTTGGTTCGTGGTGCTCGCCACGGTCCTGGTCGCGGCCGTGGGGCTGTTCAACCTCACCAAACTGCCCATCGACGCGGTGCCGGACATCACCAACCGGCAGGTGCAGATCACGACCGTGGCTCCCGCGCTCGCGCCGGAGCAGATCGAACGGCAGGTCACCTATCCGCTGGAAACGGCCATGGCCGGCATCCCCGGCCTGACCTCGACCCGTTCCCTGAGCCGGAACGGGTTCAGCCAGGTCACGGTCATCTTCACCGACCAGACCGACATCTACTTCGCCCGCCAGCAGGTCGCCGAGCGCATGGCCCAGGCGCGCGAAAGCCTGCCCGAAGGCGTCGAGCCCAACCTGTCGCCGATCACG
>CAZERE010000203.1:0-965 GCA_964515365.1 uncultured Phenylobacterium sp. | reverse complement strand
CCTTCTCCGTTCTCGCTTCTGATTGGTTCCTCGCAGCAGCGGCAGCATTAGCAGGCCCAGCGAGTGCGCACGTTGGCCGCCACCGCCGCCGAGCACACGCGCGCGAGCTCCTGGAGCCGGCCCTGGCCCCGATCACCACGGGCCTCGGCGAGGTGTTGATGTGGACGGTCGACTACAAGCCGTTCAACTCGGACAACCTCGCGCGTCCCGGTCAGCCCGGCTGGCAGGCGGGAGGCGCCTACCTCACGCCCGATGGCGAGCTTCTGACCACGCCCCAGGCGCGCGCGACCTATCTGCGCACCGTCCAGGACTGGATCATTGCTCCCCAGATGCGGACCGCGCCCGGCCTGGCCGGTGTCGACACCGTCGGCGGCTATGTGAAGGAGTACGCCGTTCGTCCTGACGCGTCCCGGCTGTCGGCCTATGGCCTTGGCATGGGCGACCTGGTCCAGGCGCTCGACCGGGCCAACACCCAGGCCGGCGCCGGCTACGTCCAGCGGGCCGGCGAAGCCCTGACTGTCCGGACCGACGCCCTCGCCCTCACCATTGAGGACCTGGCCCAGGCCCCTGTCGTGAACCGCGGCGGCCTTGTCGTCCGCGTCGCCGATGTCGCCACCGTCGAGATCGGTCAAGCTCCCCGGCTCGGCGGCGCCAGCCGCGACGGACACGAGGCGGTGCTCGGAACCGCCCTGATGATCGCCGGCGGCAACAGCCGCACCGTCGCCCAGGCGGCGGGCGATCGACTGGAGGAGGGCCAGAAAACCCTGCCGCCGGGCATCGAGGCCGTCACGGGCCTGGACCGGTCGGGGCGGGTCAACTCCACCATCGCCACGGTGGCGCGGAACCTGACCGAAGGCGCCCTGCTGGTCATCGTGGTGCTCTTCCTGCTGCTCGGAAATATCCGCGCCGCATCGATCACCGCCCTGATGATCCCGATCAGCTTCCTGTTCGCGGTCATCGGCATG
>CAZERE010000202.1:0-2901 GCA_964515365.1 uncultured Phenylobacterium sp. | reverse complement strand
CGTACCCCCCTATGGCTCGATCTATTGCCACGCCGCGTGCCACCTGACGCGTCACGAGGCCGGCGCGCCCGAGTTCTTCACCGGCGGAGCGAAACTCGTCGTCATCGCCGGCGCCGACGGCAAGATTGCCGCCGCCGACCTCGAATCGGCGCTCAAAGCCTCGGACCAGGGCGACGTGCACTGCGTGCAGCCGGCGGCGCTCAGCCTCAGCCAGGCAACCGAGGCGGGTACGGTCTACACGGCGGACGAGGTGGCCGCGCTCAGCGCGGTCGCCCGCGGCTACGGTCTTGGCGTGCACATGGATGGCGCCCGCTTCGCCAACGCGGTGGTGCACCTTGGCTGCGCGCCGGCCGACCTGACGTGGCGGGCCGGAGTCGACGTGCTGTCCTTCGGCGCGACCAAGAACGGGGTGCTGGGCGCCGACGCGGTGGTATTTTTCAAGCCCGAGCTCGCGGATACCTTCGAGCTCCGCCGCAAGCGCGGCGGGCACCTCATCTCAAAAATGCGGTTCGTCTCGGTCCAGCTCGACGCCTATCTCGAAGATGGCCTGTGGCTCGACAACGCCCGCCACGCCAACGCCATGGCCAGGCGGCTGGCCGAGCTCATGCCCCTGCCCCTGCGCCATCCGGTGGAGGCCAACGCCGTCTTTGTGGAGATGGATGAGCCGACCCTGAAGCGGCTGCAGGCCAGCGGCTGGTTCGTCTATCGCTTCATCGATGGGTCGGTGCGGTTCATGTGCTCCTGGGCCACGACGCCGGAGGCGATCGAGGCGCTGATCGCGGCGCTGAACGACGTCCTGCCCTAGGAAACCTCGTCGGCCGCCAGCCAGGCCAGGATGTCGGGCCAGTGCTTGTGGGGCAGGAAGTGGCCGATCCCCGGAATGACCCGCGCCTCGGCGCAGGGCCGGCCGAGCCAGGCCAGCATATGTTCGGGCGAGCCGCCGGGGTCGTCGGCGCCGTACCAGATGCTGATCGGGGCGCTCAGACCCGGCAGGTCCAGGCGGGGCGTGTTGGCGCAGAGCACCAGTTCGCGGGCCGCTCCCTTGGAGCCGCGGCTCAGGCCCTCGCTCATATAGTCGTAGATGTAGGCCGTCACGTCGGGATGGCTGCGCAGATAGGCGCCGTCGCTGGGCGCCGAGGCGGCGGTACGCACCATGGTCTCCACCTGGCGGCGCGAGAGCCTGCGGCGCAGCAGGGCGTAGAGCGGCCCCACCGCCCAGGCCGAGCGGGCCATGCGCCGGCGCAGCAGGATGACGGGATGGCGCAGGTCGCGCTCGGTTTCGGGCTCCGCGCCGGTGGGACGTCCCGAGGCCAGCAGAAGGCGTTCGGCCCTGGGTCCCAGGGCGTCGGCATAGGCCAGGGCGAACGCCACCCCGTTCATGAAGGCCGCGATCCGCACCCGATCCAGTCCGAGGGCGTCGGTGAGATCGACCAGGTCCTCGGCGATGGCGGCGAAGCTGAGCTCGGGCCGGGGGTCGGAACGGCCCGTGCCGGGGCGTTCGGCGCAGACGATGTGGAGGCCCAGGTCCCGGGCGAGCTGATCGGTGCCCCGGGGCAGCAGGCTCGATCCCAGGCCCTGGTGGACCATCATGCAGGCTTGGCCGCCGGCATCCCCATAGACCCGGTAGGCGAGCGCCCGGCCATCGGGCAGGCGGTGGGTCAGGACCGGCGGCGCAGACAGAAGGGCGCCGGCCTCGGTGGCCGCCACGGTGGCTGGCGCGGCCGACTGCAGGGACGAGGACAGGGCGCTGAGCTGGGCGAGCGCCCGGACCAGGTCGCTCTGCCGGTTGAGGCCCATCTTCTCGAACACCGCCCGCAGCTGGTTGCGCACGGTGTTGAGGGAGACGTTCAGGTCCTCGGCCGACTCCTTCAGGGTCAGGCCGTCCTTGAGCCGCGCCGCCAGTCGGGTCTCGGCCGGGGTCAGGCCGAAGCTCTCCCGGATGGTGCGCCAGAGGTGGTCGGTGGCCTCCACCGCCGGGAAGATCAGCGCCGCCGAGGCGCGGTCGGCGCCGGGAATGTCGATGATCATCTCGGCCGGCGTGGCCGAGAGCGGCGCCATATAGGCGAAGTGCGGATCATCGTCGTCGGCCTGGACGAACTTGACGATCACCTGGTTGGCGCGGGAGTCGGCCAGCCTGGCCCGGGCGTGGGCCAGGGCCTCGTGATTAGAGGGGTTGAAGAAGCGCAGGCCCCGGCTTTCGACCACCCCCAGGCGGTCGCGAAACACCGCTTCGCCCGCGCTGTTCCAGCCGACGACGCCGCCGGCCGGCGACAGCAGGATCACCCCGAGGTCCGGCTTACCCCCCGCCTGGGCGTCCTCCAGGCTGCGAAGATTGGCCAGCGCCGCCTCGGCCTCGGGTCCGGCCTGGGGCGCGGCGCCCACGGCGGCGATGATCTCCTCCCATCGCTCCGGCCGCGCAGCGACGGCGTAGATGGTCTCGATCAGCTGAGCGGCGTCAGCTTTCGGCGCGACGGAAGGGGACAAGGGCGATCATACTATGGCCTGGGGGCCGTCCAGATTACACGGGTCGGCATGGCGGCCAAGCCGATGATCGCCCTTGGGCCTCGGTCGGACGACTTTAGACCGGCGCCGGCGTCCGGTGGCCGGCCATGCGGGCAAGACGGCCCTCGATGATCTCCTCGGCCTCACGGACGATCCGGCTGACCAGCTCCTGGCAGGTGGGAATGTCGTGGATCAGGCCCTGGATCATGCCGGCCGACCAGATGCCATGCTCCGGATCGCCGGTCTCATAGACCACCCGGCCGCGGGAGCCGGCCACCAGTTCGCGCACGTCCTCGAACTTGGCGCCGGAGCGTTCCAGCTCGACCACCTGGCGGCTGATGTCGTTGCGCGCCACCCGGCTGGTGTTGTGCATGGTGCGGAAGATGAGGTCGGTGGCGC
>CAZERE010000201.1:0-3152 GCA_964515365.1 uncultured Phenylobacterium sp. | reverse complement strand
ACCCGCTCGTCCAGGCGGCGGCGGTTGCGGGCCTCGGTGGGCGCCAGGCGGTTGCGCAGCACCACCCAGTCGATGGAGCGTCCGTCCGCCACGGCCCGGGCCTTGCGGCTGTCCCACACGGTGACCGAATAGAGGCCGGGCCGCTTCAGATCCAGGGAGACCGGATCGACCACCCCCAGCATGTCGAAGTCGACGAAGCTGTCGTTCATCGGCGTAACGATGAGGTCGGCCAGGCCATGGGCGGCCCGGGAGATGGCCGTGTCGCCGCCGGGGGTGTCGATCAGCACGAAGTCGGCCGCCGCATTGGCGGCCTCGAAGGCCTGCTGGAAAGCGGCCAGGGCCTCGCCGTCGGTGGCGAGCGCCAGGTCGGCGCTCAAGGGAAATTCCAGCGGCAGCGGGGCCTCGACCTCATTGGCCGCCAGCCAGGCGCGACGGCTGGCGAAGAAGTGGCCCATGGACTGCTGGCGCAGGTCCAGGTCCAGCACCGCCACCTTGGCGCCGCCATACATCAGGGCCACGGCCAGATGCAGGGCGATGGTGGACTTGCCAGCGCCGCCCTTCTCGTTTCCGACGACGATCACACGGGGTTGGGACATTCGTCCTGCTCCATCGATTCGGCCAAGGGGACCAATAGGTTAACGAGACGCTTATGCTGGCCCCAAGGTCAACTTGGCAGGACCTCACCCCTGTGGACGGATGGACGCACCCCCGCCCATCGGCCATAAGCCCGACACCCTGTTTCCAGCCGCCCGAGGCCCCATGTCCGCCGAATTCCTGCCCGTCGTCCGCACCGTGGCCGAGCTTCGCGCCCAGGTCCGCGCCTGGCGGGCCGCCGGCGAGACCGTGGCGATGACGCCCACCATGGGCGCCTTGCACGAGGGACACCTGTCTCTCGTGCGGTTGGCCAAGACCCGCGCCCGCCGGGTGGTGGCCAGCATCTTCGTCAATCCGACCCAGTTCGGCCCGAACGAGGACTTCGACCGCTATCCGCGCAACGAGGCCGGCGACGCCGAGCTGCTGGCCAGCGCCGGCTGCGACCTGCTCTACGCCCCCGATGTCAGCCAGATCTATCCGCCGGGCTTTTCCACCAAGATCACCATCTCCGGCGTTTCCGAACCCCTCGATGGGGCGGCCCGGCCCGGCCACTTCGACGGGGTGGCGACCGTGGTCGCCAAGCTGCTCAACCAGGCCCAGCCCGACGTGGCGGTGTTCGGCGAGAAGGACTACCAGCAGCTCCAGCTGATCCGCCGGCTGGCGCTCGACCTCGACCTTCCCGTGGAGATCGTCGGCGCGCCCACGGCCCGGGCGCAGGACGGCCTCGCCCTATCCTCGCGCAACGCCTACCTGACGCCCGAACAGCGCATCATCGCCGGGCGGCTCAATGTCGTGCTGGCCGACGCCGCGGCGCGGCTGAAGGCCGGGGATACGGTCGAGAAGGTGGAGGCCACCGGCCGCGCGGCCCTGGAGCGCCAGGGGTTCGAACGGATCGACTATTTCGAGGTGCGCCACGCCCAGGACCTGTCGCATCCCGGCCCCGGAACCCTGACCGTGCCCGGCCGTGTCCTGGCGGCCGCCTTCCTGGGCAAGACCCGGCTTATCGACAATATGGCCGTCTAGAGCGCGTTCCGATAAGTGGGCGCCGGTTATCGGACGAAACGCGCTCATAACTTAGAGTTCAGCCCCTACCAGAGGCCGGCCTCGCGCAGCTGACGGGCCAGTTCGGCCGGCACCTCATGGCCCCCCTCGCCTTCAAGGTCGGGGGGCGCGTCCTTGGCCTCCAGATAGCGCCAGCCCTGGAAGGCGCGCCTCGGCGTCGGCGCCACACGGACCAGGGTCTCGTCCAGCAGCATCTCGCAGCGGGCGTCCTGCCCCTCGCCCACCGTGGCGATCTCCAGGATGCGCTGCCGCGACAGGATCGCGCCCTTGTAGACGCGATAGATCGAGCCGCCGTCGGTCAGCTCCGCCGCCCGTTTGGGCGTCTGCCGGGTGCGCAGGATCCACGGCTGGCCCGCCTTGGCCTGCGGCGCGCGCCATTCCAGGAGGTCTTCGACGGTGTCGCAGCCGACAACCAGCTTGATCAGATGCAGGGTCATGAAGGGCCGTCTAGGACGCCTGGGCCAGCCGCGCCAGCACGGCGCCCTCGCTGACCTGGTCGCCAGCGGTCACCGACAGCGACTCCACCACGCCATCGAAGGCGGCGGCGAGCGCATGCTCCATCTTCATGGCTTCCAGGGTGACCAGGGTCTGGCCGCGGGTGACGGCGTCGCCGGTCTTCACGGCCACGGCGACCACCTTGCCCGGCATGGGGGCGATCACGGCGCCGTCGCCGGCGGGACCATCGCCCGTCACCGACTGGGGCGGCGTTCCGGAGAAGGCGTAGGCCTCACCGGCCTCGAACACCACGATGGCCCCGGCGGCGTCGATCAGCACGTCGGCCGACAGCGGGCCGTCATCGAGGGGCGCCTCGACCGCCTGACTGTCCCGATAGAGGCGCAGGTGGCTCCGCCGGGGCGCGTTCAATCGGAATCCCGTCAGCATGTCCCAGGGGCCCTCGGGTTCGGACGCCTTGGCCGGCGTCTGCGACAGCAGCCCTTGGGCGGCGGCGGACAGAACGCGCGCGCTCGGCGCGGCCGCCTCTGTCAGCCTCTCCTGTCGCGCGGCGATAAAGCCGGTGTCGATCTCGCCGCGCCGGAAATCGGGGTCCTCAAGACAGCGCACCAGAAAGCCCGCATTGGTGCGCACCGGCCAGACCTGCACCTGACCGCAGGCGTGCGCCAGACGGCGGGCGGCGACCTGGCGGCTGGGACCATGGGCGATCAGCTTGGCGATCATCGGATCATAGTGGGGGCTGACCATCCCGCCCGCCTCGACGCCGGCATCCACCCGCACCGTGTCCGGCAGCACGAAGTGCTCCAGGCCGCCGATGGACGGCAGGAAGCCCGCCGCCGGGTTCTCAGCGTAAAGCCGCGCCTCCATGGCCCAGCCGTTCAGGACGATCTGGTCCTGGGCCAGCGGCAGGGGTTCGCCGGCCGCCACCCGCAGTTGCCATTCCACCAGGTCCTGGCCGGTGACGGCCTCGGTCACCGGATGCTCCACCTGCAGGCGGGTGTTCATCTCCATGAACCAGATGCGGTCGGCCCGCAGACCCTCGC
>CAZERE010000200.1:0-3258 GCA_964515365.1 uncultured Phenylobacterium sp. | reverse complement strand
ATGTCGGCGATCTTGGCGCGCGGCGTGTCGGCGAGCATGTCGCCCAGCACTGTGCCCTTGACCGGCACCAGCGCGTTGATCGGCACGCTTTCGGGATGCTGGGGCAGGGTGGCGAGCGCATGGATGAACCCGACCCGGTCCTCGCGCGTCTCGCCCATGCCGACGATGCCGCCGCAGCACACATTGATGCCGGCGGAGCGGACATGATCCAGCGTCTCCAGCCGGTCCGCGAAGGTCCGCGTGGTGATGACGTCGCCATAGCGCTCGGGCGAGGTGTCAATATTGTGGTTGTAGTAATCGAGGCCCGCGTCGGCGAGCATCGCCGCCTGCCCCGGGGTCAGCATCCCCAGGGTCATGCAGGTCTCCATGCCCATCTGACGCACGCCCTTCACCATCTCGACGATCGCGGGCATGTCGCGGTCCTTGGGGTTGCGCCACGCCGCGCCCATGCAGAAGCGGGTCGAGCCATTGTCCCGTGCCTGGGCGGCGGATTGCAGCACCGCACGCACGTCCATCAGCCGCGTCGCCTTGAGCCCGGTTTCCGCATGGACCGATTGCGAGCAATAGCCGCAATCTTCCGGACAGCCGCCGGTCTTGATGCTGAGCAAAGTCGATCGCTGCACCGCGACCGGATCGTGGTGGGCGCGGTGCACCTCAGCGGCGCGGAACACGAGCTCGGTGAAGGGCAGGTCGAACAATGCGGCGATTTCGTCGCGCGTCCAGTCGGTACGGGGTTCGGCGGTCACGGGTATTTCCATCGATCAGGTCAGTGCGAAAAAGCAAATGGCGACCGCGGCGACCGCCATCACCAGCGAACTGCCTTTGACCAGCACGGTGACGACGGTTTCCATGGTCTGGCTCGCCCTATGGCCCTGGCCGGCGATCGGCAAGCTCCGGCTCGCCCCGACCAGCGCGGCGAGCAAGATGCCCGCGACCAGCAGGTAGGAAGACAGCCACAGCGCGTGGATCACCCCGGCTGCCCACGCCTCCGGCACGGTCAGATAGGGCCAGAACAGCGCAATCGCGATCAGTGCCGGCCCGGTCTGCACCGCGGTCAGGTGCGCGGACAGGCCCATGCGCGGGTTGCGCAGTTTAGGGATGGCGATCCCGATGAGCAGCCCGAGCGCGAACAGCACGAACCCCGCCTTGCCGAGCAGGATCGCCGTCGCCGTCACCGCGCATCCTCCCCCACCGGCGGCATGTTGTGGCCCAGCAGGCGCAGCACGTCGGCGGTGGGAAACACCAGTTCTGTAACGGGCAGGTCAAACAGCGCGTTAAGTTCCCCGCAGATCCAGTCGGTGCGGGTCATTTGAACAGGCTCCGGACGAACAGATAGGTGAACATGCCGAGCCCGAAGGCCAGCAGGATTCCGGCCGCACTCTGATAAAAGCGTGTGCCGGGACGCAGCGGCTCGCCGCGCGACCGGGCGCGGACGATCTCGCCCACAGCAGTGAAGGCGAACAGGCCGGCAATGCAAATGACGATCAGCGCGCCGACCAGCAATTCCTTGCCGCGTCCTTCGGGTCCGATCTTGTCGGCAAGGGCCAGCACGCCGCCCAGCGAAAAGACGCACAGCGAGGTCAGGAACTTGTAGAAGTCATAGACGATCGGATCGGTGTCGCCCTGGCCGCCGTTGGTTTCGACCGCGCCCTCCTCCACGTCGACCATCAGGCTCCATCCTCCCCTGCCGGGGGCATGTTGTGGCCCAGCAGGCGCAGCACGTCGGCGGCGCATTCTACCACGTTCGAGCCGGGCCCGTAGATCCCCTGAACGCCCGCATCGCGCAGGACATCATAATCCTGGGGCGGGATCACGCCGCCCGCGATCACCTTGATGTCCGGACGGCCGACGGCACGCAGCCCGGCGATCAGCGCCGGGATCAGCGTCTTGTGCCCCGCCGCCAGCGATGACGCGCCGACAATGTCCGCGCCGGAGTCCAGCGCCAGCACGACGGTCTCCTCCGGCGTCTGGAACAACGGGCTGCTCACCACGTCGAAGCCCATGTCGGCAAAGGCGCTGGCGATGACATTGGCACCGCGATCATGCCCGTCCTGGCCCATTTTCGCGACGAGGAGTTTGGGTTTCCGACCCAGCCGGCGGGTGACCGCGTCGACGCCGGCGGTGACCTGCGCCCAGCGATCATCCTCGGCATAGGGGGCGGCATAGACGCCCTTGACCGGAGTGGGGACGGTGGCGTGACGGCCGAACACGTCCTCCATCGCCGCCGAGATTTCCCCCAGCGTGGCGCGGGCGCGCGCCGCGGTGACGGCGAGGGCCAGGAGGTTGGTTTCAGTTCCTCCCCGAGCTTGCTCGGGGAGGGGGACCGCCGCCAACGGCGGTGGTGGAGGGGTCTGGGCCGGCAATTGCCCCTCCACCATCGCTTCGCGATGGTCCCCCTCCCCGAGGCGAGCTCGGGGAGGAGCTTTCGCCGCTTCCCGCAACGCCTCCAGCGCAGCCTGCACCGCCGCTTCGTCTCGTCCGGCCTTGACCGCGTTGATCCGCGCGATCTGCGATTCGCGCACCGCGGCGTTGTCGACTTCCAGCGTCTCCAGCAGGTCCTCGTTCGCCAGCCGGTATTTGTTGACGCCGACGATCACGTCTTCCGCCCGGTCGACGCGCGCTTGCCGGGCGGCGGCGGCTTCCTCGATCATCGCCTTGGGCCAGCCGGCCGCGACTGCCTTCGCCATGCCGCCTTCGGCCTCGACCCGCTCGACAATCTCCCACGCCTTGTCGGCCAGTTCCTGGGTCAGCGCCTCGACATAGTAACTGCCGCCCAGCGGATCGACGACCTTGGTCATCCCCGTCTCTTCCTGCAGCACGATCTGGGTGTTGCGGGCGATGCGCGCGGAGAAATCGGTGGGCAGCGCGATGGCTTCGTCGAGCGCGTTGGTGTGGAGCGACTGGGTGCCGCCCAGCATCGCCGCCATCGCCTCCACCGTGGTGCGGATGACGTTGTTGTAGGGGTCCTGCTCGGTCAGCGAGACGCCCGACGTCTGGCAATGGGTGCGGAGCACCTTCGACCGTTCGTCCTGTGCCCCCAGCATCGTCATCGCCCGGTGCCACAAGAGCCGCGCGGCGCGCAGCTTGGCGACTTCCATGAAGAAGTTCATGCCGATCGCGAAAAAGAACGACAGGCGGCCTGCGAACTTGTCGATATCGAGTCCGCTCTCCACCCCGCGCCGGACATATTCGATACCGTCGGCGATGGTGAAGGCCAGCTCCTGCACCTGCGTCGCCCCGGCCTCATGCATGTGATAG
>CAZERE010000199.1:1512-3320 GCA_964515365.1 uncultured Phenylobacterium sp. | reverse complement strand
ATCGCGCTCACCCACGACGCCTTCGACGCCGGGCTGATGCTGGGGATCTGCGACAAGATCGTGCCGGGCCTGACCATCGGCGCCCTGGCCTTCGGCCACCTGCCGATGATCTTCGTGCCCGGCGGCCCGATGACCTCGGGTCTCTCCAACGCCGAGAAGGCCCGGGTGCGCGGCCTCTATGCGGAGGGCAAGATCGGCCGCGAGGAGCTGCTGGACTCCGAGATGAAGTCCTACCACGGGCCGGGCACCTGCACCTTCTATGGCACGGCCAACACCAACCAGATGATGATGGAGATGACCGGCCTGCACCTGCCGGGCGCGGCCTTCGTCCATCCCAACACCCCCCTGCGCGACGCCCTGACGGCGGCGGCGGCCCAGCGGGCGGTGGAGATCATCGCCGGGGGCGAGGCCTATACGCCGATGGCCAAGGTGGTGGACGAAAAGAGCCTGGTCAACGCCATGGTCGGCCTGATGGCCACCGGCGGCTCGACCAACCACACCCTGCACATGGTGGCGATCGCCCGGGCGGCGGGGATCATCCTGACCTGGTCGGACTTCGATGATCTGTCGCGCGTCGTGCCTCTGATCACCAAGGTCTATCCCAACGGGTCCGAGGACGTGAACGCCTTCCAGGCGGCCGGCGGCATGGCCTTCGTCATCCGCCAGCTGCTGGACGCCGGCCTCGCCCATGACGACGTGGTCACCGTGGCCGGCGGCGGCCTGCGGGCCTATCAGCGCGAACCCTTCCTGGAGGAGGGCCGCCTGGTGTGGCGGGAGGGGCCGGAGACCTCGCTCAATCTCGACATCCTGCGGCCGGTCAGCGACCCCTTCCAGGCCGAGGGCGGCCTTCGCCTGATGGCCGGCGGACTGGGGCGGGCGGTGATGAAGACCTCGGCGGTCAAGGCCGAGCACCACACCATCGAGGCGCCGGCCAAGGTGTTCGACGACCAGGACGCCCTGCTGGACGCCTTCCGCCGCGGCGAGCTGACCAAGGACTTCGTCGCCGTGGTGCGCTTCCAGGGTCCCAAGGCCAATGGCATGCCCGAACTGCACAGCCTGACCCCGACCCTGGGGGTGCTGCTGGACCGCGGGCTGAAGGTGGCCCTGGTCACCGACGGGCGCATGTCGGGCGCGTCTGGCAAGGTGCCGGCCGCCATCCATGTGACGCCCGAGGCCGCCGACGGCGGGCCGCTTTCCCGGGTGCGGGACGGGGACCTGATCCTGGTGGACGCCCGCACCGGCCGGCTGGAGATCAAGGTCGATGCGGCCGAGCTGGCGGGGCGGGAGCCGGCCCGCGCGCACGCGCGCCAGACCGGCTTTGGGCGCGAACTGTTTGGCTGGATGCGTCGCGCGGCCGGACCGGCCGAGGCGGGCGCCTCGGTCTTGTTTGAAGAGGTGGCCTGATGGGCGTGATCTATGCCGGCCTGGTCGGCGATGTGGGGGGCACCAACGCCCGCTTCGCCCTGGTCGATGGCGAAGGCCATCTGCGCAACACCAAGGTCTATGCCTGCGCCGACTATGGGGCCCTGGACGAGATCATCGCCGAGTATCTCAGCGAGACCGCCGGCAAGAAGCGGCCCGCCAAGGCCGTCGTCGCCGTGGCCGGCCCCGTGGTGGATGGCGAGATCGAGTTCACCAATCTCGACTGGCGGGTGTCGGAGACCGACCTGATCGCCAGCTTCGAGACCCGACCCGAGCAGGGCGCAATCTATCGCCTGTCCGGGGACCGCAATCCGATCCACATCGATCCGGCCTTCGCCAAGATGGGCGGGTTCGATGCGCCCTTCATGCACGGCCTTTGCACCTAC
>CAZERE010000199.1:1111-1502 GCA_964515365.1 uncultured Phenylobacterium sp. | reverse complement strand
GCCCGGCCCAGGCGGTGATCGCCGTCGCCGGGCCGGTGGTGGCCGGCGAGATCGAGTTCACCAATCTCGACTGGCACGTGGCCGAGGTCGACCTGATCGCCAATTTCGGTTTCGACGCGGTCAAGCTGATCAACGACTTCGCCGCCCAGGCCATGGCCGCCCCGGTTCTGGACCCCACCGACCTCCGCCGCATCGGCCCTGAGGTGCGCGGCGCCACCACCTGCCCCATCGTCGTCCTGGGCGCCGGCACGGGCTTTGGGGTGGGCGCCGTGGCGCGCTCGCAGCATGTGGACATCGCCGTGGCCACCGAGGGCGGCCATGCGGGCTTCGCCCCCCATGACGAGGTCGAGGTCGAGCTGTGGCGCCGGCTCATGGGCCTCTATGGCCGGGT
>CAZERE010000199.1:0-1101 GCA_964515365.1 uncultured Phenylobacterium sp. | reverse complement strand
CAGGGTCTCTTCGATCTCTATCTGGCGCTGGAGGACATGGCCGGCCACACGCCTGAACTGGCCCATGAGCGCGCCGTCGTCGAGGCGGCCGACGCCGGCGACCCGGTGGCCGGCGCGGTGCTGGACCGGTTCTGCGCCATCCTCGGCGGGGTGGCCGGGGACCTGGCCCTGACCCACGGCGCCCGGGGCGGGGTCTATGTCAGCGGCGGCATCGCGCCCCGGATGGGCGATCGCCTGATGGCCGGCGGCTTCCGCGACCGCTTCGAGGCCAAGGGACGGCTGGCCGACTATGTGCGCGAGATCCCCACCTATCTGATCACCCATCCCTACGCCGCCCTGGTGGGCTGCGCCCGGGAGCTGGCCCAACTGGAAGGCGTGCGCCTGTGACTCAGCCCATGACGTTGGACCACATCCTGGCCCTGGCCCCGGTGGTGCCGGTGCTGATCATCGAGGACGCCGCCGACGCCGTCCCCCTGGCCCGCGCCCTGACCCGGGGCGGGCTCTTCGCCCTTGAGGTGACCCTGCGCACGCCTGCGGCGCTCGAGGCCATCCGCGCCATCGCCGGCGAGGTCGAGGATGCGGTGGTCGGGGCCGGCACCATCACCTCGGCCGCCGCCCGGCAGGCGGCCGCCGACGCCGGCGCCCGGTTTGCGGTCAGCCCCGGCCTGATCGCCGGCGAGCGGATCGAGGGGCCGGTCCCCCTGCTGCCGGGGATCGCCACGGCCACCGAGCTGATGGCCGGCCTCGATCACGGCTTCACCGCCTTCAAGCTGTTTCCGGCCAGCGTGGTGGGCGGGGTCGGCCTGCTGAAGGCCTTGGCCAGCCCCTTCCCCCAGGCGGTCTTCTGCCCCACCGGCGGCATCGATGCGGCGGGGGCGCCGGACTATCTGAAGGAGCCCAATGTGGCCTGCATCGGCGGCTCCTGGGTGGCCCCCCGTGACGCCGTGGCGGCCGGCGACTGGGACCAGATCACCGCGCTGGCCCGGGCCGCTGCGGCCCTGCCCCGGGCCCGGCCGAGCCCCGCGATCTTGACCTAAAGCATCCACAGGCGCATAAGCGCGCCCTTCCGGCGCAACCTCGGTCAGCGCCCTCCCCCGCCAC
>CAZERE010000198.1:0-3331 GCA_964515365.1 uncultured Phenylobacterium sp. | reverse complement strand
ACCCGTGAGGCGATCCTGTGAGCCGGGTCTATTATCTGCGCGCCTGGCCCCGCAACCCGGCGACCGGCGCGGTGGTGCCGGTGCGCCTGGCGGGTGGCGGGCGCGCCAAGCCCTATCGCCTGGCCGGCCAGGGCTATCGCGCCGGCATTTTGAGTGAGCCGAAATTCTCGGCGCAGTTCGGCTATGAGCAGCGCGGCTTCTCCGGCTCGACCAGCCCCGTGTCTGCGGCGATCGGCTGCGATCGAGATCGATGCCGGCGACGAGGCCGGCGCGCTTGCCCGGGTGCTGACCGGCACGATCGCGCGCGACGAAATCCGCGAAGGCCGCCTGATCCTGACCGCCGCCGACCCGTCGGTCCGCCTCAACAAGCCGCTGACCGACCGGTTCTTCGCCGGCACCGGCGGTATCGAGGGGCCGGCGACGATCACCGGCGCGCTGAAGCGCCGGGCGTTCGGCCGCGTGTTCAACGTCGAGGGTCGCGTGCTCGACCCGGCGAACAATATCTATGAGTTCGCCGATCCGGCGCGTCCGCTGCAGGGCTTTGCCGCCCTGCGTGACAAGGGGCGTGAAGGCCCGATGCAGGTCGTTGCCTGGCAGGGCAGCGCCGATGCGACCTTCGCCACGTTGCAGGGCGTCGTGGTCGAACCGGGTGGCGGTGCGGTCGCCCCGTCGATCGCGTGCGCGAAATGGTGGACCCAGCCGGCGGGGCCGTTGACCGCCGACCTGTTGGGCGAGATCGGCGCGGGCTATGCCGAGGCCGCCGCAGATATCGGCGCGGCAATCCTGGCGAGCGCGGGCGGCCCGGCGCTGGCCGATATCGCCGCCGCACGCCTGCTCCGCCCGGCCGCCGCCGGCATCTACATCGACAGCGACGAGACCGCCGCCCAGGCGCTCGATCGGCTGTTCCTGGGCGTCTCGCTGTTGTGGGTGATCGAGCCGAACAACACCGTGTCGCTGCGTCCCTGGACCTTCGCTCCGGTCGAGACGCTGCGCGGCGAGTATCTGGGCCGGCAACAGACGATCGCGCCGATGAAGGCGCGCCGCCTGGGCTATCGCCGAAATCAGCGCATCCACCAGGATGGCGAAATCTCCGCGATCGTGCCGGCAGGCGAGATCGGCTATGAGGACGGCACGTCGCTGGAGCAGGCGCGCGCCGATCTGCTGGCCCGGATGGACGAGGTCGAGCAGGAGGTTGCCGACGCGATCACCGAGGTGGCGGCGGCCGCGCAGGCGCTGCTGGAGATTTCGGGGGACGGCAAGCTCGACCCGTTCGAAAAGAAGTCGGTCCTGGTCCCGAACGCTCGCCGCCTGCAGGCGATCTATCTGCTGCTGACTGCCCAGGCGGCGGGGATCAGCGACCCCGATGTCACGACGGCCGTGTCGGCGGCCAACTCGACCCGGAACGACTGGGTCGCGATGCTGGGCGCGATCACGCCGCCTTGGGACGACACGAGCCAGAGCTCCAACATCAACAGGACGTTCTACAACGACGTCCTGGCGGCCTATGAGGCCGCGCTCAACGCGTTGACCCAGGCGCTGCGCCGTTTTGCCCAGACGATCGCCTCGGCGGCGCTGACGCGGGCGGAGCGGATTTCGTCCGATGGCTGGATCACCGCCGGCAAGGAAAAGGCCGAGGTCCTCCAGGACTATAACGAGCTGGTCGACCGGTTGAACGCGCTGGTCATCAAGCATGACAATCTGGGCAACCCGGCCAGCGCGACGCCGGCGCGCCAGGCCGCCGGGGCGGCGGTCTATGTCGATCAGCCGGGCAGCCTGGGCGTGCTGCTGTTCAACCTCAACCCGCCCTTAAGCAGCAGCACGACCGACACGGCCGTTGACCCGATCGTCTATCGCAACCGGTGGCAGGTGGCGCTGGCCCGCGTCGCCGAATTCGAAGTGGCGATGCTGGGCCTGGTGCCGGCGACGGTCCAGAATTCGATCAATCAAATCCTGGTGCTGACCGAGGACGGCAAATGGTCGGCCTATGAAAAGCGCACCATCCTCTATCGTGAGAACGCCACGCTGGAGAGCACCTGGTCGCTGCTCGATGCGAAGGCGGCGGGGATCGTCGGCAGCGCGGGGCTGAACACGGTTCGAAACGCGGCGACGACGGCCCGGAACAACTGGCAGAACTTCATCAGCATCCAGCCGACATGGCCCGATCCCAACGTCGATACCCCGATCAACGTCGCCCAGGGCCGGACGCTCCTGGTCGCCTATGAGGTGGCGTTGAACGACCTGGCGGAGGCGTTGCGGGTCTATACCGACACGCGCGTCGATACCCTGCAGCAGCGGGTCGCGGCGATTGACAGCGACGGGGTGATCAGCTCGGGCGAGAAATGGCTCTACGTCCGCGAATGGCGCGCGCTGAACAACAAATATCAGCGTTACGTCGATCGCTATATCGAGCTGGGCTTTCCGGCCGTGGTGCAACCGATCCAGGCGGCGGCCTATAACGCGCTCGGCCCCGACAGCGGCGCGCCCGCCACGTCGTTGGGCGGTCGGCTCGGCGCACTGCCCCCGCCGAGCTGGGACCTGGGCGGCACCGACACGCAGGTGCCCGACCCGGTGGCCCTGCGAACCGCATGGGAGCTGGCGGAGGATGCGGTCGACCGCCTGGGCGCGGCGATGATGGCGCAGCCCAATGCGGACAACACCAGCGCGGTCATCAATGGCGGGTCGGTCAACGGCGCGATCGGCACCGTGGTCAACGCCAACCCCAAGCTGTCGCAGCTCGACGCCAATGGGCGCGGCACGTCGCGGCGCATCAACTCGATGTATACGGTCGGCGGCGCGCAGCAGGTCTATATCCCGACGGTCGGCAATACGCAGGTCGGCGGGACGATCGTTGCCAACGAGCCAGGCTCGCCGATCTGGGCCTATTATGACGGCGGCGGCGGCGGCACGACGATCCAGATCCTGCCCCACAACCTCCTCGATGATGCGGGCACGCTGAGTTTTGGCGGCGGCATCTACTTCGGCTTCGCGTTTCGGACGATCTACTGGATCTATGACGACAGCGGCTACAACAGCGGCAACCCTTCCTATGGGATCACCACGAACGCCAGCTTGCTCAACACGCCCGGCCGACGCCTGGTCGGATCAGTCGTAACGCCGCCCGTGGGGACGCCAGCCGGTGGTGGCGTTTCGGGCGGCGGCGGCGGCGGCGGCGGTATCCGCGAGCGCTATTACGACAATCAGGCGACGGCGATCCCATGATCAGAGGAGCAGACCAATGACCGAAGTTGTTCAGATGACCGCCATGCCGGGCGATAGCGTCACATTGACGCACCTGCCTGATTATCCCGGGCTGCACCCCGCGTGGACGCCA
>CAZERE010000197.1:1701-3504 GCA_964515365.1 uncultured Phenylobacterium sp. | reverse complement strand
CCCAGAGCTGCAGGTCGGCCTTGCGGGGATTGAGCCGCTCGCCGTCTCGCCCGAGGGCGCGAACGGTGAGGTGAACATGCGGGTGCCGGTCATCGGTATGCAGGGCGAACACATAGGGGTGCCGGTCTGCGAACAAATTGGCGGCGAAGGCGCGAGCCGCATCATGGACCCGTCCTTCATCAGTGCCCGCCGGCATGCTCAGAACGATCGACAGGGACACTGGCGCGTCCCGTCGCTGCGGCGCCACCAAGAGCTCGTCACGCCAGTCTTCGGCCAACGTCCGGACCTCCGCGCGACCGCTCAGACTCTCGCCGTCGGGTCCCTCCAGGGACAGTTTCCCGTTGCGGGTGATGTAGTCCAGATGGCGCTGGAGATGCCTCCCGTCCCGGGTCCCGCCGGTGATCTTGACCATCACCTCCGGCGCTCGCCGCACCACACGCTGGAGCTGGACTCTGGCCGCGCCGGCCTCTCCGGAAACGCCGACGCGAAGAACCGCCTGGGCGAGACGCGCCCGTCTCGTGCGGACGGGCGGACGCAGGGCCTCCTCGAAACCGGATGGGATGCGGAAGTCGGTCACGTCTCGACCGACCAATAGGCGAGATTGCCCTGGAAGGCGTCGCGCACCCCGACCAGATGCGCGCGGATCTCCTCGGAAAAGGCGGCCAGCTGGGCCACCTCCAGGTCCAGCACCGCGCCCTCCATCACCGCCGTGTTCAGGGCTCGGGCGATCTGGTTGACGTTGACCCCGATACGCCGGAGCTCGCGCTGCACCTCGATCAGCGCCACGGCGTCACGACGGCTCAGCTGCGGCCGATGATGCAGCCGCGCCCGGATCAGGGCGACCGTCCACTGGGTCCGCGTCATGCCCGCGCGCGCCGCCTCCGCCTCCAGGACAGTCAGGTCGGCGGGCGTCAGGCGAAGTCCGAGCTTGCCGCTCAGCCGCGCCGACGATGTCTCCACGGCCTCGGGCAAGGCCGCCAGCGCGGCCTCCTCCATCAGACGTCGCAGCAGCCGCGACCGCCCGCCCCGAGACGCCGCGGCGGCGTCGAACCGGCGGATGAGATGGGACGGGACGCGAAGGGTAAGGCGGTCCATGGGGTGTCGGTCTGTCAGACATTGCCGGCGCAAAGCCTATCCTGCCCTAGACCGTCACCCCCTTCGCCCCGTAGGCCTACGGGTCTGCCCGCCCTCCCCTCGGCGGCCGGTTCCGGCCGCTCGCCCGCCGCCCTGAGGGCGCCCCATCCAGGGCGGGGCTCGGGAATCCTCGCCCAAACTTCCGCAGAGGCACGCCATGCGGACGACCCACCGGTGTGGCGCGTTCCCGCCCCACCTCGGGCGCCAGACTGCCGCTGAATCAGCGCAACGGGAATCAGCGCATCACGGGAACGAGCGTAATCAGGTCTAGTCGGGTAGGTCCTGAAGAGACCATACCCTGCCGCAGCGGGATCCTTGTTCGGGGACGGCGAGACCCATAGGTTCGCTGCGAAGGAGTTCACGCAATGACCGCACCTACCTCATCCACGGTGCTCGCCTTTCCGCCCAAGGCCGGCACGAAAACCGCCTCGTCCCAGGAGAAAATCTGGGGCAAGGCGGTGGTCGCCAACGGATACGCCGGCATTCCGTCGATCCTGATCCAAGCCCAGTCCCGGCTGGGGCTGACCGCCATGCAGTTCAACATCCTCGTTCAGCTGCTCGACTACTACCGCGACCCCCATCGCGCGCCCTTCCCGTCCCGCGCGGAGCTCGGCCGTCGGATCGGCGTGAAGCCCAAGACGATCCAGACCAACATGCGCCAGCCCGAAC
>CAZERE010000197.1:0-1691 GCA_964515365.1 uncultured Phenylobacterium sp. | reverse complement strand
GGCGGGGGATTGGGCGTCCAACATCTATCACCTCGACGGCCTGGTCGAACGGGTGAAGAAACTCGAGCCGGAGTTCACCGAAGCGCGCAAGGAACGGGAGGCCGCGCGTGCGCGCGTGTCCACCCCAGTGGGTCGCCGACGGTCGTAATCGCTGGGGCTAAAATTGATTTACCCCGGGGGCATGCTTTGCAGCAGAGGCGATCCCGGGGTGTACGCTGGTAGAGATAATCCATGACCCACCCTGATGCAAGGGCGGTCGCCGACGCCGACGGGGTGGAGGCGGCGCTCTCCCTCGAACGGTTCGCGCGCTATGTGGCCTGGGCCCGGGGCGATCGCCACCGCGCCGTCGAACTCTATACGCTAAACACCCGGGTGTCCGAGGCCCTCTATGTGCCGCTCCAGGCTCTGGAGGTGGCGCTGAGAAACCGCATTCACGCGGTGATGACCGAAGCCTCCGGCCCGGGCTGGTTCCAGCCCGAGGCCGGTCACGTCACCGACCGTCAAGCTGAACAGGTGCGTGCGGCGATCGCCGAACTGACGGAAGCGGGCAAGCCGATCGAGGATGGCCGCGTCGTCGCCGCCCTGACCTTCAGCTTCTGGACCTCGATGTTCGGGCGCGAGCAGGACGATCTGTGGAAGCGCACCCTGCACCGGATCGCGACCCGCGATGGCAAATTCCTGTCGCGCAAGGCGTTCGCCACCCCGTTGACCCAGGTGCGTCTCCTGCGGAACCGCATCGCCCACCACGAGCCCATTCTCTACTGGGATCTTCCCAAGCATCATCGGGCGATCGCGGACATGACGCGTTGGCTGTCCCCGGCGATGGATGACTGGCGCGCGACGCTCGACCGGTTCGATCAGGTTCATCCGCCGGAGCGAATGCGCCTGGCGCGCCTCCGGGACGACGAGGCCTGAGCGGACCGCTCTTCGCCATCCCCGGGCCGGCGTCGCCGCCGGCCCGAGGCTCGCTTCACTGCAAGGACCGCAGATAGTCGACGGCCTTCTGCGCGTGCGCGGCCGCCGAGACGATGAAGCGGGTGTCGTTCTTCAGCACCTGCAGCCAGCTGGCGATATAGGCCGCGTGGTCCTCGCGGGGTTCGAGCGCCAGACCAAGATCCGCACAGAGGAAGGCGGCGCCGATCTCGGCGACCAGCTCTTCGCGGGCATAGCCGGGATCGCCGAAGCGCTGGCGACCGAAGTCCCGGTCGAGGCGGGCGGGATGGCGCGTCCAGTGCGTCATCTCGTGGCCAAGGGTGCTGTAGTAGGCGTCGGCGTTCTCGAAGCATTCGAACGGCGGCATCTGCACATGGTCCGGCCCCGGCGCGTAATAGGCGCAGCCGCCGCCGTGGCGGATCTCCGCCCCGCAGTTGCTGAAGAAGGCGTCGATGCGGGCGATCCGCTCGTCCGGATTGATGTCGATCGTCTCCGGCTCGCCGTAGCGTTCGGGCAGGCCATCGATCTGGTCGACGTTGAAGACGGTGTAGGCCTTCAGGAACGGGATGCGCTGCTCCACGCTCGCCCCGGTGTCGTCGGTCTCTTCGCGGACGACCTGGTTGGCGTAGACCACGGTGGCGCCGCGCTCGCCCTTGCGGACGTGGGCGCCGAGCGTCAGCGCCTGGCGAAAGGTCATCCAGGTCGACCGGCTGAATCCTCGGCTGGCGGCTTCGCCCCAGAGCAGGATGACATTGATG
>CAZERE010000196.1:0-3526 GCA_964515365.1 uncultured Phenylobacterium sp. | reverse complement strand
CATCCTGTCGGAGCGTGGCTGGATCCGGGCCGCCAAGGGCAAGGTCGAGGATCCCTCCGAGCTCAAGGTCAAGGAGGGCGACAAGCTCGGCTTCATCGTGCCGGCCGAGACCACCGACAAGCTGCTGATCCTGGCCTCGGACGGGCGGTTCTTCACCATCGGCTGCGACAAGCTGCCCTCGGCCCGAGGCCATGGGGAGCCGCTGCGGCTGATGATCGATCTGGAGGACCAGGTCGAGATCGTCGATGTCTTCGCCCACAAGCCGGGCGTGCGTCGGGTGCTGGCCTCCAAGGCCGGCTACGGGTTCGTGCTCATCGAGGACGAGGCGGTCTCCGCCCGCCGGGCGGGGAAACAGGTTCTGACCGTGGACAAGCGCGGCGCCCTGCCGACCCTGGCGGTGCGCGGCGACCACCTCGCGGTGATCGGCGACAACGGCAAGATCCTCATCTTCCCCCTCGCCGAGCTGCCCGAAATGCCCCGGGGCAAGGGGGTCAAGCTGCAGGCCTATCGCGAGGGCGGCCTGCGGGACGCCACCGTGTTCGAGGCCGAGACCGGCGCCGTCTGGATCGATCCGGCGGGTCGCACCCGGGTCTGGGCCGAGTGGCGCGACTGGCTGGGCCGCAGGGCCGGGGCCGGCAAGCTCGCCCCGCGCGGCTTCCCGACCAGCAAGCGGTTCAAGCCGAAATAAATCCACGGCCGCCCCGCCAGGGTCAGCTTGACCATTGCGGCGGCCGCAGGCTCCGATAGGCTTCCGCCCAAAGAGCTCAGGGGAGGCCACACATGTTCCACTTCAACCGCCTGGCGGCGGCGACGCTGGCCGTCGCCCTGCTGGCTGCGCCGCCCGCAGCCCTGGCCCAGCGGGCGCCTGCGCCCCTGCCGGCCGCCGCCAGCCCCGAGTCGGTGGGCTTTTCCGCCGACCGCCTGGAGCGCCTGGACGCCGCCATGGCCCAGGCGGTCGCCGATGGCCGTGTGGCGGGCATGACCACGCTGCTGGCCCGCCACGGCAAGGTGGTGGCCTTCAACACCTATGGCCAGGCGAGCCTGGCCGATCAGCGGGCGATGGAGAAGGACGCCATCTTCCGCATCTATTCGATGACCAAGCCGGTGACCGGCGTGGCCATGATGATCCTGTTCGAGGAAGGCCGTTGGCGGCTGGATGATCCGGTCAGCAAGTACGTCCCCGAACTGGCCAATCTGAAGGTGATGACCGGGACGGACGCCGAGGGCCAGCCGATCCTGGAGGCGGTGACCCGCGATCCGACCATGCGCGAGCTGATGAGCCATACGGCCGGCTTCGGCTACGGCCTGTCGGAGGAGCACGCCGTCGATCGGATGTTCCGCGAGAAGAGCGTCCTGGGCTCGTCCTCGCTGCAGGAGATGGTCGAGAAAACCGCGACCATTCCCCTGATGTTTCAACCGGGTACGGACTGGAGCTATTCCATCGCCGTCGATATCCAGGGCCATATCGTCGAGAAGCTGACCGGCCAGACCCTGGGCGACTTCATGGCCGAGCGGATCTTCAAGCCGCTGAAGATGACCGACACCGGCTTCCAGGTGCGGGCTGGCCAGGCCGACCGCCTGGCGGCGGTCTATGTGGGCGCCCCCAATGGTGGGCGTCTGTTCGAAGCCAAGGAGCTGGCTGGCGCCCCTGCCCAGGACTTCACCGTGGCTCCGCGCATGGAATCCGGCGGCGGCGGTCTTGTCTCGACGGCCTCCGACTATGCCCGTTTCGCCGAGATGATCGCCAATGGCGGCGAGCTGGACGGGGTGCGCATCCTGGCGCCGGCCACGGTCGAGCTGATGGGGACCGACATGATTCCGGAGGACGCCCTGGTGTCGTCCAATGGCTCGGTGGGGCAGCGCTTCAATGACGCCGTGGGCTTCGGCCTCGACTTCGCGGTGATCAAGGATCCCCGCAAGGCCGGCGGCCTGGAAGGGAAGGGGACGCTCAGCTGGGGCGGGGCGGCCGGCACCTGGTTCTGGGTCGATCCCACCAACGACATCGTGTTCGTCGGCATGATCCAGCGGTTCGGCGGCACCGGCGGGCCGGATCTGGGGACCGCCACCCGGACCCTGGTCTACCAGGCCCTGGTCGATCCCGCGAAATAGGCCGCCGATCTCAGGGCGACGGGCTGGTCTTCGCCGGCCCGCCGCCTTGACAAGGCAGGCCCCACATGCGCCCTTCCGCGCCTCGTTTTCCCTGCTTTTTCTGCGACTCCTCATGCACCCTTACCGCTCCCACACCTGCGGCCAGCTTCGCGCCGCCGACACGGGCAAGACCGTCCGCCTTTCGGGCTGGATTCATCGCAAGCGCGACCATGGGGGGCTGGTCTTCATCGACCTACGGGACAATTACGGCCTGACCCAGCTGGTGTTTGCGCCGGAGACCCCGGGCTTCGCCACGGTGGAGCGCCTGCGCGCCGAGAGCGTCATCTGCGTCGAGGGCGAGGTCGTTGCGCGGACGCCCGACACGGTGAACGCCAACCTGCCCACTGGCGAGGTCGAGGTGCAGGCCAAGGGCGTGGATGTCCTGTCGGAAGCCGCCGAACTGCCGCTGCCGGTGTTTGGCGAGCCTGACTATCCTGAGGAAATCCGCCTCAAGCACCGCTATCTGGACCTGCGCCGCGAGACCCTGCACCGCAACATCCTGCTGCGCAGCCAGGTGATCGCCTCGATCCGCCGCCGGATGACCGACCAGGGCTTCAACGAGTTCCAGACCCCGATCCTGACGGCGTCCTCGCCGGAAGGCGCCCGGGACTTCCTGGTGCCCTCGCGCCTGCATGCGGGCAAGTTCTACGCGCTGCCCCAGGCGCCGCAGCAGTTCAAGCAGCTGCTGATGGTCGCCGGCTTCGACCGCTATTTCCAGATCGCGCCCTGCTTCCGCGATGAGGACCTGCGGGCTGACCGCAGCCTGGAATTCTATCAGCTCGACGTGGAGATGAGCTTCGTCACCCAGGACGACATCTTCGCCGCCATCGAGCCGGTGATGCACGGGGTGTTCGAAGAATACGGCCAGGGCAAGCCGGTCACCCCCTATCCCTTCCCGCGCATCCCGTACCGGGAGGCGATCGCCAAGTACGGCTCCGACAAGCCCGACCTGCGCAACCCCATCGAGATGCAGGACGTGTCCGACCACTTCCGTGGCGGCGGCTTTGGCCTGTTCGCCCGCATCCTGGAAGACGCCAGGAACGCGGTGTGGGCGATCCCTGCGCCCAAGGGCGGCAGCCGCGCCTTCTGCGACCGGATGAACTCCTGGGCGCAGGGCGAGGGCCAGCCGGGCCTCGGCTACATCTTCTGGAGCGAGGACCAGGGCGGCTGGGGCGGCCCCATCGCCAAGAACCTGGGCGCCGAAAAGACTGACGGCCTGATGCGCGCGCTCGGCCTTGGCCAGGGGGACGCGGCCTTCTTCGCCGCCGGCGACCCCAAGGTCTTCTACAAGTTCGCAGGCTCGGCCCGGACCAAGGTCGGGACCGACCTGAAGCTGGTGGACGAGGATCGCTTCGAGTTCGTCTGGATCGTCGACTTC
>CAZERE010000195.1:0-3594 GCA_964515365.1 uncultured Phenylobacterium sp. | reverse complement strand
GTGAGCTTCAGATTTGGAGGACATTACTACTGCCCACCGCTCACAGCCGACCGCCCACAGTCCCGAAATACACCGCGAAGTGCTCGTTGCCATCCAGGCCAAGGACGCGGTTCAGGTCGTCGTCGTGGAAGGCGGCGGAGGTGCAGATGCCGCAACCGACGGCCTGGCCGGCGAGGTCGCCTGGGCCGTGGAGGGCTATCAGGACGACAAGAGCCCCGAGGCCTTCGCCGTTCTGGCCAGGCGGGCCGAGGAATCCTTAAGCCTCTCCATCGCCCTGCAGGAGGGGCGGGTCCTGCCCCAGAACCGGCGCTACTCCTTCTTCGCGCCCGTAGACCGCGCCCTCAAGCGCGCCCTGGCCGAGCGGCTGGACGCCCCCTTCTGGTTCGACACCACCCGCTACCCCGCCTATGTGGACATCCGGGTCCAGGTGGACGAAGGGGTGCTGCGGGTCCTGGCGCCCCGGGACCGGGCCTTCGCCACCCAGGGGCACATCTTCATCCTCTGGATGACGGTGGCCACCCTGCTGCTGACCGCCGTGGCCATCCTCTTCATCCGCAACCAGACCCGGGCCATCGAGCGCCTGGCGGCCGCCGCCGACGCCTTTGGCCGCGGCGTGGACGACACCGGCTTCAAGCCCCACGGCGCCCGCGAAGTCCGCCAGGCGGCCCACGCCTTCCTGTCCATGAAGTCGCGCATCCAGCGGCATATTGAACAGCGCACCGCCCTGCTGGCCTCGGTCAGCCACGACCTGCGCACGCCGCTCACCCGCCTGAAGCTGGAGCTGGCCCTGGCGCCGCCGGGGACGCGCACCGCCGAGATGAAGCGGGACCTGGCCGAGATGGAGCACATGATCGACGAGTACCTGGCCTTCGCCCGCGGCGAGGGGGGCGAGGCGGTGGAGGACGTGGCGCTGGGACCCTTGCTGGCGGAGGTGGCCGAGGGCGCGATCCGCGCCGGCGCCCAGGTCCGGGTCGAGGCGCCTGACGACCTGACCGCCCGGGTGCGGCCCAGCGCCCTGAGACGCGCGGTCTCCAACCTGGTGATGAACGCCGCCGTCCACGGGGAGACCGTCGAGGTGGTGGCCCGACGCCTGCCTTCAGGCGGGGTGGAGATCGCCGTGGACGACGACGGCCCGGGCATTCCCGCGGCCCAGTACGAGGACGCCTTCAAGGCCTTCAACCGGCTGGATGAGGCGCGCAACCAGAACATCAAGGGCGTGGGTCTTGGCCTGGCCATCGCCCGGGACGTGGCCCGCGGCCATGGGGGTGAAGTCCTGCTGGACCGCTCGCCCCTGGGCGGCCTGCGCGCGGCGATCCGGCTGCCGGCCTGAGGCCTGGACCGGCCTCAGGCGCCCAGTTCGCGCGAACGCCGGGCCGCCGCGGCGACGGCGGTCTCCAGAAGGGGGCCAAGGCCGCCCTCGCCCATCAGCACCTCCAGCGCCGCCTGGGTCGTGCCGCCCGGCGAAGTCACCTGCTTGCGCAGTTCGGCCGGCTCCTCGCCGCTGTCGGCCAGCAGGGCCGCAGCCCCGGCGATGGTCGCCCGGGCCAGGCGCTGGGCGGAGTCCGCCGGCAGGCCCGCCGCAGCGCCCGCAGCCTCCAGGGCTTCGACGAAGGCGTAGAGATAGGCCGGGGCCGAGCCCGACACCGCCGTGGCGGCATGCATGAGCTCTTCGTCGTCCAGCTCGACCACTGCGCCGACGGCGGCGAACAGGGCCTGCGCCCGGGCGGCGGCGGCCGGATCGGTGGCGTAGAGGCTGGCCGTGCCCTGGCCGATGGCTGCGGCGGTGGTCGGCATGATCCGGGCGACGGCGCGCCCGCCAAAGGCCTTGGAAATCTCCGCCGCCGGCACGCCCGCGGCGATGGAGACGATGACCGCGTCGGCCGCCAGGGCCTGGCTCACCTCGCCCGCCGCCTCGCGCCAGAGCTGAGGCTTCACCGCCAGCAGCACCGTTTCGGCCCGGCCCATGGCCGCAGGATCAGGATCGTGGCGCGCGCCGTCGGCGATCGCGGCCTTGGCCTCATCGCCGGGATAGGGATCGCGGATCATCAGGTCCGCGGCCGAAAGCAGGCCCGCGCGACGCCAGCCGGCGATCAGCGCCCCGCCCATACGGCCGGCGCCCAGCATCAGCAATGGCCCCATCGGATCCTCCCTCAGGCTTGAGACCGGAGGGTTCTAGCGAAGGGGCCGCGTCAGGGCGAGGCCCTCAGGCTTCGCCGACGGTCTCGAACATGCAGGCGGCCATGGCTTCGGCCGGGGTCTTGGCCCCGCGGACCATGAAGTCGAAGGCCGGGAAGAAGCGGGCGGCGCCTTCCACGGCGATATCGATCATGGCGGCGGCCTGGGACAGGCTGGGCCGCTCGGCGCTGGTCAGGGCCATGGCGTGGCGGAAGACGATCTCGCCCTCGTCCCACAGCTCGAAATGGCCGAGCCACAGGCGCTGATTGACCAGGCCGACCAGTTCGTGGGCCGGGGCGCGGGCCGCGGTCTCGACCGTATGGCCGAGCGCCAGGCAGAGCTGCAGGCAGTCAGCCTCCGGCCGCCAGGCGAACCAGAGTTCGTAGTCCTTCCATTCACCCGCCAGGGTGAAGGCCAGGTCACCGTCTTCGGTGCGGTCGAATTCGAGGTTTTCGGCCGTAAGCACATGCTCGACCACATCCAGGGGATCGAGGCCGAGAACGACGTCTTCGTCAGGCTGGGGCATATCCATGGAACCCACGGTCCTTTCGCTGCGGCGGATCAGGCGCGAGACCCGACCGACTCACCGACAGTCATGAAACTAGTCTGCTTCGCGGGCTTGCTGTCACCGGCTTCTTCCCGGGCGCGAGCCTCGTTCGCGTATTCGTGAACGCCGGTTTTCAGGCGTTTGGCGCCTGTCCGCGCAGGGCTTCGAGTTCGCCGCGCAGGGCGGCCACCTCGGCCTTCAAGGCCTCGAACTCCTCGCGTCGGATCAGATCCAGTTCGGCCGCGGCGCGGTCGGCCTGGGCGCGGAAGGCTGATTTGGCCTCCTCGCTCGCGGCCTGGGCCATGCCCATGGCCGCCGTGGTCAGCTTGGCGATCTCGTCGAGGAAGGGATTCTGGGTCTGCATCGTCGGCTCTAAAGCGCGGGACAGGCCGCCGCGCCCCCGCAATATGGGGCGCCGGGGGATGAATGCGAAGGGCTTCTCGGCTAAACAGACGCGAATTGGCTGGAGAACTTGCCGGTGCCCTTCCCCGAATTCGACCCCGTTCTGATCCAGATCGGGCCCTTCGCCATCCGTTGGTACGCCCTGGCCTATGTGGCCGGGATCCTGATCGGCTGGCGCTATGTGGTGACCATGGTGCGCGATCCGCGCCTGGCGCCCGCCCGCGGACCGGCGGCCACGCCCGTCCAGATCGACGACCTGATCCTGTGGGTGACCCTGGGAATCATTCTCGGCGGCCGGCTGGGCTACATCCTGTTCTACAGCCCCGCGGTGATCTGGACGAACCCCGTGGAGATCCTGCAGGTCTGGCACGGCGGCATGAGCTTCCACGGCGGCGCGCTCGGCGTGATGCTGGCCATCATCGGCTTCTCCCGGGCCAATGGCCTGGACCTTCTGAGGCTCGGCGATCTGG
>CAZERE010000194.1:416-3596 GCA_964515365.1 uncultured Phenylobacterium sp. | reverse complement strand
CCACGGCTTTAGCGGGCGTCCGGGCCTCCCGCCAGGGCCTGCGGACGTAACATTACAACCCCGTCATGTGACGTTCAGCCCAAGACGGCTAAGGTCGCGCCCAAACCTTTCACGAATATCGGAGTCTTCATGGACCGGCGCATGTTCCTGGCCGTCTCAAGCGCAGCGCTTGGCGCCGCCGCCCTGCCGCTTCCCGCCTTCGCCGTCGATGGCGCGCCCCTGCTGGCGCCCTGGACCGGCCCCTATGGCGGCGTGCCGGCCTTCGACAAGGTCAAGGTGGCCGACTTCGCCCCGGCCCTGGAGGCGGCCATGGCGCAGGAACTGGCCGAGGTCGAGGCCATCGCCAACAACCCCGAACCCGCCACCTTCGAAAACACCATCGCGGCCCTGGAGCGGGCCGGTGCGGCTCATGAGCGGGTGTCGATGTTCTACGGCGTCTGGGGCGCGACCCTCTCGACCCCGGAGATGCGCGAGGTCCAGACCGCCATGGCGCCGAAGCTATCGGCCCATGGGGACGCCATCCTGCAGAACGCCAAGCTCTTCGCCCGGATCGAGGCGGTCTATGAGGGCCGCGAGAGCGCCGGCCTGACGCCGGAACAGCAGCGCCTGGCCTGGAAGGGCTGGAACCGCTTCGTGCGCGCCGGCGCCAGGCTCAGCCCCGCGGCCAAGACCCGGGTGGCCGAGATCAATGGCGAACTGGCCCAGGCCTTCAACGCCTTCAACCAGAACCTGCTGGCCGACGAGACCGACTATGTCCTCTATCTGAAGACCGAGGCCGAACTGGGCGGCCTGCCCCAGGATGTGCGCGATGCCGCCGCCGCCGCCGCCGAGACCCGCGGGCGCCCCGGCGAATACGCCATTCTCAACACCCGCTCCTCCATGGACCCGTTCCTGACCTATTCCGACCGACGGGACCTGCGCGAGAAGGTGTGGCGCACCTACTACAGCCGCGGTGACAATGGCGACGCCCACGACAACAACGGCCTGATCCAGAAGATCCTCAAGCTGCGGGTCGAGCGGGCCAACCTGCTGGGCTATCCGACCCACGCCCACTGGCGTCTTGAGGCGGCCATGGCCAAGACGCCCGAGGCGGCCATGGACCTGCTCATGCGGGTCTGGCCCGCCGCCATCGCCCGGGTGGGCGAAGAGGTGGCCGAGATGCAGGCCATCGCCGACGCCGAAAAGGGCGGGGTGAAGATCGAGCCCTGGGACTATCGCTACTACGCCGAGAAGGTCCGCGCCGATCGCTACGCGCTGGATATGAACGAGGTGAAGGCCTACCTGCAGCTCGACAAGCTGCGGGAGGGCATGTTCTGGGCCGCCGGCGAGGTCTACGGGATGAGCTTCGTCCCCGTCGCCGACATCCCCGTGGCCCATCCCGACATCAAGGTCTGGGAGGTCCGCCGCAACGACGCCCATCTGGGCCTCTGGTACTTCGATCCCTATGCCCGGACCGGCAAGCGCTCCGGCGCCTGGATGAACGCCTATCGCAGCCAGCAGAAGATGGACGGGGAGATCACCCCGATCGTCTCCAACAACTCCAACTTCGTGAAGGGCGCGGCGGGCCAGCCGGTGCTGATCTCGTGGGATGACGCCACCACCATGTTCCACGAGTTCGGCCACGCCATCCACGGCCTGATGTCGAACGTCACCTATCCGTCCCTGTCGGGCACCAGCGTGCCGCGCGACTATGTAGAGTTCCCCAGCCAGGTGAACGAGGCCTGGCTGCCGACCCAGCCGGTGCTGAGCCGCTTCGCCCTGCACTACCAGACCGGCGAGCCCATGCCCCAGGCCCTGGTGGACAAGATCGCCGCGGCCTCGACCTTCCGTCAGGGCTTCGAGGTCACCGAATATCTGGCCTCGGCCCTGATCGACATGAAGCTGCACCTGGCCGGCGACGCCGACATCGATCCCGACGCCTTCGAGAAGGAAGAGCTCGCCAAGCTCGGCATGCCCCGCGAGCTGCCCATGCGCCACCGCACGCCGCAGTTCGCCCACATCTTCGCCTCGGACGGCTATTCGGCCGGCTATTACAGCTATCTCTGGTCCGAGGTGCTGTCCCAGGACGCGGTGGAGGCCTTCAAGGCTGCGCCGGGCGGCATGTACGACAAGCAGGTGGCCCAGGCCCTGATCGACCACGTCATGGCGGTGGGCGACACGGTGGACCCTGCCGAAGGCTACCGCGCCTTCCGCGGCCGCGATCCCGACGTGGGCGCCTATCTCCGCGACAAGGGCTTCCCCGTCACCTGAAGCTGAGACCGAGCGCAGCGTGCTTCGAGGCTCGCTGCGCTCGCACCTCAGCATGAGGAGGTGGGGGTCGGCTCCATGCCCTCATTCGCCCTCATCCTGAGGCGCCCGCGTGAGCGGGCCTCGAAGGACGAGGGCGGCATCGCCTTCACCGCCCCTTGAACTGGCCCGGGCGGCGTTCGTTCACCGCGGCCACGCCCTCGGCGAAGTCCTCGGTGGCGCGCAGGGTGGTCTGCTGGACGTGCTCGTGGGCGGTGGCGGCGCGCACCGCCTCGGCCAGGGCGCCACGGGTCGTCTTGCGGGTGGCGACCACGGCCAGCGGCGCGTTCTCGGCCAGCTCGGCGGCCAGCGCGAAGGCCGATTGGCGTAGCTCGTCGGCCGGGACCAGCTCGTCCACCAGGCCGAAGGCGAGCGCGTCCTCGGCCCGGATGCGCCGGCCGGTGAGGAACATCAGGTCGGCCCTCTGGGCGCCGATCACCCGGGGCAGGGTGTGGGTCAGGCCAAAGCCCGGATGGAAGCCCAGCTTGACGAAATTGGCCGAGAACCGCGCCTCGGGCGCCGCCACGCGGAAGTCGGCGACCAGGGCGAGGCCGAGGCCTGCGCCTACCGCGGCGCCTTGCACGGCCGCGACGATGGGCTTTTCCACCGAGAACAGCCGGATCGCCTGGTCGTAGAGTTCGGAGACCCCGCCCATGCCCGCCCCGCCGATGCCGGTGGGAGAGGCCAGATCGGCGCCGGCGCAGAAGGGCTTGCCGTCGGAGGCCAGGACGCTGGCGCGCACCGCTGGATCCTTGTCGAAGGCCAGCAGGGCGTCGGCCAGGTCGCGGACCAGGTCCACCGACACATGGTTGGCCGGCGGCCGGTGGAAGACCAGCTGGGCCACATGATCCTGGACGCTGATCGAGAGATGGTCGGCCTTGGTGCTCATTTGCG
>CAZERE010000194.1:0-406 GCA_964515365.1 uncultured Phenylobacterium sp. | reverse complement strand
ATGGTGCGCAGGCGCGTGGCCATCAGCTGCAAGGGCAGCTCCTTGGTCATGCCCATGGCGCCGAAGGTCTGCATGGCGTGGTCGACCACCTCCCAGGCCATTTCGGTGGCGTAGGCCTTGATCATGGAGATTTCCATGCGGGTGTCGCGGCCCTGGTCGAGTTTCCAGGCGCAGTCATAGGTCATCGGCCGCGCGGCATGGATGCGGGTCGCCGCATCGGCCACCCACCACTGGATCGCCTGGCGCTCGGACAGGGGCGCGCCGAAGGTGGTCCGCTGCGGGGCGTATTCGACCATCATGTCCAGGGCCCGCTGGGCCATGCCGATGGACCAGGCGGCCATCTCGATCCGCCGCGTGCCCAGGTGACGATTGGCTCCTGCTTTACCCTTCTTTTGATTCTTGTGGT
>CAZERE010000193.1:0-3620 GCA_964515365.1 uncultured Phenylobacterium sp. | reverse complement strand
ACACCCGCCTGGGCGTAGGTCAGGCCATTTGGCCGATCGGTCATTTCGTGTGCCCTGGCCCCTTCGGGGGCGGAAAGAAATTGATGCGCCCATGCATCGGGCGCTTGCAGACTCGGTCGCGCGCGAGGCTATAGCTACCGGATGACGCCGATTACAACCACCGCCGAACTCGCGGCGTTCTGCGACAGACTGAAGGGCCAGCCCTTCGTCGCCGTGGACACCGAGTTCATGCGCGAGACCACCTACTGGCCGAGGCTCTGCCTGATCCAGGCTGCGACCCCCAGTGACGAAGCGGTCATCGACCCCATGGCCGAGGGCATGGACCTTGAGCCCTTCCTGGAAATCATGCGTGACGAGACCATCCTCAAGGTCTTCCACGCCGCCCGCCAGGACGTGGAGATATTCAACAATCTGAAGGCCATGCCCAGGCCCCTGTTCGACACCCAGGTGGCCGGCATGGCCGCCGGGTTTGGCGAGCAGATCGCCTATGACGCCCTGGTCCGCCAGATGCTGAAGATCGAGCTCGACAAGTCGAGCCGCTTCACCGACTGGGCAAGGCGTCCGCTGGCGGAGTCGCAGCTGACCTATGCGCTCGCCGACGTGACCCACCTGGCCAAGCTCTATCCCATGCTGCGCGCGCGGCTGGAGAAGGAGGGCCGACTGGTCTGGGTGACCGACGAGATGCAGGCCCTGACCGACCCGGCCAATTATGACGTCGAGCCGGAAAACGCCTGGAAGCGGCTGAAACCGCGCCGGCACACCTCCAAATACCTGTCGGTCTACAAGGCCGTGGCCGCCTGGCGCGAACGCACGGCCCAGAGCCGCGACCAGCCCCGCGGGCGGATCCTGAAGGACGACGCCATCGACGAGGTGGCGACCCAGGCCCCGACCGACGCGGCGGGCCTCGACCGCCTGCGCTCGGTGCCCAAGGGCTTTTCCGGCTCCAAGTTCGGCCCCGACCTGCTGGAGGCCATCCGCGAGGGGCTGAAGAACCCCGAGGCGAACGCGCCCCAGGTCGAGCGTGCGCGCAGCACGAATTCGCCGGCCGCCGGGGCCGTGGTCGAACTGCTCAAGGTGCTGCTCAAGGCCCGCGCGGAGGACGCCGGCGTGGCCTCCAAGCTGATCGCGACGGTCTCCGACCTGGAACAGATCGCCAATGACGATGAGGCCGAGACGCCCGCCCTGCAGGGCTGGCGCCGGGAAGCCTTTGGCGAGGACGCCCTGCGGGTGAAGCGCGGCGAACTGGCCCTGGTGCTCGACGGCGCCCGGGTCCGGGTCGTCGAGGTCCGCCGGGCGCCGCGCGCCTCCAGTTAGAGCGCGTTCAGTTCAAGCTTGAGTTTCAGGGCGGCGGCCAGGGTCGCCGCCCTTTTCTTTGTCTGCTCACCCAAGAGCAGGTCCGACCAGCCGGGGGTCGCCGTCAGGCGCAGGGCCGGCCCGTCGATCTCCAGCGCCGCTTCGGACAGGAGCTGGCCGTTGCGACCCGAAAGGTCGGCGCCCAGGCGCAGGGCGGCGCCCAGGGCGCGGGCGCGGGCGCGTCGCTCGGCGCTCAGAACCCGCATGATGGTGGCGGACTCCGGAATGTTGCTGGAGGCGGAATGGCGGGCGAAGGTCGCCAGCGCCAGGAAGCACCGCTCGGCGTGGCTCATGCCGGCGATGGGCGCCCTCAGGACCTGGGCGAAGGCCAGTTCGGCGCGATGGTCGGGGTGCAGGCGCCCGCCGAGATCGGCCAGCCGGCAGGCCGCGGCGATCAGGAGCGGATCGCGGTCCCCGAAGACCGGCGGCAGGGCGCGCAGCGCCGGGGTGACCCAGGCGTGCAGGGCGCTGGTGAGATCGCCCGCCGACAGCCCGCGCATGGCGCTCATGGCCACACAGCCCTCCAGCAGGGGGTCCCGCCGGCGGATCGCCTCGTCCATGCCGTGCCACAGCAGGCCTTCCCGCAGGCCAAAGGCCGAGATCACGATCCGCTCCAGGCCCAGGCGCTCGATCAGGGATTCCAGCACCAGGGCCGCATAGGGGAGGGTTTCGTAGCGCTTCTTCGAGAGTCCCTCGATCCGCTCCAGCGAGGTTCGCGACTGCCGGACCACGAAGCGGCTCAGATCAAGGGCCTCGGAGCGCGACATCTCATATTGGTGGGCCACCCGCAGGGGATAGTCCGTCATGATCATGTGCAGCAGGCCAAGGTTACGCCAGGCGCCGCCGACGGCGTGGAACTCCGCGCAGTTGAGGCCGTCGGCCAGGGGATCGAGGCTGGCGTCGATCAAGCGGCGGGCGTCGTCCGCCGCCAGCGGCCGCGGCGCCCCCAGGGCGAAAGGTCCAAGCGGCAGGGTCACCCCCGGCTCAGGGCCGTCCTGACCCAGCCGCACCAGTTCGAGGCTCGAACCGCCGAGGTCGCCCGCCAGGCCGCGGGCGTCAGGATGGCCCGCCAGGACGCCGGCGGCGGCGAAATAGGCTTCCTCTTCCCCCGAGAGCACCCGCAGCGGCAGGCCGAGTTCGCCGCGCAGGCGCTCAGCGAAGGCTGGGCCATCCTCGGCCTCGCGGACCGCAGCCGTGGCCACAGCCACCACCTCGTGAGGCTCCCAGCCCTGGAGGATGGCTCGGAACCGGCGCAGGGCGCTCAGCGCGATCTCGACGCCGTCGGGAGCCAGCCGGCCGGTCTCGGCCATGTCGCGGCCGAGGCCCGCCAGGGCCTTTTCGTTGTAGACGGTCCAGATGGCCCGGCCTTCCAGCCGGTAGATCACCAGTCGGACGGAGTTGGAGCCAACGTCGATGACCGCCGCCTGGCGGCTTTCAGGCCTAGCTTCGTGCTGCGACATGGTCGATCGCGCGCGGCATATCCTTCACACGTTGTCCCCGGCCTGACAGGCTTGGATTGGTCATGAAGTACTCGTGCGCGGAAAAGGCGCTGGGGTGGTCCCAGTTGGGATCGCGGGTGTAGCGCCCCGAAGCGTCCAGCGTCCAGCTCTGGGCTTCATCCTTGAGGTTGGCCACCATGATCTGCTGCAGCACCTGCTGGTGAACCGTCGGGTTCTCCACCGGCACCAGGCTTTCGACCCGGCGGTCGAGGTTGCGCGGCATCCAGTCGGCCGAGGAGATGAAGACCCGCGCCTTGCTCGACGGCATGGTCTGGCCGTTGGCGAAGGCCACGATCCGCGAATGCTCCAGGAAGCGGCCGACGATGCTCTTGACCCGGATATTCTCCGACAGGCCCGCCACGCCCGGACGCAGGCAACAGATGCCGCGGATGACCAGGTCGATCGAGACGCCGTCCTGGCTGGCGGCATAGAGGGCGTCGATGACCTCGGGATCGACCAGGGCGTTCATCTTGGCCCAGATGGCCGCAGGCTTGCCCGCCTTGGCGTTGGCCGCCTCCTGACCGATCAGGCTGATCAGGTCGTGCTTCATGGTCACCGGCGAGAAGGACAGCTTCTCCAGCTGGGTCGGGCGGGCGTAGCCGGTGATGAAGTTGAACACCCGCGAGGAATCCCGCGCCAGGGCCGGGTCGGTCGTGAACAGGGAGAGGTCGGTATAGATGCGCGCGGTGATCGGGTGATAGTTGCCGGTGCCGTAGTGGCAATAGGTGCGGAACTGTTCGCCTTCGCGGCGGACGACCATCGACACCT
>CAZERE010000192.1:0-3684 GCA_964515365.1 uncultured Phenylobacterium sp. | reverse complement strand
AGCCTGAACGACCACGAGATGGAGGCGGTGCTGGAGCGCAGCGCCCAGGCCGGCGCCGTGGGCTCTGGCTATGTGGCCCTGCGCCTGCCCCTGGAGATCAAGGACCTGTTCGAGGAGTGGCTGGCCACCGACCATCCCGACCGGGCGGCCCGGGTCATGTCGCTGGTCCGCCAGATGCGTGGCGGCAAGGCCTATGACGCCACCTTCGGCTCCCGGATGAAGGGCCAGGGGCCTGTGGCCCAGATGATGGGCCAGAGGTTCCGGGCCGCCCGTCGGCGCTATGGCCTGGACCAGGCCCTCCCTGACCTTGATCTGTCAGCCTTCAAGGTCCCGCCCCGCGTCGGCGATCAGGTCGATCTGTTCGGCTAGCTAGCGGCGGAACACCCCGACCAGCTCCACATGCGGCGACCACAGGAACTGGTCCACCGGCAGCACCTGCTCCAGCCTGAAGCCGGCGTCGATCAGGGCGCGGGCGTCCCGGGCGAAGGTGGCCGGGTTGCAGGAGACGCCGATCACTCGGCTGACCTTGGAGCCGGCGATCTCGACGACCTGCTCGGCGGCGCCGGCCCGGGGCGGGTCGAACACCGCCAGATCGATCTTCTTCATCTCCTGGATTAGCAGCGGCCGGCGGACCAGGTCGCGGGCTTCGGCCGTGACGCCCTTCAGGCCAGGCGCCGTGGCGACCGCGGCGTTGAGGGCTGCGATGGCCGGCGCCGATCCGTCGGCGGCGTAGACCGGCGCGATCTGCGCCAGGGCGAAGGTGAAGGTGCCCACCCCGCAATAGAGGTCGGCGATCCGCTCGGCGCCCGCGGCGGCCTGGGCCACGAAATCGACCATGGTCCGTTCGGCCGCCGGCACGGCCTGCAGGAAGGCGCCCGGCGGCAGAACCACGCGGATGTCGCCCAGCCGCACGCTGGGGGCGGTCTGGTCCATATAGGCGATCTCGCCATCCATCGAGACGCGGGCGAAGCCGCCGGCCGCAGCCTGCTCGGCCAGGCGCATGCGCGCATCGGCCGACAGGCCGCCGCTCTTGCGCTCGACGCCGGTGATGTCGATGTCGATCCCGTCGTCGGTCGCGGTGACGTGCAGGGTCGGGGCCGACTTAGGATGCTCGAACAGGGGCGCGGCCAGGCGGCGCATGGCCGGCAGGGCCGCGGTGATCTTGGGATCGGCGATCGGACAGACCTGGATATCCACCAGGTCCCAGGAATTGCGGATCTTGTAGCCCAGGCGGGCCTCGCCCCGCGCGCCCTGGCGAGCGTGCAGCGCCACCCGGCGGCGGCTGAACGGCGGCGAGGCGAAGATCGGCAGGACCTCGGTCTCGATATGCTGCCGGGCCAGGGTGCCGATGAGACGTTCGCGCTTCCAGGCCAGATAGGCGTCGGTTCGCCAATGCTGCAGGGCGCAGCCGCCGCAGAGGCCGAAGTGCGGGCACGGGGGTTCTACCCGCTCGGGGCTCGGCTCCAGGATCGCCAGGGTCTTGCGCCGCTCGCCGGTCCCGGCCACGCGCACCCGCTCGCCGGGCAGGGTGAAGGAGGCGAAGATCGGCCCCGGCGCAAGGCCATCGCCCTCCCCGCCCATCTCGGCGATCGTCACCTCGACCTCTGGGCCGGGGCCTGGGGGCGGACGGGGGGCGGAACGGCGGACGGGCTTGGAACTTCGCATCCCCACGCCCATTTCACATTTTGACGCCTGACGCCACGATCGGCTCGTCGCAGGCCAGATGAACGAACATGAACGACCCACTCAAGGACCGTTCAGGAAAGCGCCGCCATATTGGAGATCGACAAGGGCGAGCCTCACCCGCCGCCCACGATTTTCCGCTCAAGGGAGAGCTACGATGTCCACCCGTTCCACCATCGCCAAGGGCGCCGTCGCCGCGGTTGCGGGCGTCGCCACTCTCGCCGGCGCCGCTCTGGCTCCGACCATGGCCTCGGCGCAGTCCTACGGCTATTACGGCCAGACCCAGGGCAACACCTATTACGACCCCTGCCGCCGCGATCAGACCAACCGCAGCACGGCCGGCGCCCTCATCGGCGGCGCGCTTGGCGCGGTGATCGGCTCCAACGCGGCCGCCGGCGGCGTGCGCACCGAAGGCGCCCTGCTGGGCGGCGCGCTCGGCGCTGCGGCGGGCGCTGCGGTCGGCAACCGGGGTGCGGCCTGCGCCCCAGGCTATGACAACCGCTCGACCCAGAACAACCAGTACGGCTACGGCAACGGCGCCTATTACGACCAGAACCGCTATGGTCAGGGCTACGGCCAATCCTATGGCCGCGCCCAGCCCCAGTATCAGGGCGGCTACTATCAGAGCGGCGCGGCGCCCGGCTATTACGGCTCGTCCTATGACAGCAACCGCTACGGCTATTCGTCGTCGTCCAGCTCGTATGGCCAAGCCTATGACCGCTACGGCCGCACCTATTCGGTGGCCCAGCAGCCCGGCGCCGACGGCTGCAGCATCGCCGAGAGCCCGATCTACATGCCCGACGGCTCGACCCAGAAGCGCTTCGTGCGCGTCTGCCGCGACAATTCGGGCCGCTATCAGGTCGTCGACTAAGGCCTGAGGGTTCGTCCACGATGGGCCGTCCACCTTCGGGTGGGCGGCCTTTTTCGTGGGTCACGCCGCCTTGGACGCCCAGACCAGGAATTCCACATTCCCATCGCCCCCGGTGATCGGGCTGGGCGCACAGCCGTTCACGGTCCAGCCGGCGGCCTCCAGAAAGGCCTGGGCCTCCGCCAGGGCGCGGGCGCGGGCGGCCTCGTCCTTGACCACGCCGCCCTTGCCCACCCCGGCCGGTCCCACCTCGAACTGAGGCTTGACCAGCACCACCAGGTCCGCGCCCGGCGCCGCCAGGGCCAGCGCCCTGGGCAGGGCCTTGGTCAGGCTGATGAAGCTGACATCACAGACGACGAGGTCGGGCGCGAAGCCGATCCGGTCTTCATCAAGGTCCCGGGCGTCGGTGGCTTCCAGGCTCGTGACCCGCGGGTCTTCAGCGATCCTGGGATGCAGCTGGCCACGGCCCACATCGACCGCGCAGACCCGCGCGGCGGCACGGCTCAGACAGACCTCGGTGAACCCGCCGGTGGAGGCGCCGACGTCCAGGACGTGGCGCCCCTCGACCTGGATCGGCCAGATCTCCAGGGCGTGCGCCAGCTTCAGCGCCGCGCGGCCAACCCAAGGGTGGGCGGGCTCGGCGGCGATCTCGATGTCTTCATCCAGCAGGTCGGCGGGACGGCGCACGGGCTCGCCGCCAGCCACGACCCGGCCCGCCTCGATGGCGGCCCGGGCCTTGGCGCGGCTGTCGAACAGGCCACGCTCGACCAGCAGCAGGTCGGCGCGCTGACGGCCCATGGCTCAGGCGTCAGCCGGTTCCTCGAACAGCTTCTTGAGCTCGTTCTTGAGGATCTTGCCGTTGGCGTTGCGCGGCAGGGTCTCGTGCCAGAACTTGACCGCGATCGGCACCTTGAAGGCCGCCAGGTGCTCGGCCACGTGGGCCCGCAGCTCCTGCTCGGTCACCTCGGCGCCGGGCTTCAGGGTGACCACGGCGGCCGGCTCTTCGCCCAGGGTGCGATGGGGCACGCCGACGATGGCGGCGTCCATGATCGCCGGATGGTCATAGAGGACGTTCTCGACCTCGACGCAGTAGATGTTCTCGCCGCCGCGGATCAGCATGTCCTTGGCCCGGT
>CAZERE010000191.1:0-3818 GCA_964515365.1 uncultured Phenylobacterium sp. | reverse complement strand
CGGCGCCGCCGCGGCGCGCGTCGTAGGGCCCGTGCTGAGCGGGGCGGAGGCGCGGGCCACCGGGCAAGAGGCGGTGGCGTCGCCGCCGCAGGGGGGAGGGGAGGCCGGCCGTCCGGCGCGCTCGGTCGAGATCGCGGCCCTGGTCCGAGGGGGCATCTCCTCCATCTCCTGCGACCTGCGCCTTCAAGTCGGCAAACATGGCCACCTGCCCCGCGGCGATCGGCGGGATCGGGATTTCCGGCGGCAGGACATCGTCCAGCACGTGGTCGTCACGCAGATAGGCGTGGGCCAGCACATAGTCACCGATGGTCTGGCTGCCCCGCAGGCCGCCGCAATGGCCGATCATCAGCCAGGCCTGGGGCCGCAGCACGGCCAGATGGTCGGTGATCGTCTTGGCGTTGGACGGCCCCACGCCGATATTGATCAGGGTCACCCCGCGCCCATCCTTGGCCATCAGGTGATAGGCGGGCATCTGGTGGCGCCGCCAGGCCGCCTCGGACACCACGAGCTCGGGGTTTTCCGTCTCGGCCGTCACCACCACCCGCCCGGCCGCCGACAGGGCCGTATAGGGCCCGCCGGCCTTCAGCTGGGCGCAGGCCCAGGCGACGAACTCGTCCACATAGCGATGGTAGTTGGTGAACAGGATGAAGGGCTGAACATGCTCGGCCGGGGCGCCGGTATAGTGGGCCAGGCGGGCCAGGGAGAAGTCGGTCCGCAGGCCGTCGAACAGGGCCAGCGGCCGGGCCTCCTCCAGGGCCGGAGTCCAGAAGCCGTCGGCGATCTCGTCGCCGATATGGGCCAGCTCGGTGGTGGGGAAGTGCCGGGCGATCTCGCGGGCGCCCACATCGGCCTTGGCCAGGTCCACCGTGCCGTCGAGCACATAGGGGAAGGGAATCTCCTGGTCCGAGCGGCCGACCTCGACGGTCACGGCGAAGTCCTGCATCAGCAGGGTCAGTTGCTCCACCAGATAGGCCCCGAACAAGTCGGGCCGGGTCACCGTCACCGCATAGGTTCCTGGGGCCGAGAGCCGGGCATAGGCCCGCGACAGACGCGGGAAGTCCTGCCCGGCCGGCCAGGTCAGGCGCAGCTCCGGATAGGTGAAGGCGCCGGACGCCCGAAGCGCCGGATCGGGCGGCGAGCCGTCGGCGAGGAATTTCTGCAGGGCGCCGCGGAGGGCGCCGACCGAGGCCTCATATTCCTCGGTGAGCCGCGCGAGAATGGCGGCGGGATCGTTGGTTCTTGTCATGGTCGATCATAGCGCCGCTCGGTGACGGTTTCGAGAGGCCGCAAACGCGCATGTGCTTGCGCAAGGGCCTCACCATTCCCCATATCTGGCGCCTGGAACAATCGCCGAACGCAAGATGCACAACCACCTGAGAACCTTCACCCTGCTGGCCGCCCTGACCGCCCTGTTCATGGGGATCGGCTTCATGATCGGCGGGGCCAGCGGCATGCTGATCGCCCTGCTCCTGGCCGGCGGCATGAACCTGTTCAGCTACTGGAATTCCGACAAGATCCTCCTGAAGATGCACGGCGCCCAGGAGGTCGACGAGAGCCACCCCGAGGCCCTGGTCCGCAACTATGTGCGCGACGTCTTCGACATGGCCGACGGCGCCGGCATGCCCCGGCCCAAGGTCTATGTGATGGCCACCGACCAGCCCAACGCCTTCGCCACCGGCCGCAATCCGGAGAACGCCGCGGTCGCCGCCACGCAGGGCCTGCTGCGGATGCTGGACCGACGTGAGGTGCGCGGCGTGATGGCTCACGAACTGGCCCATGTGAAGAACCGCGACACCCTGACCATGACGGTGACCGCCACCGTGGCCGGCGCCATCTCGGCCCTGGCCAATTTCGCGCTCTTCTTTGGCGGCAATGACCGGGAGCGTCCGGGCGGGATCATCGGGACCATCGCGCTGATGATCCTGGCGCCCATGGCCGCCAGCCTGGTGCAGATGGCCATCAGTCGCGCCCGCGAATACGAGGCCGACCGGGGCGGGGCCGAGATCTGCGGCGACCCGCAGGCCCTGGCCGACGCCCTGCAGAAGATCGAGCACTATGCCCGCGGCACGGTGAACCTGCCGGCCGAACGCAATCCGGCCACCGGCCAGATGTTCATCATCAACCCCCTGTCGGGGCGCGGGGCGGACAATCTGTTCTCCACCCACCCGGCGACCCAGAACCGGGTGCGGGCGCTGATGGACATGGCCGGCAAGGTGGCCGCGCCCGTCCAGCGGGCGGCTCGTGCGGTGGGGACGGCGGTGCCGATTACGCGGCGCTCGCAGGGCGGTCCCTGGGGTTAAGCCCCCGCACGACGTCACCCTCGGCCTTGACCTGAGGGTCCATGCACACCTTGGCAGGGCCGGTGTTCATGGATGGTCGGGTCAAGCCCGACCAGGATGGGGAGATAGGGGAGGACGCCGCGGCGCGGCGAAAAAGATCCCCTATTCCACCGGCAGGGTGTCGGTGCGCTTGTGGAGCAGGCGGTCGAACTCCGACCACACGCCGGAGTCCCCGTGCCACTGGCCCTTGGTGGCGGCCTTGGAATATTCGGTGGAGCGAGCCTCGAAGAAGTTGGCGTGCTCCACGCCCGACAGCATCGACTGCAGCCACGGCAGGGGGTTTTCCTTCACCCCATAGACCTCGGGCAGGTGCAGCTGGCGCAGGCGCCAGTCGGCGATGAAGCGGATATAGGCCTTGATGTCGTCGGGCGTCATGCCCTGGACCTCGCCGGCCTCGAAGGCCAGGTCGATGAACTTGTCCTCCAGCCCCACCACGGTCTTGCAGCAGTCGACGATGTCGTCGGCCACAGACTTGGTGACCACCTTGGTCTCGGCGTTGAAGGCGTGGAACAGGCGGATGATGCCTTCGCAGTGCAGGCTCTCGTCGCGCACCGACCAGGAGACGATCTGGCCCATCCCCTTCATCTTGTTCATGCGCGGGAAGTTCATCAGCATCGCAAACGACGCGAACAGCTGAACCCCTTCGGAGAAGCCGCCGAACATGGCGAGGGTCCGGCAGATGTCGGCGTCCGAATCCACGCCGAACTGACCCATATAGTCGTGCTTGTCCCGCATGGCCTCGTATTCCATGAAGGCGCCGAACTCGCTCTCGGGCATGCCGATGGTCTCGAGCAGCAGGGCGTAGGCCGCGATATGGATGGTCTCCATATTGCCGAAGGCGGCCAGCATCATCTTGACCTCGGTCGGTTTGAACACCCGGCCGTAGCGTTCCATGTAGTTGTCCTGAACCTCGATGTCCGCCTGGGTGAAGAAGCGGAAGATCTGGGTCAGCAGATTGCGTTCATTGTCGTTCAGGGTCGAGGCCCAGTCCTTGACGTCCTCGCCCAGCGGCACCTCTTCGGGCATCCAGTGGACCTGCTGCTGCTTCTTCCACATGTCGAAGGCCCACGGATAGCGGAAGGGCTTGTAGGCCACGGAGGGCGTCAGAAGACCGGCGCGGTCGGGGCGGATGATCGGGGTGATGGCGTTCATCGAACTGGACCTGAGAGAGCGATTCCGGAGAGGCCAGCACCATGCGACTCAGCGCGCCCGGCGCCAAGTCGGAAATCATCTATGTTGCGATCACATTTTGTCCTACCGCTACATCTTGTGTGCGGCGGTTAAGAAGCTGGGGACGGCCCTGGGGATGGGCGCCCCGCCTTAGGCGGCCTGGGCGTCGTCCCGACGGTCAGACGCCGCAGCCAGGGCGGCGTCGATCGCCGCATAGAGGGCCGCCTGGGTGATGGGCCTGGGCAGATGACCGTCCTTGCCGGCGGCCAGGCAGCGGGCGGTGTCTTCGGGCATGGCCTCGGCGGTGAC
>CAZERE010000190.1:3224-3851 GCA_964515365.1 uncultured Phenylobacterium sp. | reverse complement strand
AGATGTAGGTGTTGCGGACCATGAACTCCTTGAGGATGTCGTTCTGGATGGTCCCGGTGAGCTTCTCGCGGCTGACGCCCTGTTCCTCGGCGGCGATGATGTAGAGGGCCATGATGGGCAGGACGGCGCCGTTCATGGTCATGGACACGGACATCTGATCCAGCGGGATGCCGTCGAACAGGGTCTGCATGTCCAGGATGGAGTCGATGGCCACCCCGGCCATGCCCACGTCGCCCGCCACGCGTGGATGGTCGGAATCATAGCCCCGGTGGGTGGCCAGATCGAAGGCGATGCTGAGGCCCTTCTGACCGGCCGCCAGATTGCGGCGATAGAAGGCGTTGGACTCCTCCGCGGTCGAGAAGCCGGCGTACTGGCGGATGGTCCAGGGATTGCCCGCATACATGGTCGGATAGGGCCCGCGCACGAAGGGCGCAAACCCCGGCAAACCGTCCTGGTGCGCCAGCCCCTCCAGCGCCTCGGCGCCGTAGGCGGTCTCCACGGTCAGACCCTCGGGCGTCAGCCACGGCTCGCGCGTCGGCCCCTGCCCGGTCGGCGCCAGGTTCAGGCTGATCTTGCTGAAATCGGGGAAGCTCATCCGATCACCTCCTCAAAGGCCGCCGCGAAGCG
>CAZERE010000190.1:0-3214 GCA_964515365.1 uncultured Phenylobacterium sp. | reverse complement strand
TCTTCTCGAGTAGCGAGTTGCCGCTTCAGGTCGTCCAACTTCTCTTGGTCCTTTTGCGTCCAATCGAGCAGCGGGCTCCAGTGATCGACAAATTTCCAGATCCCGAACCAGCCTCCCATCGCGGCAGGTGCAAGCAATAGGAGCAGCCACTCCGGCGCTGAATCTCCCGGAAAACTAACTGTGATCAGCAGGCAAACAATAATGGCAGCAGCGATGTAAGCGCCGAGCGCCACCATCTTCGGAAATGATGCTCGTCGTTTGCGATCTTCAAGCATCCCAATGTCAAACTTTAGTTCTTCAGGCGTCACTGAGCCGCCTCCTCAAAGGCCGCCGCAAATCGGATCGGCGTAAGGGGTTCGCACACCCGCTCCACCGCCGCAGCCGCCTCATCGCCCGCCTCGACGGGCGCCGGCCGCACCTCCGGGTCCACATATTTGGTCACCCCGATGATCTGTGCCGCGCCCTTCGCCAGCGCCGCCTCCCGCTGGGCGCGGGCGCGAGCGATGCGGGGCTGGATCACCGACCCCTTCAGGGCCTCGGCCAGACCGCCCTCGGCCTCGATCATCTGGAACTCGGCCCAGCCGGCCTCGGCCAGATCCCGCGTCCGGGCGTCCAGATACCAGGAACCCGCCGCCGGATCGTCGACCCGACCGAGATTAGCCTCCTCCATCAGCACCAGCTGGGTGTTCCGCGCCTGCCGCCTGGCGAAGGCGTCAGGCCGCCCGGCGACGCGGGTAAAGCCGTCCAGCACCACCACATCCGCCCCGCCCACGGCGCCCGCAAACCCCGCCGCCGTCAGCCGCAGCAGATTGGGCCAGGGATCGCGCGCCGACAGCATCCGCCGCGACGACCGCGCCTCGATCACCGCCGGCGCCTCGACCTCAAAGGCTCGCGTCAAGGCCGCCCAGATCAGCCGCATGGCCCGGACCTTGGCCAGGCTGTCGAAATATTCCGCATCGACCGACAGGCCGACCACCGTCCCCTTCAGGGCCGCCTCGACCGACATTCCCGCGTCCACAGCCGCCTTCGCATGGGCCACCACGCTTGAGGCCGCAAAGGCCAGCTCCTGCGCCGCCGATCCGCCCGCCTCGTGCGCCACGCGCCCGCCGGCCATGAAGAAGCTCGCCTCGGGATAGGCCCCCGCATGCCGCGCCGCCGTATTGGCCGCCAGGCTCAGATGCTCCTCCACTGAACGCGGCGCCCCGCCCGCCTCGGCGAAGGCCGAGACCGGGTCCATGTGGAACCTCAGCTTCGCGCGCGGCGATCCCTTGGCCACGACCGCCAGGGCGTTGGCCGCATCCGGCCCGTCGATCCCGGCGTCCAGCGCAACCGGCGCCAGCTCCAGCGCCACGCTCTCCAGCGCCCGGCCCAGGGGCGCGGAATCCGCCAGCACCCGCCCTTTCAGCACCACCGACGCCGCGCCGTTCTCCAGATCGGTCAGCACGGCCTCATTGACCGCCTCGGGATCATCCCCCTCGACAAGGGTCCGCAGATCCCAGGCCCGGCCTTCGGAGTCGGACGGACGCGGGGCGAAGATCGGCTGCACGCCCGTCGCCCCGGCGTACAGGGGCCGCGTCGCCAACTGGTCCGCATCGAGGTGCATCAGCGACTCGATCGGCCGATCCTTCAGCGCCTTCTGGGCGGCCTCGCGCCATTCGAGCGGGGTGGGAATGGGGAAGGTCATGCGCCCGCCCCCCCTTCTACTTTCGTCATCCTCCGGCAAGCCGCGAAGCGGCGCAGACCGGGGGACCCAGCGGCGCGCGAGAGCGCGAACCTGCCGCACACGCCGGCCTGCCCGTCGAGGCGCCGACGCGCCGCCCTGCGGGCTTTCGCCTTCGCTTCGCTACGGCGCCGCTGGGTCCCCCGGTCGCTCCTGCGGAGCGCCGGAGGATGACGAAAGAGGAGAAGGGCAACCCTCACCCGAACTCCACCAGCACGTCATCCGCCGCCACCGGATCCCCGTCCTTGGCCCCCACCGCCTTCACCACCCCGTCGCGCTCCGCCTTCAGGATGTTCTGCATCTTCATGGCCTCGATGATGGCCACCGTCTCGCCGGTCTTGACCGCCTGGCCCACCACCACCGGGATCGACACCACCAGCCCCGGCATCGGCGACAGCACCAGTTTCGACGTATCCGCGACCGCCTTCTCCGGCAGGCGCGCATACAGTTCGGCGACATGGGGCCGCAGCACCCGCACCCGCGCCTTCGCGGCCCGGTGGCGGATGTCGAAGCCGTCGGCGGCGCGTTTGACCTCGGCGGTGAAGGCCTCTCCGTCCAGCTCGGCCTTGAACTGGGCCAGGCCCGGCCGCCAGTCGATCTCCGACAGGCGGATGTCGCCCCCGCCGGTCAGGGTCAGGATCATCGCCTCGTCCGCATCATAGGACAGCCCCACCCCGTGCGGCGTCTTGTCGATCATCACGATCCAGTCGGTGCGGTCCGACGGATCGCCGTCCTGTTCGGCGATGATCTCGTGCATGGCCATGGCGGCCGCGATCAGGATCCGCTCCTGGTCCTGCGTCGGCTTCAAGCCATGGAAGCCGTCCGGGAACTCGTCCTTGATATAGCTGGTCGACAGCCGGCCCGACCTGAACCGCTCCTGGTCCATCACCGCCGCCAGGAAGGGCACATTATGCCCCAGGCCCGACAGGTGGGTGTCCTCCAGCGCCCGGGCCATGCCCGTCACCGCATCCTCGCGCGTCTCGCCCCAGGCGCACAGTTTGGCGATCATCGGGTCGTAGAACATGCTGATCTCGTCGCCCTCGCGGACGCCGGAATCATTTCGGACCACATAGCCGTCCTGCTCCCCTTCTTCCGGCTGCTCGTATCGGACCAGCCGCCCGATGGACGGCAGGAAGCCGCGATAGGGATCTTCGGCGTAGATCCGGCTCTCGATGGCCCAGCCGTCGATCTTCAGGTCCTTCTGTTCGAAGGCCAGTTTCTCACCCCAGGCCGAACGGATCATCTGTTCGACCAGATCGACCCCGGTGATCAGCTCCGTCACCGGATGTTCGACCTGAAGCCGGGTGTTCATCTCCAGGAAATAAAACGACTTGTCCTGCCCCGCCACGAACTCGACCGTACCCGCCGAGTCATAGTTCACCGCCTGGGCCAGGGCCACGGCCTGGGCCCCCATGGCGGCGCGGGTGGCCTCGTCCAGCAGAGGCGAGGGCGCCTCCTCGATGACCTTCTGGTTGCGGCGTTGGATCGAACATT
>CAZERE010000189.1:0-4020 GCA_964515365.1 uncultured Phenylobacterium sp. | reverse complement strand
CCATGTCAGGGTCTCCCGATAGACGCCCTCGATCTGGGCGGTGCGCACCGGCCCGAAGTACCGGCTGTCGAAACTGTTCGGCGTGTCGCCGAGCAGCAGGCGTTCGTCCGGGGCGAGGCGGCGGCATCCGCGCCAGGCCGGCAGGGCCGCGCCACGCCCGTCCAGCATCCGCACGGGGACGACCCGGCCGGGCGCGAGGAGCCAGCGGCCATCGGCGCAAACGACATCGCCGCCTGTCGCCGCCACCCGCTTGATCAGGCGCAAGTCCGCCGGAAAGCCGAGGCGGGCGAGGTACGGTCGGGCGATCGCCGGCTGCGGGATGGCGACGATGGCGCCGCGGTCGGCCCGCGCCGCCATGGCGCGCAGATACAGACCCTCGGGCAGGCTCGGGCTTTCGTTGACCAGAGCCACGGCGGGCCGCTGCGTGGCGAGCGCGCCCAGCGCGCCCAGCGCGCCCAGCGCAACCACCGGCGCGACGACGGTGAGGAGGAGACGGCGAAGGCGGGTCATCGCTGGTACGGCTCCAGGATGAGGTCGCGCGTGATCATCACCCGCACCGGCGCCCCGGCGCGGACGCGGATGGACGGCTGCACGCCCAGCTCGCGATCGATCAGGCGGCCGCCGACCTGGGACGCCTCGATCGACGCCGCATCGCCGGCGCTGCCGAGAAACGAACGGTCGTTCGATCGGCCGCGCGCCAGCTCGCCGAGGGTCGTGACGGCGCCGGCGAACAGGGTCGCGACGCCCATGGGCCAGAGCCGTCGATTGACCTCTCCGCGCACGCCGACCGCGCCCTGGGCATCCACGCCGGGCTCCTCCGACAGGATCACGCTCTTGCCGTTGGGCAGGATCATCCTGTCCCAGACGAGGAAGGCGCGTCGATCGCCATGGGCGCTCTCGCCTTCGTGCCGCCCGATCAACCGCGCGCCCTGCGGCACGAGCAGATGGCGGCCCGTGATCGAGTCGAAGACATTCTGGGTCACCGTCGCCACGACCGGGCCGGGACGCGCCGTGTCCACCGCCGTCAGCAAGGCGCCCGGGATGACGGCGCCCGCCTTCAACTCATAGGGTGAGATCGGATCCAGCAGCCCATGCGGACTGTAGATCGCGCCATAGTCGCGCATCTCCGGTCCGGCGGCTACGGCGTCCTGCTGCGTCGCCGCGCCCGAGGCCGGCGCCCCCTGGAAGAAGAGGCCTGACGCCGCCGCCTGCTGGGCCGGACTGGGGCCCCGAGCGACCGCATAGCCGGGCGACGGCACGCGCGCCGGAGGGCTGGACGGCCCACGCGGCGGGGAGGCGGCCTCGGCGCCGCGTGGCTCCGGGAGCGTCTCGTCCGCGGGTCCGAGACGGTCATAGCTGGCGGGCTGATCGGTGACGCGCTCGGACGGTCGCACCGACCCCCGCGCCTCGAGCTCGGCCTCCCCGCTCGCCGCCCGTGCCCTGTCGGTGAGTTCCGGCTGGACCACGAACGCCCAGGCCAGGGAGCCGGAGACCAGAAGGGCGGCGGCGATCACCGCGCCTTGGACCACGGGTTTGCGTATACGCACGGCGCCGGGGCGTGGCGCGCGCCCCATCAAGGGCGGCGGCGGGGCCTTGGGGGCCGGCTCGGTCTGGGGTTCGGTCATCGGGCGGCTCCTTCCAGACGGCGGATGCGAACAATGCGGGGACGGCGGTCGCCGAGGCGGAGCTCGGCCTCCTCGAAGACGCGGTCCACGATCAGGAGGCCGTCGGCCAGCCGATAGTTGGACAGTTGCAGCGCCCCGTCGGACCGGACGAAGAGCGAGGGCGTCTCATCGATCGCGGCGTCGGGCGCGAGGGTGATGAAGGTTCGAACGCCGTCGTTGAACACGGCGGTGGGCGTCCAGCGTGGCGCCCGCCCGCGCGGTTCGATCCGGTAGCGGGCGTCCAGCGGCCCCTGCGGCGTCACCGCCGCCACATCGACCGGCGGGAGGCCCGGGAGCTCCGCCCCGACGGCTCTCGGATCGAGGCCATAGTCCCAGGCGACGGCGGCGTTGAAGGCGTCCGCACCGCCGCTGCGTAGGGTCAGGAGATAGACCCGCTGGCTCGTGGTCAGGACCAGGTTGGTCTCCAGCCCGGACTGCAGCGGCTTGATCAGCACATGGCTGCGGGCGAGGCCGCCCGCGCCGGACCGGCTTTCGCCGATCTGCCAGCGCACCGTGTCCCCCGCCGCCTTGGCGGTCACCGTCTCTCCGGGCGCCAGGGTCACGGTCGTCACGCGCAGGGGCGCGGTCCACACCTCATAGACCCGGCCCTCGCGCCAACCGAAGACCTGGACGCCGCCGACGAAGGCGTCGGCGCTCGACGCGGCCCGCGCCGACCGATTGGCGGCGGCGATGGCGGGACGACCGGTCTCGGCCGCGGATGGCGCGGGTGCGGGCTCCGGCTCCGCTTCAGCCGGCCGCACCTCGGAACGGGACGCCGGCCGCTCGGTCGGCGGGGTCCCGACGACGTCCAGGTACGGACGGGCCGTGGGGCTTTCCTCGACTTCAGGCGGGGGAACATTGGACGGAGCGGGCGCCGCCACCGCGACGGGCGTGGCGATCGGGGGCGCGATATCCGGGCCGGCGGGCCGCAGCAGGGCGCAGCCGCCCAGGGTAAGACTGAGCGCGGCGAGGCTCAGGAAGCGTCGGGGGTCCATGAGACATCCTCGATCTTGAGGCCAAGGGGATTCCGCATCAGCTCCGCCTCGTTGCGCGGAGGCTGATGGGCGACGGTGATCAGGGCGCGCCAGCGTTCGGCCCCGGCCTGCTGGCCGTTCACGTAGCGGGTCTCGCGCCATTGCAGGTCGAAGGTCCGGTCGCTGCGACGCACGACGTTCAGGACCTCGACGTTGACGGCCTCGCGCCCGGCCTCCGCGAACGGGGCGTTCGCCTGGGCCCAGTCGTTCAGGAAGGCGGCCCCCTTGGGCGCGACGAGGTCGTAGGCCTCGAGCCAGTTCTGGCGGATGACGACCGGATCGACGGACTTGGAGCGGACGTCGCGGATCCATTCGGCCAGGGCGTGGGCGGTCTGGGCCTCGGTCGGCTCGTAGCGCCCGTCGAGCGCCGTGATCCTCTGGGTCTGGCCCCAGTCCGAGACCTCCACGACGAAGGGACGCACCGTGGCGCGGTCGGCCTGCACCCACCAGCCGGCCCCGAGGAAGACGGCCAGGGCGAGGTTGCCTACGGCCAGACGGCGCCAGTTACGGGCATGGGCGATGGAGAGACCCATGCGGTCGTCCCAGACCTGACCCGCGCGCTGGTAGGGGGTGGTGGCCGGCGAGGCGGTCAACGCTCGCTTCGGCTTGAAGAAGGCATGCATGTCAGTCCTCGGGTTTGACGGTGGGCTTGAGGGTCCCGCTGCTCTCGCCCGCCGGCATCAGGCTGCGGCCGCTGTTGGCGAGGAAGAAGGCCTGGAGGGCGGCGGACCGTCCGGTCACCGGCGGGACGGGGCGGCGTGGAGGATCCTCCCGCAGCGGCGGCCGGACGGGGGATGACGGGGCCGTGCTGGAAGACGGCCCCTCCGAAGAGGGCGGCGACGGGTCCGGAGCCGGGCCGGCAGGAGAGGGTCCATCGGTCCCGGGCGCGGACCCGGTCGAAGCGCCCGGACCGGACGACGGCCTGGGTCCGGGACCGGGGCCGGAGGGGGGCGTCGGTCTCCCCGGAGACGGCGGCCGGGGTCCCGATCCGCCCCCGCTCCCGCCGCCGCCCGGCGTGCGCGAGGCGGCCGAAGCGCCCGCGGCGGATCGGGCGGCGCCGCTGGCGGCGGCCCCGCGACCCGCGAGGGCCGCACCGGTCCCGACGACGCCGCCGGCCGCCAGGGCGCCCGCACCCGCGACCGCCAATCCGCCCGTCAGGGCCGCGCCGGCGCCCAAAGCGGGCCCGCCGGTGACCAGCGCCGAGGCGAGGTTCGGAATGAAGATGGCGAGCATCGCGAGCAGAAGCGCCGCGACCAGGATGGTCAGGGCTTCGTAGATGTCCGGATTGGTCGAGGGCTGGAGCTGGTCGAAGATCGCGCGCG
>CAZERE010000188.1:0-4350 GCA_964515365.1 uncultured Phenylobacterium sp. | reverse complement strand
ATGCTGCTCATCGATGACCGTCAGCCGCAGGTCATGGAAGACGACGTCGTTCTGAAAGAGGGCGTGGGTGCCGACGGCGACCTGCACCGCGCCGCTGGCCAGGGCCCGCAGCTTCTCGGCCCGGGCGCCGCCCTTGTCCCGGCCGGTCAGCAGCACGGCGGCCAGGCCCTGAGCCTCCAGCGGTCCGGCGAGGGTCTCGAAGTGCTGGCGGGCGAGGATCTCGGTGGGCGCCATCAGGGCGCTCTGGCCGCCGGCCTCGGCCACATCGGCCATGGCCAGCATGGCCACGACCGTCTTGCCCGAGCCCACGTCGCCTTGCAGCAGACGCGACATGCGCTCGCCGCAGGCCAGGTCGGCGCGGATGTCGGCCAGGGCGCGAGCCTGGGCGCCGGTCAGCTGGAAGGGAAGGGCTGCGGCCAGGGCCTGGGCTAGGCGGTCGGCGGCGATCGGCGGGGCGGGTTCGGCCCGGCGCTCGGCCTTCCGCTGGCCCATGGCCAGCTGGTGGGCCAGCAGCTCGTCAAAGGCCAGGCGCTGGCGATGGGGCGCCTGGGCGGTGAGGTCGGCCTCGGTCTCCGGCGCGTGCAGGCGGGCCAGGCTTTCACGCCAGCTGGCCCAGCCCTGGCGGGCCAGCCAGGCGGGGTCCTGCCATTCGGCGAGGTCGGGACACCGCGCCAGGGCGTCCAGGGCCAGGCGTCGCACCGTGCGGGCGGGCAGGCCGGCGGTGGCGGGATAGACCGCCTCGACCTCGGGGATCTGGTCGGCCTTCTCCACCGGGACCAGATAGTCGGGGTGGGCGATCTGGATCTCCGAGCCGAACCGCTCGACCTTGCCGCTCACCAGCCGCTGGGCGCCGATGGGATGCTGGGCCTCGATGCGCCCGCCCAGGCCGCCGAAATAGACCAGGGTCAGGAAACCCGTCCCGTCGAAGGCGCGCACCCGCCAGGGCTGCGAGGGGTTCCGCGGCGGCTGGTAGGCCTCGATGGTCACGGCGAAGGTCTGGACCGCGCCTTCGAGGGCGGCGTCCACCCGGGCCGGATGACGATGAATGAGGCTGTGGGGCGACAGGAAGGCGACGTCCCGGACGATCGGCCCGGCCAGTTTCTCCAGCAGGGGAGCCACCCGCGGTCCCACGCCCTTCAGCGTGTCGATCGGGGCGAACAGGGGGTAGAGAATCTCCGGGCGCATGGGCAGGAACATAGCGCGACCGTGCGCCCGGCGCGCGGTGGACGCTGTTTGTCGGCTATGGTGATCTTCCGCCGATATGGGCGAAAGCTGGGGACGGTTCATGAGACGAGCGATGGCGGGCGCCGCCCTGGCGATGTTGCTGAGCGGCTGCGGCGCTGGCGAGGAGCCGCAGGCCCCGGCGCCGCCGTCGTCCCGTCCGGCGCCCGAACCCGCGCCGATACCCGTGACGCCCCCGGCCACCATCGGGTTCGTGCACATCGAGAACGAAAACCTGTTCGGCTATTACATGCCGACGCAGGAGGTCCGGATCGGCGACCTGCGGCTGGATCATATCCATATCGGCAGCGAGATGGAGTTCATGGCCTGGGAGCAGGGCGAGCGGATGGAGACCTATGCCCCGGTCATGCTGGAGTTCGCGGATCTCTCCAGCCCCCTGGTCACCAACGAGCTGGGCCAGGAGGGCCATGAGCGCCGGGTCCGCGTCCTGCCGACGGCCTATCGGGTGGGCGCCGGCGGCGTCGCCTTTGTCGGCGAAGCGCCCGAAATCGGCGAGGTCCGGTTTCGCGGGCGGCTCGATCTCGACCGGCTGCGCGAGGCCCAGGCCGCTGACCCGGGCGCCGCCGAACCGGCGGCGGTGCTCTGGCTCGACGGCCAGATCGGAGCCGAACGCCTGGAGAGCCTCCCCTTCTTCTGGTTTGGCGGCGATTGAGCGGCAATGGGTGCTGGCGCCGCAGGGGCCGGCGCTCTATATCCGCGGCCTCAATGTCTGACGCACACGCCATCCGACTGAAGCGCCTGAAGTTCCGAGCCTGGCATCGGGGCTTCGTCGAAGCCGACCTCATCCTGGGGCCGTTCGTGGACAACCATGCCCGCGACCTCACCGAGGCTCAGCTCGACACCCTGGAACACCTGCTCGATCAGCCGGACCAGGACATCTATGCCTGGATCGTCGAACGGGTTCCCACGCCGCCTGAATTCGACGGTGAGATCATGAATATGATCAAGGCATTCCGGGATGTGGCTCATAAGTCCCTCGGCGCGCCCCATGGCGGCTGACGGCGCGGGCCCGAGCGCCACCCAGCTCAAGCGCATCAACACCGATCCTGAGCGCATCGACCTGGTCGGCGCGCCGGAGGGCTTCGACGCCCTGGTGATGGCCGACATCCTGCGCGCGCGGGGGGGGCTGAGCGTCTTCATCGCCCGGGACACCGCGCGGATGAGCGCGTTCGCCGAGGCCTTCGCCTTCTTCGCCCCGGACGTGGAGGTCATGCGCCTGCCGTCCTGGGACTGCCTGCCCTATGACCGCATCGGCCCATCGCCGGGGGTTGCGGCCCAGCGGATGACCACCCTGGCCCGCCTGGCCGCGGGGGGCTTCGAGGCCAAGAAGCCGGCCCTGCTGGTGGCGGCCATCCCGGCCATGATCCAGCGGGTTCCGCCCCGGGCCGCGGTGGAGGCGGCCTCGTTCAGCGCCCATGTCGGCCGGCAGGTGCTGATCGCCGACCTGGAGCGCTACTTCGCCGTCAACGGCTATCAGCGGGCCTCGACCGTCTCCGAGCGGGGCGAGTTCGCCATCCGCGGGGGGGTCATCGACGTCTTTCCGCCCTCGGCCGAAGAGCCGGTGCGGCTGGACCTGTTCGGCGATATCCTGGAGTCCATCCGGGCCTTCGATCCGGAAACCCAACGCTCCACCCGTCAGCTCACCGAGGTGCGCCTGCTGGCGGTGAGCGAAGCCCTGCTGGACGCCGAGGCCGTGTCCCGCTTCCGCCGCGGCTATATCGAAGCCTTCGGCGCAGCCGGCGATGATCCGCTCTACGCCACGGTCAGCGACGGCGGCCGACGGGCGGGGATGGAGCACTGGCTGCCGCTCTACTATCCGGCGCTTGAGACCGTGTTCGACTATCTGCCGGCGGGAACCCTGATCGGAGTCGATCATCTGGCGCCCGAGGCCCGCGACGAGCGCCTGTCCATGGTCCACGACGCCTATTCGGCCCGGGCCGAGGCGGGACGGAAGTCCAACTATCGCCCCCTGCCGCCCGAGCGCCTCTATCTGGACGCCGGCGAGTGGGAGCAGGCCCTGGCCGTGCGGCCAAACCGCCGGTTCTCCGCCTTCAACGCCGTGGAGGGCGAGCAGGTCATCGACCTCGGCGCCCGGGCCGGCCGCAGCTTTGCGCCGGAACGCCAGCGCGACAGTGTCAATCTGTTCGAGGCCACGGTGGATCACGCCAAGGCCCTGACCGCCGCCGGCAAGCGGGTGCTGTTCGCCTCCTGGAGCGAGGGCGCATCGGAGCGGCTCGGCGGCATGCTGGCCGATCATGGGCTGTCGAAGATCTCGCTCGCGCCCTACTGGCAGGCGGCCAAGGCGGCCGATCCGAAGACGCCCCAGCGGGTGGTCCTGCCGCTGGAGGCCGGCTTCGAGACCGACAAGCTGGCGGTCATCTCCGAAACCGACATCCTCGGCGACCGCCTGGCCCGGCCGCGCAAGCGCCGGCGGGCGGCCAATTTCCTGGCCGAGGCCTCGGCCCTGACCCCGGGCGATCTGGTCGTCCATATCGAGCACGGCATCGGCCGCTATGAGGGCCTGAAGACCCTCGACATCCAGGGCGCCCCTCACGATTGCCTGGAGCTGCAGTACGGCGGCGAGGCCAAGCTCTATCTGCCGGTCGAGAATATCGACCTGCTCAGCCGCTATGGCGCCGAGTCCGACGGGGTCGTCCTCGACCGCCTGGGCGGCGCGGCCTGGCAGGCCCGTAAGGCGCGGGCCAAGGAGCGGCTGCGCGAAATGGCCGGGGGGCTGATCCGCATCGCCGCCGAGCGGGCGATGAAGGTCACGCCGGGCATCGATCCGCCGCATGGGGTGTTCGACGAATTCTGCGCCCGCTTCCCCTATGAGGAGACCGAGGACCAGCTCAACGCCATCGGCGACGTGCTGACCGACCTCGCCTCTGGCCGGCCGATGGACCGGCTGATCTGCGGCGATGTGGGCTTCGGCAAGACCGAGGTCGCCATGCGCGCCGCCTTCGGCGAGGCCATGAGCGGTCAGCAGGTGGCGGTGGTCTGTCCCACCACCCTGCTGGCGCGACAGCACTTCAAGACCTTCGAGGCCCGCTTCCAGGGCTGGCCGGTCAAGGTGCGGCGCCTGTCGCGCCTGGTCCCGCCCAAGGAAGC
>CAZERE010000187.1:847-4430 GCA_964515365.1 uncultured Phenylobacterium sp. | reverse complement strand
CAGATCAACCTAGGACTCTCGTTATGGCTGGATGAGAAACGGGGGTCACGTCACTTGCGGATCGGACCCGCGTCGCTCCGCCGGAGGCCGCCGACATCTCCACGAGCCTTCTGGCTTGGTCGCCGGCCTCGGACGCCTTGCTGGTGGCGACGATCGCACCGGATCCGGCGAGGCTCCTGACCGTGACACCAGCCGGGGTCGTCAGGGATGTCACCCCGCCCGGCCTGGCCCCGACGATCCCGATCGATTTCCAGGGCATGCCCACCGCGGAGGGGGGCTGGCTAGATGACAGGCCGCTGTTCAAGGGCCGCTCAGGATCGACGGAAGGATGGTTTATCGCCGGCTCCGACGCACGTCCCCTGTCGGGGTTGGGCGCAGGCGCGCGGCTCGTCGCGGAAGGGCGCTCCAGCGTCCTCTTCAGCAGCGGAGGCGACATTGTTCGCCTGGAGCCCGGCGGTCGGCAAACGGTTCTCGGAAGAGCGGGATCGGCGGTCGATCCGCAAGGTCCCTTCGGTCTGAGGGCACAGAGCGGCGCCATGAAACGTCGCTTCACCGTCACCTCGGCTCCTGGCGGCCGGCTTTGTCACGTCCAGTCCGACGCGACCGCCGAGACAGAGTGCGTCGTCGCCGCCCCGGGGGCCGCGGTGAGCTGGAGTCGACGCGTCAGTCTGGATCGGAGCGGTCAAGAGGGCGAGCCCGATGTTCTACGCCTTCAGCGAGCGGGCCGTCGGGAGGTCGTCTGGCGGCTCAACCCGGAACTTGAACGCGTCGCGGTGGCCGCTCCGCAACGGATAAGCGGCGCGGGCGGCGTGGGTGGCTGGCTCTATCTGCCGCCCGACAACCGCTCGAGGCCACCTGTCATCGTCGTGCCCTACCAGGGTGACACCTATGCATCGCCGCCTTGGTGGATGGAACGCGGATCGACGAGCCTGTCCATGGCTCCGCAGCTTGTCGTCGCCGCGGGCTACGCCGTGCTCATCCCTGATCTCGCACCCACACGCGAACCTGCGGACGGGCTGGCCGAACGGATCCTCGCGGTTGTCGATGCCGCAGGCGCCGCGGGCCTGGTGGACACGGATCGGATCGGCGTGTGGGGTTGGAGCTTCGGGGCGTGGTCCGCGGTAATGAGCGCCGCCCAATCCGATCGCTTCGACGCGGTCGTGGGCCTCAACGGTCCAACGAATTTCGCCACGGTCATCGGAGACGTGGGATCGACGCTCCGGCTGGAAGGCGGACATGACCTGGCGGCCGCCGCCAGCGCGCGTTGGCTCGAATCGGGTCAGGCCGCCATGCGGACCTCCTACTGGAGCGCCGCCGATCGCTACCGTCGCAACAGTCCTTTCGATCAGGCGGATCGGATCCAGGCTCCCACGCTGCTGGTCGTCGGTGAATACGACCTCATGCTCGGCCAGTCGGAACAGCTCTACGGCGCCCTCCACCGTCTCGGGCGACCGGTCGCCCTGACCCTGCTTATCGGCGAGGAGCATGGTCTCCGCAGTCCGGGCAACATCCGCCTCTACTACGCACAGGTCAGGCGCTGGTTCGACCGCTATCTCAAACCCGCCGACGGTCCAGGCGATCCGTCCAGCGACGCACCCACGCCTCCGTCTGGGCGAGACTGAGCAGCTCGGAATGCCCGCCCCGCCACAGCAGGTGATCGCGGGTCAAACGAGCGTCCAACGCGGAGTCGATCAGCCCCGCCTGGGCGAGCGCGCCCCCGAGCAGGAACTCGCGAAGGAACGGGAGCCGATCCGCCACGGCCTGTCCATAATAGGCGCCGAGTTCGCCCTTGGAGCGACGATCGAGGATGAGGGTCGGCACGTCGTCGGCAAAGGCGGCGCGGGCCGCCGCCCGATCCCGGCCGCCCCAGGTGAGATCGACCGAGGACCGGGCAAGGCCCGCCTCCATGACCGGCTGGCTAAGCAGGGGATTGACGCAGGCTCCCCGCCGACTGCGGACGGCCGGCCCCTGAAATGTCTGACAGAAGGCGAGGGCCGACACCTGAAGCGCCTTGGCCGGCGGGACGCTCTTGAGATCCTCGAGCCAGGGGTGGGTCCAGGCGGCACGGTGTCGGACCTCCTCGCGCCACTCCCGGGCGAGCGCGGTGAGCCACAGCGGTCGGCGCAGCCATCGGGACATCCTGTGCAGGACTTCGGCTCGGGCTCCGAGCCGGCGCTCCCAGATCTCGTCGAGCCCGACAAGAAGAGTCGGCATCTGGAAGAAGACTGCGTCGCCGCCCTGCCCCGTCAGCGATCCCCAGGCCTCCAGCGCCTCTATCCGTTCGGCGATATCGTCGTTGTAGTCGGGGTCGATGTCGTTGGACGCAGGCCGGAAGGCGTCCGCGCCCGCCTCGAGACGCTGGGCGTTGAGCCGCAACCCCTCGCGGCGCACCTCGGTCAGCTCTACGCCGTGATGCCGCGCGACCGCTCTCGCGTAGTCCCGCTCATCCCCCTCCGGTTGATCGACGTAGTGGTTGACCCACGCCGCGACCCTGCCGCGCTGATCGGTCGACAAGGCGGTGGCGACAATGGCCGAGTCCAGGCCGCCGCTCAGTTCGGCGACCCATCGCCGGCTTCCGGCGAGCGCCGTGACGGCGAGGACGACGGCCGCCTTGATATCCGGCGGCTCGTTCGCAACGCGGCGTCTGTAGATGTCCGAGGGTCGCCAGATCTGCTGACTGCGTCCACCCGCCTTCCCGATCGTCCGTAGCTCGCCGGCGGCCACGGGCGTCAGGCCGGTCAGAGGCAGGCGATGACGGTGCTCTCCGGGGCGACGGATAAGGGCGGCCACCTCTCCCCAGTCGATCCCCGAGCTCTCCGGCAGCCAGGGATCGATGACATCGTCGGCGCCGGTCGCGACGAAGGTCACGCCGCCCCTGCGCCAGACGACGCAGTCGATCGCGCCCGACGGATCCCGGAGAATGGCGACCTCACTGGCGGACCGTCGAATGAGGAGATAGCGGCCCCAATAGTCTGAACACACCGCCCGGGCGCGGGCCTCGTCCAGCGGGCGACAGCCGAGGACGCCGCGCGCCTCGTGCCCGAGCGCGGCTCCGGCGCCGTCGAAAATCTCTCCGACCAGGACCCCGTGGCCATCCAGGCCGCCGGTGATGTCCAGCCGCCCGCCGGACGGTGCGAAGACCGCAATGAAGGGAGCCTTGGCCTTGCAGGACCAACCCCGGCGGCTCAGCCGCTTTCGCACGGGTGCGATGGCGGCGTGAAGAGCGGCGGGATCGTCGCCCACCAGGATGATGGCCGAGTCCGCCGCCACTCAGATCACCATGATCGGCCGATAGACCTTCAGGGTCTCAGGCGCCTCGCTGACACACTGGTCGCCGCACTGGAGCCAGCAGTGGGCGAGGAACGGAAAGGTCCGGACCCCGAAGATCCAGTCGGCGTCGAGATCGTCCGCGTTGAGGAACCGGAGCAGCATCTCCGCCTGAAGGAGGCAGGCTCCGGTCGCGGGCGCGAAGGGAAGGAGTTGTCGGAACACTTCCACCCTGGCGGCCAGGGCAGCCGGATCCCGACGCCCGCGCCGGCGATGATGGCGCTGCTTGAGATGAAGCAGGGTCGGTCGCCGTCGC
>CAZERE010000187.1:0-837 GCA_964515365.1 uncultured Phenylobacterium sp. | reverse complement strand
TGTGCGGCGGCGGTGGGAGACGGGCCGACGGCAGGGCCGGCGCCTCGCCGCGGGCCTCGTCGGTCTTCGTGGGATGCAGCAGCTCTTCCGCGGCGAGCCGGAGCAGCGCGTCCATCGGTCCCGACACGGTTCGTCCCACGACATCGACCTCGCCGCATTCCGGCAGGCAGAGATAGTCGTCAGCGGTCAGGTCGAGGAGGATCAGATCGTCGCCGATGCGCACGGCATGAATTCCCTCGGCCAGCGACGCCTGGTCAGGCTGTGCCGCTTCGAAAGTTGCGTCGGCCCGGGACATCTCACGCCGCCGGCTGTTCGAGGCGCCGCGTCGAATCGCGCTCATGCAGGATTCCGCCCCCGCCTCGCGTCAGCGTTCGCACGGCGCCGAACCGCAACGGTCGAGACACTCTGTTGATCGGCATCGGTCATCTCCGTGGATCGGCCGAAGAGCCGTCGGGGGCCGCCCGAAGGCGACCCCGTCCGGATCATTCGGGCGGCATCGTCCAGTGCCGGGCCGGGTTCAGTTCGGTGAACGGCCCCATCGCGATGGCCCGGGTCAGCCGGCGAGCGGACCCGAGTCGCAGGATCGGTGCATCAGTCTGGATCTTCATCGACCCATCTCCTTGTCACGAAGAACGCCTCTGATCGCGGGGTCCGGGACGAGGCCCAGCCCGGACGTCCGGGCCGCCGAAGCGGCCCGTCCGCTTACTCGGTCGGCGGAATCGTGTACTTCAGCACGGGGTTCAGCTCGTCGAATTCCCCGCGCGAGTTGGCGCGCGTGAGGGTGCGAGCGGCGCCTAGGCGAACGAGGCGCGAGATGCTCTTGGTGGTCATGGTCGT
>CAZERE010000186.1:0-4585 GCA_964515365.1 uncultured Phenylobacterium sp. | reverse complement strand
CCGGCGGCCTGCACGGGGTCGGCGGCTCGGTGGTCAACGCCCTGTCGGACGGGCTGAAGCTCAAGATCTATCGCGGCGGCAAGGCCTATGAGATCGAGTTCCGCCGCGGCGACACCGTCTCGCCCCTGGTGGAGACCGGCGAGGCGCCCATGCGCGAGAACGGCCTGCCGCTCTCAGGCACCGAGCTGACCTTCTATCCCTCGACCACCACCTTCGCCTTCATCGACTTCGACCGGAAGACCCTGGAACACCGCCTGCGGGAGCTGGCCTTCCTCAACTCCGGCGTCACCATCTGGCTGAAGGACTTCCGCGGGGCCGAGCCCTTCGAAGAGATGATGTCCTATGAGGGCGGCATCGAGGCCTTCGTCCGCCACCTGGACAAGGCCAAGACGCCCCTGCTCAACGATCCGATCGTGATCCGCGGCCGGCGCGAAAACGTCGAGATCGACCTGTCGCTGTGGTGGAACGACGGCTTCCACGAGAACGTGCTCTGCTTCACCAACAACATCCCGCAGAAGGACGGCGGCACCCACCTGGCGGCCTTCCGCTCGGCCATGACCCGCCTGATCACCTCCTATGCGGAAAGCTCCGGCGCGACGAAGCGCGAGAAGGTCTCCCTGTCGGGCGAAGACGCCCGCGAAGGCCTGACCTGCGTCCTGTCGGTCAAGGTGCCCGATCCCAAGTTCTCGTCCCAGACCAAGGACAAGCTGGTGTCGTCCGAAGTGCGCCCCGCCGTCGAGGGCCTGGTGTCCGAGGGCCTGTCCACCTGGTTCGAGGAGCACCCGAACGAGGCCAAGATCATCATCCAGAAGATCGCCGAGGCCGCCGCCGCCCGCGAGGCGGCCCGCAAGGCCCGCGACCTGACGCGGCGCAAGTCGGCGCTCGACATCACCTCCCTGCCCGGCAAGCTCGCCGACTGCTCGGAAAAGGACCCGGCCAAGTCCGAAATCTTCCTGGTCGAGGGCGACTCCGCCGGCGGCTCGGCCAAGCAGGCCCGCAACCGGGACAATCAGGCCGTCCTGCCCCTGCGCGGCAAGATCCTGAACGTCGAGCGCGCCCGCTTCGACAAGATGCTGTCCTCAGACCAGATCGGCACCCTGATCACGGCGCTCGGCGCCGGCATCGGTCGCGACGACTTCAACATCGACAAGATCCGCTACCACAAGATCGTCATCATGACCGACGCCGACGTGGACGGCGCCCATATCCGCACCCTGCTGCTGACCTTCTTCTACCGGCAGATGCCGCAGGTGATCGAGCGGGGCTATCTCTATATCGCCCGGCCGCCGCTCTATAAGGCGACCAAGGGCAAGTCGATCCGCTACCTCCAGGACGACCCCGAGCTCGAGGCCTTCCTGGTCAATGAGGGCGTCGACGGCGCCACCCTGACCCTGGGCTCCGGCGAACAGCTGGCGGGCGGCGACCTGCACGCCCTGATCCAGACCGCCCGTGGCGCCAAGGCCAACGTTGATCGCCTGTCCTCCCGGGCGCCGGCCTTCGCCATCGAACAGGCGGCCCTGGCCGGCCTGCTGGGCGAGAACGGCGACCTTGAACTGGCCGCCCGGCGCCTGAACCTCTACGCCGAAGAGGGCGATGGTCCCTGGAGCGGCGAGGTGGCGGCCACCGGCGGCTATGTGTTCAGCCGCGTCCGCCGCGGCGTATCCGAGCGGGTGGTGCTGGACGACCTGCTGCTGCACGCCGCCGACGCCCTGCGCCTGGCCGAGCGGGCCGCGGCCATGGCCGAGACCTTCGCCACCCCCGCCAGCTTCGCCCGCCGGGACAAGGTGACGACGGTCCGCGGCCCGCTGGACCTGTTCAATGCCGTCATGGAAGCCGGCCGCCGCGGCCTGGCCATCCAGCGCTACAAGGGCCTGGGCGAGATGAATCCCGACCAGCTGTGGGAGACCACCCTGGACGCCGAGGCCCGCACCCTGCTGCAGGTCAAGGTCTCCCATGCCGACGACGCCGACGGCATGTTCACCCGCCTGATGGGCGATCTGGTGGAGCCCCGCCGGGAGTTCATCCAGGAAAACGCCCTGGACGCCGAGGTGGACGTCTAGGCCTTCCCAGGCCTGGACAGGCCGCGCCAACTCCTGAACTCTTCGGCCCTTGAGGAAACAAGAGCCGGAAACCGGCAGGGAGTTGGGCGATGGCCTTCACCGAATATGCCGAGCACGACGGCCTGGGGCTCGCCGCCCTGGTCGCCAAGGGCGATGTCAGCCCCGTCGAACTGGTCGAAGCCGCCATCGAGCGGGTCGAGCGCCACAATGGCGTGCTGAACGCCGTCGTCCACAAGGCCTATGACGAGGCCCGGGCCACCGCCGCCGGCGACCTGCCCGATGGGCCGTTCAAGGGCGTGCCCTTTCTGATCAAGGACCTGGGCGCCCAGGTGAAGGGCTGGCCCCGGACCTCCGGCAGCCGGTTCGCCCAGGTGGCCGCCGATGACGCCGACAGCGAACTGGTGGCCCGCTACCGCGCCGCAGGCGTCGTCCTGCTGGGCAAATCCAACACCCCGGAGTTCGGCATTCCCGGCGTCACCAATTCCGATCAGCTGGGCGCCTGCCGCAATCCCTGGAACCCTGACCACATCTCCGGCGGCTCGTCCGGCGGGGCGGCCTCGGCGACGGCGGCGGGCATGGTCCCCCTGGCGCACGCCAGCGACGGCCTGGGCTCGATCCGCATTCCCGCCGCCTGCTGTGGCCTGGTGGGGATGAAGATCACCCGCGACCGCACCCCGATCTGCGAGGTCGTCGATGGGGCGCTGGGCTTCTCGGTCCACCATGTGGTCAGCCGCACCGTGCGGGACTCCGCCGCCATGCTGGACGCCACCGGCTACGCCCAGGTCGGCGATCCCTTCCAGGCGCCGGCCAAGGACGGTCCCTATCTGGCCGAGGTGGAGAAGAGCCCGGGCCGCCTGCGCATCGCCTGGTCGGCCGAGACCCCCAGCGGCCGGCCGATCCCCGAGGCGATGCTGGGCCACCTGCTGCGCACCGTCGAGCTGCTGAAGGGCCTCGGCCACGAGGTGTTCGAGCAGGGCTTAGGGATCGACTACCGCCTGCTCTATCGCGCCCAGGGCCTGGCCAGCGCCTCGAACTTCTCGGCCAATGTGGCCCGCTGGGTGGAGAAGCTGGGCCGTGAGCCGGGTCCTGACGAGCTCGGCCCCCTGGCCCGGCGCGGCTATGAGGCCGGGACGCGGCTGAACGGCCAGCAGGCCTTCTGGGGCTTCCAGCAGCTGCGGGTGATGAACCGCCAGATCCTGTCGGCCTTCGAGAATTTCGACGTCTATCTGACCCCGGTGATGAGCACGCCGGCGCCCCGGATCGACTGGCTAAACCCGAACATGGACGACACCCGCGAGTTCGACAAACGCCAGGCCGCCACCTACGGCACGACGCCGCCGGCGAACTTCACCGGCCAGCCGTCCCTGTCCCTGCCGCTGTGGCAGTCGGAGGACGGCCTGCCGGTGGGGATGATGTTCACCGGCCGCTTCGCCGACGAGGCCACCCTCTATCGCCTGGCCGGCCAGCTGGAGAAGGAACAGCCCTGGAAGGACCGCCGCCCGCCGATCTGGAACTGACCGGTCGCGCCGTTTCGGCTCAGTAGACGATGCCGAGCCTGGCCATCACCAGGGCCAGACTCGCAAAGACCACGGCGGCGGCCACGTCGTACCACTTGAAGCGCGGTCCGCTCGGCGAACGCATACTCATAATCTCCCCCCCGGGCGATGAGATGGATGGAAGAGCCCGGCGGCTCAGTAATAGGGCGCTGGCGGGCGCTTGCCGGGCCAGGTGAGATAGCCGCCGGCGTCGCGGCCGGCGGCCTGGACGGGCGGCCCGCCACAGCAGGGGCCGGCCGCCACGCCCTGGACGTAGCCGCTGGACTGCTGGGAATAGCTGCGGTGCTCGCTATAGGCGTCGTACTGCTCCACCCGGCCGTGCACATAGGGCGGGGGCGGAGGCGGCGCATAGGCGTAGCGCTGCTCTTCGTGGCGGCGCGCCTGATACTGCTCCTGACGCTGCTCGCGATACTGCTCTTGATACTGGCCCTGGTGATGGCCCCGATACTGGTCCTGATAGCCGCCGGCATACTGCTCCTGGCGGCGCTCATAGCCCCCGCGGGTGGCGATGTCGGGACCCTGGTAGCGGCGATAGTCCTCGCCGTGCGACGGCGCAGGGCCGCGATGAGCATATTCCCGCGGCGGCGGCGCAGGCGTGCGCGGCGCCGGCGTGGCCCGCGCCTGGCGGGTCGGCGCCGGGCGCGAACGGGCCGCGGGCCTGGCCGGCGCCTTGGCGGTGCGCACAGGCTTGGCCTCGGGGCAGGCCGGGGTCTGGGTCGGGGGACAGGCGCAGCAATTGGCCGCCATCCGCCCCTGCGGCGGCAGGGTGGGCGCGGCGCCTTGCGCAGACGTATCGGCGGTCCTGGTCTCAGAGCCCTCAGCGCCATCCTTCGCCGACTTCTCGGTGAACAGCCTCGACCCGGACATCCGGCGCAAGATCCGGCGCGACATGCAGCCGGAGGTGGCGATCGAGTCGCTGGAGCTGCTGCGCCAGTATGAGATCCCGTACGTCGGCAGTCTGGTCAACTG
>CAZERE010000185.1:0-4589 GCA_964515365.1 uncultured Phenylobacterium sp. | reverse complement strand
ACCCAGATATAGGCCTGACGGGCGTCAGGCTCCAGCCGGCGAGGTTTCGGCCGGGACGACCGCCCGCGTGCCGGCGATGAAGCCGCCGCCCAGCACCCGATCGGGATCTTCCGGCGCATAGAGCACGCAGGCCTGGCCCGGCGCGACGCCCTCTTCGGCGCCGTCGAACTCCACCCCGGGCTCGCCCTCGACCCAGGCCATGCGGCCGGGGACCGGCTCGCGGGTCGACCGGACGCGGGCCAGCACCGGACGGCCCTCGTCGCAGGCGGTCTCGAAGCTGGCGGACTCCCCCAGCCAGTTGGTTTCCTTGAGCCGCAGGGCCGCGGTCATCAGCGCCTCGCGGGGACCAACGATCACCTGGCGCGCGGCGGCGTCGATCTTCACCACGAACAGGGGATCGCCCACCGCCACGTTCAGACCCCGGCGCTGGCCGATGGTGTAGCGGGTGACGCCCTCGTGCCGGCCCAGCACCCGGCCGTCCATATGCACGATGTCGCCGGGCTCGGCGCCGTGCGGGCGCAGGCGGTCGATGACGGTGGTGTAGCGCCCCTCAGGCACGAAGCAGATGTCCTGGCTGTCGGGCTTGTCGGCGATGGCCAGGCCGAGCTCAGCCGCCACCCGCCGCACCTCGCTCTTGGGCAGGCCGCCCAGGGGGAAGCGCAGGAAGTCCAGCTGCTCGGCCGTGGTGGCGAACAGGAAATAGCTCTGGTCGCGGGTCGCATCGACCGCGCGCTGCAGGTGGGGCCGGTTGCCGTCCGAGGCGCGGCGCACATAGTGGCCGGTGGCCAGGGCCTGGGCCCCCAGGTCGCGGGCCACGTCCAGCAGGTCGCGGAACTTGACCGTCTGGTTGCAGCGGACACAGGGGATCGGCGTCTCGCCCCGCAGATAGGCGTCGGCGAAGTCCTCGATCACCTCCTGGCGAAAGCGGCTTTCGTAGTCGAGCACATAGTGCGGGATGCCGATGGCCTCGGCGGCGGTGCGCGCGTCGTGGATGTCCTGACCCGCGCAGCAGGCGCCCTTCTTGGCCAGGGCCTGCCCATGGTCATAGAGCTGCAGGGTGACGCCGATGACATCATAGCCGGCCCGGGCGAGCAGGGCCGCGGTCACCGTGGAATCGACGCCGCCGGACATGGCCGCCACCACCCGCGCGCCCGGGGGCAGGCCGACCGCGGCGCGCGCAGCCTCGACCGCGGCGTCGGCGGCGGAGGCGTTCGGCGGGGACAGGGTGTTCACGCTCATGGCGCCTATTTAGCGACTGCCGGACCCATTTGCGAGGCGCAGACCGAAGCGTAACCTTGTCGGGTATCCGACAAGTGTCACCCAAGAGTTGACTGGCGCAGCTTCCGGTTCTGGTCTAGGTTGTAGACATCGTCGGAAAGTATCCACCCAAGCGCCGGCGACTGAGAGACCTCACGTGCTCCCGCCTTCCCTTTGTGAGTGGGTGATATGAAGCATTACAGACTCTATGTCGTGACGGCGGGGGAAGACATTTCCCAAACGCTTGAGCGCGATTACCCCAATGATCACGAGGCCTTGGCTCAGGCGGCGCGCCTGCGGGCCCAGGAGCACGCAGTCGAGGTCTGGACCGGCGAACGCCTGGTGGCGCGGCTCGGGGGGGACTTCGACTTCGGGGGTCACGCCTAAGGCGCGCGCAGGCGGCGCCTCACGCCGCGCCGCCGCACCGAATTCGACGCCGGCCGCCCATTCTAGGATCGCCCCTCGGGAGCCTCGCGCCGCCTCGCGCCTTTGTTTGGCCAAAGCCCTGCTTGAGTAAGGCGCGGTCAACAACGGCAAGGGAGCCTCGGCCGGCGTGCGTTCCGGAACCTCCTACACCCCCTTCGGCGGCCCGAGCCGCCGCGAACTCATGGTCGCAGGCGCTGGCCTCATGCTGACGGCCGCAGCTCCGAAGGCCTTCGGTTTCGACGATGTCGGCCATATGGCGCGCGAGCTGGCGGCCCGGCCCTATGCCCATCCCGACAGGACCCTGCCCGACCGGCTGAGCGCCCTGACCTACGACACCTATCGGCAACTGGGTTTCCACGACCACCGGGGACTGTGGGCCGACCAGCGCCTCCCCTTCCAGGTCCAGTTCTTCCATCGCGGCGGCCTGTTCCCCGAGAAGGTCGACGTCTTCGAGGTGGCGGACGGAACCGCAAGGCCGGTGGCCTATGACCCGTCCATGTTCCGCTACGGGACGGGTCCGCTCAGCGATCTCGTCACCCTGGATGATCCCCGGTTCGGCTTTGCCGGCCTGCGCCTGCTGCATCCCCTCAATCGCCCCGACAAGTTCGACGAAACGGCCGCCTTCCTGGGGGCGAGCTATTTCCGCGCCGTGGCCCGGGGCGGGGTCTATGGGGCGTCGGCCCGCGGCCTGGCCATCGGGGCCGGCGAACCGGCCGAAGAGTTTCCCCGCTTCCGCGCCTTCTGGCTGGTGCGTCCGGGACCGCGGGACCGCAGCCTGACCCTCTACGCCCTGATGGACACGCCCAGCCTGGCGGGCGCCTACAGGGTCGTGATTAAGCCCGGCGCGCCGACCCTGACCGAGGTCCAGGCCGAACTGCACCCCCGCACCGAGGTGCGGCGGGCCGGCTTCGCGCCCCTGACCAGCATGTTCCTGTTCGATCCGCAGACGGCGCGGCGCTTCGACGACTATCGCCCGCGGGTCCACGACTCCGACGGCCTCGCCATGGCCAACGGGGCGGGCGAGCGGCTCTGGCGGCCCCTGTCCAATCCGACGACGCTGCAGGCCAGCGGCTTCGCCGACGAGACGCCCAGGGGCTTTGGACTGGCCCAGCGGGCCGCGGGCTTCGCCGCCTATCAGGACCTGGAGGCGCGCTATGACCTGCGCCCCAGCATGTGGGTCGAGCCCCTGGAGGACTGGGGGCAAGGCCAGGTCCGGCTGGTGGAGCTGCCGACGCCCAATGAAACCGAGGACAATATCCTGGCCGAATGGCGTAGCCCTGGGCCGCTGGCGCCGGGCCGCCCCCATCGGCTCGCCTACCGCCTGCACTGGGGGGCGGAACCCGCCCTGCGGCCCCCGCTGGCGCGGGCCCGGCGTTGGCGTGAAGCCGCGGGCGAGGCGCCGGGCTGGCGCCGGGTGCTGATCGATTTCGACGAGACGGGGTCTGACCTCGCGCCCCAACCCAAGATCGACCTTGGGGCCGCCCCTGTGCGTCATGTGGTGGTCACGCCCAACACCGCCGCGGGCGGCTGGCGCCTGGCCTTCGAATTCCAGCCAGGCCAGGCCCGCGAAATCGAACAGCGGGCGCAGCTGGTGAACGCCCGCGGTCCCTGCAGCGAAGTCTGGGTGCGCCGATGGTTGGCCTGAGCCGCGCCATGGGGCCAGCGGTCCGGCGGCGTCACCGACGCGTCCGGCCGTCCCGCCTGAAGGCCCCGCCTCAGATCAGGGCGGGCCTTGAGCGACGAGTCGTCCCCTATCCCGCCCTGCGGTCGCTCCCCGACCCCGCGCCCCTGGCCATGCCCGAGCAGAGACTGGATCAGGGCCCCAGCCGGCTGCCCCCGCTCCTTGATGTCGGCCTCCGCCGGGTCCTGCTGATCGGATTGACCCTGGCCCTGACGGCGGCGGCGGGCTGGCGCATGGCCGACATCCTGACGCCGGGCGGCCTGGGCCTGGCCGACCTCGGCATGCTCGCCCTGTTCTGCATCCTGTTCGCCTGGATCGCCTTCGCCTTCCTGAGCGGCGCGGCCGGTCTCGTCCTCACCTGGCGCGCCGCAGGCGCCCGCTGGCGACCGCGGCCCGTGATCCTCACCCGCACGGCCCTGCTGGCGCCGGTCTATAACGAAGACCCGCACCGGGTCCTGGCGGGGCTCGAGGTGATCCATGAGGACCTGGTCGCCTGCGGGGTGGCCGAGCTCTATGACATCTTCGTCCTGTCCGACACCCGTGACCCCGACATCGCCCGGGATGAGGCCACCAGCGTCCTGCGCCTGCGCGCCCGAACCGGCGCGCCCGACCGGTTCTTCTACCGCCGGCGCGCCCTGAACCGCGACCGCAAGGCCGGCAACATCGCCGAATGGGTGACCGCCTGCGGGGCCGACTATGAGGGCATGGTCATCCTGGACGCCGACAGCCTGATGAGCGGCGACACCCTGGTCCGCCTGACCGCCGAGCTGGAGCGCGACCCGAAGGCCGGCCTTATCCAGACCCTGCCCACCATCATCAACGGCTCGACCCTGTTTGCGCGGATGCAGCAGTTCGCCGGACGCCTCTACGGACCCACGGTGGCGCGCGGCCAGGCCTGGTGGTCGGGGGCGGAAGGCAATTACTGGGGCCACAACGCCATCATCCGCACCCGGGCCTTCGCCGCCTGTGCGGGCCTGCCCCATATCGAAGGCGGCAAGCCGTTCGGCGGGCACATATTGAGCCACGACTTCGTCGAGGCCGCCCTGCTGCGCCGGGGCGGCTGGGCCGTGCGGATGGCCGCCCATCTGGACGGCTCCTACGACGAGACGCCCCCCTCCCTGGTGGACATGGCCGTGCGTGACCGACGCTGGTGCCAGGGCAATCTGCAGCTCTCCGCCGTGCTGCCGGCCCGCGGCCTGCACTGGGTCAGCCGCCTGCACATGGC
>CAZERE010000184.1:1046-4617 GCA_964515365.1 uncultured Phenylobacterium sp. | reverse complement strand
GCCCCCCGCTCACCACCATCATCGGCTATTCGGAGCTGCTGGAACGCTCAGGCGAGAACCTGTCGGAACGGGGCCGCGGCCACGCCGCAGCCGTGCGCATGGCCGCCACCCAGCTGGCCCGCTCCATCGACGACGTGCTGGACATGGCCCAGATCGACGCCGACGAAATGGCCCTGGACCTGGAGGACGTCCATGTGGACGAGATGCTGGCCCAGGCCGCCGCCCGCTGGTCCCGCAGCCTGGAGGAGGGCCGCCTCGTCCTGCAGGTGGAGCATGCCGACGGGATCGGGGTGATCCGGGCCGATTCCCACCGGCTGGACCAGATCCTCGACCACCTGATCGAGAACGCCATCCGCCAGACCCCGCCGGAGGGCAAGATCACCATCTCGGCCCGCCGCGCCCTGGGCGAGGTCAAGCTGCAGGTCAGCGACACCGGGCGGGGCATTCCCTTCCACGTCCAGGCGCACATCTTCGACCGGTTCGTGGGCCGCGAGCGCGGCGGGCCGGGCCTGGGCCTGGCCCTGGTCAAGGCGCTCACCGAGCTGCACGGGGGCTGGGTGGCCCTGGAGAGCGAGCCGGGCAATGGCGCGACCTTCACCTGCCACCTGCCCGAACTGGCCCAGGCGGAGTCAGCCTCGCACCGCGAGCTGGAATTCTAGCGGCTCGGTGACGCCGGCCCCCAACGCCGTCCGCCGCCTCAGGAGCGGTAACCGGCCTGTCGTTCCAGCATCCAGCCGGGATATTCGCTGGCCGGTCGGGTCGCCAGGTCCAGGGCGGCAAGGTCGCCGGGTTCCAGCTTGACCTCCGTGGAGGCGAGGTTTTCGGCGAGCTGATCGACCCGCTTGGCGCCGACGATGACGCTGGTGACCACCGGCTGGTGGAGCAGCCAGGCCACGGCGACCTGAGCAACCGTGCACCCCCTGGCTTCGGCGATCCGGCGCATCTCACCGAGAGCGGCGTTTCCCCGCGCGCGATCCACCGGTGGGAAGTCGAAGGCGGCGCGACGGCCGTCGGCGGCCTTGCCGTCTTCATCGTACTTGCCCGAGAGATAGCCGCCAGCCAGGGGACTCCACACCATCAGCCCGATCTTCTCGGACAGGAGCATTGGCACGATCTCCCGTTCGAGGTCCCGCGCCGCCAGGGTGTAATAGGCCTGCAGAGACAGGATCGGCGCGAGCCGGCGCGCCTCGCTCAGACCGACCGCCTTGACCACCTGCCACGCGGCCCAGTTGGACAGGCCAATGTAGCGGACGTGCCCATGGCGCACGAGAATGTCGAGGGCTTCCAGGGTCTCAGTGATTGGGGTGGCGGGGTCGAAGCCATGGATCTGGTAGAGGTCGATATGACCGAGACCGAGCCGCTTCAGGCTCGCCTGGCACTGGCTGAGGATATGACCTCGCGAGGCGCCGCGGGCGTTCGGCCCCTCGCCCATAGGACCCATCACCTTGGTGGCGATCACCACCTGGTCGCGGGGTACGCCCAGATTCTTCAGGGACTGGCCGAGAATCCGCTCGCTCTCGCCGCCAGCATAGACATTGGCCGTGTCGATAAAGTTGACGCCTGCATCCAGGGCCGTCTTCACCAGGGCGTCGGCCTGGCCCTGGTCGAGTTGGCCGATCAGGCCCCAGATGCCCTCGTCGCCGCCGAAGGTCATCGTCCCGAGGCAGAGTTCAGAAACAAACAGGCCGCTATGGCCAAGTTGACGGGTGCGCACGGGAGGCTCCTTTGGCTGGGGTCGGGGCGATCATGGTGCGCCCTGCGCCGCCCGTCGGCGACGCCGATCCTCTCAGCCTCTTGCCTGATCCTATCAAGGCGTCGCGGCCGCCGGTGCATGGGCCGCGTGGGTGGCCTAGAGTTCTCCGATAACCGCGGCGCACTTATCGGGGAAATGTATGGCGGACATGGACACGCCCTTCGACGCCCTCACGGCGCGGGTATCGCGACAGTTCAGCCGCTTTGGACGCGAGACGCCCCTGAGCGGCCTTTTGCTCAGCCGCGCCGAAGCCCCGAGCAGCGTCATTCGCTCGGTCTATCGCCCCTCGTTCTGCGCCGTCCTGCAGGGGGCCAAGGTCAGCACGCTCGGCGACCAGCCCTTCTTCTATCGCGCGGGGCAAGGTCTGCTCGCCACGATCGATGTGCCCGTCGCCGCCCAGATCACCGAGGCTTCCCCCACGCGGCCCTATCTGGCGTTCAGCCTTGAGATCGAACCGGCCATGGTCGCTGATCTGCTGGTGGAACATGGCTGCCAGCTGGCGGCGCCGCCGCCGCCCAGAGCCCTGGCCACCACGGACCTGGATGGGGCGCTGTGCGATCCCTTTGTCCGGCTGCTGGATCTGCTCGACAGCCCGGCCGACCTCCCGGTCCTCGCCCCGCTGATCCGGCGCGAGATCGTCTGGCGCCTCCTGGCTGGACGGCTCGGCGCCGCCCTGCGTCAGACCGGCGTGGCCGACAGCCACGGCTCCCGCATCGGCCGTGCTACGGCCTGGATCCGTGACCACTATGCAGAGGCTTTCCGCGTCGCCGACCTCGCGGCCCTGGCCCATATGAGCATTCCGAGCTTTCACCGCCACATCAAGGCGGCGACCCTGCAGACCCCGGTCCAGTTCCAGAAGCAGGTCCGCCTCCAGGCGGCGCGGCGGCTGTTGCTGGCCGAGGGAGCGGCCGCCTCCGTCGCCTCGGTGGGCTACGCCATAGGTTACGAAAGTCCCTCACAGTTCAGTCGCGACTATCGCCGCCTGTTCGGCGACTCGCCTGGGCGAGACGGCGCCGCCTTGCGGGCGCGGTTGACGCCGGAAATCGCCTGAACACGAGGCGCTTCAAGGGGATTTTGTTGATCGGCGGGATCGCTTGGCCCCTGACGATGGCCCGATCCCCTTGTCCCTCGGAATTGGGACGAAGGGGCGGCGCGAAACGCGACCGCCCCTCACAGTATCGACTTAGTGCTGGCTCTCGGGCATGCGCACGACCAGGCCTTCGAGTTCGTCGGTGACCTTGATCTGGCAGGACAGGCGGCTGTTGGGCTCGACGTTCTCGGCGAAGTCGAGCATGGACTCCTCCATGGCCGAGGACTCGCCGGTCTTGTCCTTCCAGGCCTCGTCCACATAGACGTGGCAGGTGGCGCAGGCGCAGGCGCCGCCGCAGTCGGCGTCGATGCCCGGGATGTTGTTCTTCACCGCGCCTTCCATCACCGTGAGCCCGGTCTTCACGTCCACGACGTGCTCGGTCCCGTCGTGCTCGATATAGGTGATCTTGGCCATGGCTCCCTTTCGCGCCGCCTTCAGGCGACGACCTCTTTCATTGAAACGGTGAGATCGACAAGCTTCGCCTTCGACACCGGCTTGCGGTTTCCGATCAGCTGCTTGCCCATCATGAATTCCGGGGGCGAGTTGATCGCCTCCACGGATTGGATCTGGTCTCCCTTGAGGTGGAAGACCGCGAACTTGCCGCTGGCCGGATCGCCGCGCAGCAGGATCTCGTCGGCGTCGAAGGCGTAGCCGGCGATCTGGAGCTTCAGGTCGTACTGGTCCGACCACTGCCACGGCACCTCGCCGGCCGGGGCCGGGCGTCCGGT
>CAZERE010000184.1:0-1036 GCA_964515365.1 uncultured Phenylobacterium sp. | reverse complement strand
GCGGCCTGCTTGGCCGGCTCCAGGGCGTTGGGCACGCTTTCCATCCGGAACAGGCGGTCATAGATCGGCATCGGCCGATGGGCCACATCGCCGATGGCGAAGATGGACGGGTCTGAGGTCCGGGCCTCCAGGTCCACCACCACGCCGCGGGCGGTCTCCAGGCCACAGTCGGCGGCCAGTTCGTCATTGGGGGTGGCGCCCACGCCGATCACGGCGGCGTCGCAGGGGATGGTCCGGCCGTCGGCCAGGGTGACACCGGTCACGTGGCCGTCCTCGCCCACAAAGCCTGTGACGCTGGCGCCCATCTCGAAGGTGACCCCGTGGGTCTCATGGACGCCCCGGAAGAAGTCCGACAGGGATTCGCAGGCGACCCGCGCCAGCAGACGCTGTTCGCGCTCGATCACCACCACCTCGGCGCCCAGGGCGCGGCCAGAGGCGGCGACCTCCAGCCCGATATAGCCGCCGCCCACCACGGCCAGGCGCTTGCCCGGCCCCACGGCGGCCTTCAGGGCCTCGGCGTCAGCGGCGGTGCGCAGCTCCAGCAGGCCCTTGAGGTCAGCGCCTGGCACCGGCAGCTTGATGGCCCGGGCGCCGGTGGCCAGGATCAGGATGTCGTAGGTCAGGGTCTGGCCGTCGGCCAGGGTCACGACCTTGTCGGCCCGGGCGAGCTTCACGGCCCGGGTGTTGGGCCGGAAGTCGATCTGGTGCTCGGCGTAGAACTCCAGGGGCTTCAGCGCCAGGGAGTCGGCGTCGGCCTCGCCCTTCAGCCAGGCCTTGGAGAGCGGCGGGCGCTGATAGGGGGCCAGGGGCTCGTCGCCGATCAGGGTGATCGGTCCTGAATGCCCATACTGGCGCAACAGGGCCGCGGCCGTGCCGCCGGCGTGCCCCGCCCCCAGGATCACCACGTGTGCGCCTAAATCACTCATGCCGCTCCCCGATGCAGAAAAATGACGCCTGCGTCAACTTGGGAAACGCATAGACGTCAGCTTTAGACGACCCGGTCGACCAGCATCTTCTTGACCTCGGCGATGGCCTT
>CAZERE010000183.1:0-4746 GCA_964515365.1 uncultured Phenylobacterium sp. | reverse complement strand
GCCATGAAGGCGTTGGCGACGCTGACGGCGTTGTCGGCGATGTCGCCTTCGATCCAGTAGCTGAAGCCGCCGGCGATCTTGCCCTGGGCGCCCAGACGCAGCCCGCGCAGTTCGGTGGTGGTCAGGTTGCGGCTGTCGTAGTCCGAGCCGAAGGTGTTGGACAGGTCGGCGGTGACGCGGATGCGCGGCTTGAAGGTGAAGGCGCCGTCGGGGCTGCGCATCTCGGGCAGGCCGCTGGACCAGTCGGTGGTGGAGACCGGCGCCGGGGCGGCGGCGGTCTGGATCACAGGACGTGCGGCGGCCGGGGCGGGGGCGCCGACGGCCGCAGGAGCCGCAGGAGCCTGCTGGGCGGCGGCCTGAGCTTCCAACTGTTCGAGACGGGCCGAGAGCGCCTGGACCTGGGCGCGCAGGGCGGAGATTTCGTCCGTCGAAGGCGACTGGGCGAAGGCGGAGGTGGCGAGCGCGGCGAGGCCGACGCCCGCCGCGAGGGTGCGGAGGCGTTTCATGAGAACCCCTGTAAACTTAGTGTGTTAAGGAACGGCTGAACCGCGATACGCAGAACTGCGTAAACCGTGGCGGTTTTTTCAGCGGGTGCTGGGCGCCGTCGTTGCGGGGGCGGAAAAGCCGGCAGCGACGGCGCCCAAGGCCGTCAGTCGGCGGTGACCAGATCCTTGTCGCCGGGGCCTGCGGCGGGATCGGGTTGGGCGGCGATCGGCTGGGCCGGGCCGTTCAAGGCCGCCGCCAGCGCATTCCGGTCCAGTTCGCCCTCCCACCGAGCGACGACGATGGTGGCCACCGCATTGCCGATGAAGTTGGTCAGGGCGCGGCATTCGCTCATGAAGCGGTCGATGCCCAGGATCAGGGCCATGCCCGCCACCGGGACGGTCGGCACGACCGACAGGGTCGCCGCCAGGGTGATGAAGCCGGCGCCGGTGATGCCGGCTGCGCCCTTGGACGACAGCATGGCCACCGCCAGCAGCAGGATCTGCTGTTCCAGCGACAGTTGGATGTTTAGGGCTTGGGCGATGAACAGGGCCGCCATCGTCATATAGATGTTGGTGCCGTCCAGATTGAACGAATAGCCGGTCGGCACGACCAGTCCGACCACCGACTTGGAGGCGCCAGCCCGCTCCATCTTGTTCAGCAGCGACGGCAGGGCGGCTTCCGACGAGGAGGTGCCCAGGACCAGCAGCAGTTCTTCCTTCAGATAGCGGATCAGCTTCAGAATGTTGAAACCGTTCGCCCAGGCGACCAGGCCCAGGACGCCGACCACGAAGATGACGGCGGTGATGTAGAAGGTGGCGACCAGCGCGGCCAGATTGGCGATCGAACCGATGCCGTACTTGCCGATGGTGAAGGCGAAGGCCCCGAAGGCGCCGATCGGCGCGGCCTTCATCAGGATGGCCACCAGTTTGAAGAAGGCGTGGCTGACCGATTCCAGGAAGTTCAGAACCGGCTTGCCGACATCGCCCACCATGGCCAGGGCCAGGCCGAACAGGACCGAGACGAACAGGACCTGCAGGATGTTGCCCTCGGAAAAGGCGCTGGCGAAGGTGTCGGGGATGATCCCCATCAGGAAGCCGGTGACGGTCGTCTCATGCGCCTGTTCCGAATATTTGGCGACCGCCCCGGCGTCCAAGCTGGCGGGATCGATGTTCAGGCCGTGGCCCGGCTGGACGACGTTGGCGATGATCAGGCCGACGATCAGGGCCAGGGTCGAGAAGGTCAGGAAGTAGGCGAAGGCCTTGGCCGCCACGCGCCCCACCCGGCCGATGTCGCTCATGCCCGCAATGCCGGTGACGATCGTCAGGAAGATGACCGGGGCGATGATCATCTTCACCAGTTTGATGAAGGCGTCGCCCAGCGGCTTGAGGCTCTCCCCGAAGCTGGGCCAGAAATGGCCGATAAGGGCCCCCGCGACGATGGCGGTCAGAACCTGAAAATAGAGATGCCGATAGAAGGGCCGAGGCGCGGTCGGCTGGGCGGCGGAAGGGAGCGCGATCACGGATGTCTCCTGTGGTGGCGGGACGGGCCCGCGGTTTCCTCGACGGCCCTCGCTGCTGTCGTCGAGGCGCCGAGACGACTGTCCCGCACGCCGGAACCAGGTCCAAACGTGATCGACGTTTGATATAGAGATCTGTAAAAACAGGTTATTTTCGGAAAGCGCCTCTCGCAGGGCCATTTGCCGTGCGACGTATCGCACGCCGGACTCGCGCTATTGTGCGAAATATCGCACAATAGCGAATGAGCCTCTCTGCGGTCCGAGAATTTATCGAAAGATCGTCGAGTTTCATTTGGCGCCCCTGGGCCCTGCTCAGCCTGGGCTGGCTGACGGCGGGCCTGGTCCTCGCCGGCCTGGCGGGGGAGGCGGCGCGGCGCGACGCGACCCAGGAGTTGGCGCGCCAGGCGACGACAGGCGCCGCCCTCCATGCGGCCGTCCTGCGCAGCGAGCTGGAGAAACAGCGCGCCATCCCCGTCGTCCTGGCCGAAGACCCGGATGTGGCGGCCTTGCTCGCGCGGCCCGCCGACCAGGCGGCCAAGGCGGTCGATCGCAAGCTGGAGCGACTGGCGGGTCAGACCCGCGCCGCCGTCATCTATGTTTTGGACGCGCAGGGGCTGACGCTGGCGTCCAGCAACTGGCGCGCCCCCACGAGTTTCGTCGGCGTCCGTTATGATTTTCGGCCCTATTTCATCAACGCCATGCGCGACGGCCAGGGCGAATTCTACGCCCTGGGCACGCGCAGCGGCCGCCCCGGCCTCTATCTGTCGCGCCGGCTGGACGCCGCCGACGGCCGCCCCCTGGGCGTGGTGGTGCTGAAGGTGGAGTTCGACGCCCTGGAGGCGCAATGGCGGAGCTCGGGCGAGCCGGCCTGGGTCGCCGACCCTGGCGGCGTGGTCCTGGTCGCCAGCGTGCCGGAATGGCGCTTTCGCGCCACCGGTCCGATGGACGAAGCACGGCGAAGGCTCAGCCTGACCGATCTGACCCTGCGTCCCGGCGCCCTGGCCCCCCTGCCCTTCCAGACGCCCCCCGGCGATCGGCCCCGTCTGGTGCGCGCCGCCGTCGGCGAAGAGCGGCCCCAGACCTGGATGCATGCCCAGACGGGCACGGCCACGCCGGGGTGGACCCTGCATCTTCTGACGCCCGAGCGCGGCGCCGTCGGAACCGCCGTGGCGACCGCCCGGGGCCTGGCTCTTCTGTCGGTCAGCCTTTTGGCCCTGGTCGTGGGGGTGCTGCTGCGCCGTCGCCGGCTGGCCGTCCTTCGCGCCCGGGCCGAAGAGGAGGGCCGGCTGGAGCTGGAACGTCGCATCCGCGAACGGACCCACGAACTGCACGAAGCCAATCAGGCGCTCAACCGCCAGATCGAAGAGCGTCGCCGGGCCGAGGCCGCACGGGAGCTGTTGCGGGATGAACTGGTGCAGGCCAGCAAGCTGGCGGCCCTGGGCCAGATCGTGGCCGGGGTGGCCCACGAGATCAACCAGCCCGTAGCCGCCATCTGGACCTATGCCGACACGGCCGTGACCCTGGTGGAGCGTCGCGAGACCGACAAGGCTCTGGACGCCCTGCGGCGGATCGGCGACCTGACCCGCCGGATCGGCGCCATCACTCAGGACCTGCGCCTGTTCTCGCGCAAGGCCGCCCCGACCATCGATGAGATCCGGCTTGAAGACGCCATCCAGGGCGGACTGCAGCTGACCCGCGGCCGATTGGAGGAAGGCGGGATTCGGCTGGAGCGGATCGGATCGGGCGAGATCAAGGTCCACGCCGACCAGTTCCGGCTGGAACAGGTGATCGTCAATCTGATCAAGAACGCCGCCGAGGCCATGGAAGGGCAGGCGGACCCCCAGTTGGTCCTGACGGTCGAGCGCCGGGGCGAACGGGTGCGCCTGATCATCGCCGACAACGGCCCCGGGCTGGCGCCCGAAGTGGCCCGACAGCTGTTCACCCCCTTTGTCACCACCCGCTCCAACGGACTGGGGCTGGGCCTGGTCATCTGCCGTGACATCATCGCCAGCTTCGGCGGCGAGCTGGACCTGGCGCCCAGCGACAGGGGCGCGACCTTCGTCGCCGCCCTGAGGGCCGCCTGATGCAGACCGCCGCCTCCCGCGCCGTCATGCTGATCGAAGACGACGGCGATTTCCGCCAGGCCCTGGTCGAGCGCATGACGCTGGAGGGATATGAGGTGCGCGCCTTCGCCGCCGCCGAACCGGCCCTGAAGGCCCTCACCGTCGATTTCGACGGCGCGGTGGTGACCGATCTGCGCATGCCGGGCCTGGACGGCCGCCAGTTGCTGGCGCGGGTTCAGGCCCTGGACCCCGCGCTTCCGGTGATCATGATCACCGGCCACGGCGACATCGCCGATGCGGTCGCCGCCATGCAGAGCGGGGCCTATGATTTCGTCGCCAAACCCTTTCCGTTCGAACGCCTGCGCGACAGCCTGAACCGGGCGCTGGAGAAGCGAAGCCTGGTGCTGGACAATCGGCGGCTGACCGCCCTGGCCGCCGCCGACGGGGGCCATGAGCTGCCCCTCGCCGGCGCCTCTCCCGCCATCACGGCGCTGCGCGCCACCATCGCCCCGAGCGCCGGTGCGAAGATGGACGTGCTGATCGAGGGCGAGGCCGGCGTCGGCAAGGAGGCGGTGGCGCGGGCCCTGCACAACGGCGGACGCCGCCGCGTCGGCCCCTTCGTCGCCGTCAACTGCGGCGCCCTGCCCGACGGGCTGATCGAGAGCGAGCTGTTCGGCCATG
>CAZERE010000182.1:0-4762 GCA_964515365.1 uncultured Phenylobacterium sp. | reverse complement strand
ACGAAGCTGGGGTGGCCCGTGGCGTTGCCCAGGTTCACCAGCCGGCCTTCGGACAGGACGATGATCTTCTTGCCATCCGGGAACTCCACGTGGTGGACCTGATCCTTGATCTTGTCCCACTTGAAGTTGCGCAGGCCGGCGATCTGGATCTCGGAATCGAAGTGGCCGATGTTGCAGACGATGGCGTTGTTCTTCATCTGCCGCATGTGGTCGACGGTCAGCACGTCCTTGTTGCCCGTCGCGGTGACGAAGATGTCGGCCTTGTCGGCCACGTCATCGACGGTGACGACCTCATAGCCTTCCATCGCGGCCTGCAGGGCGCAGATCGGGTCGACCTCGGTGACCATGACCCGGGCGCCGCCGTTGCGCAGGGACGCGGCCGAGCCCTTGCCCACATCGCCATAGCCCATGACCACGGCGGTCTTGCCGGCCAGCATCACGTCGGTGCCCCGGCGGATGGCGTCCACCAGGCTCTCGCGGCAGCCATAGAGGTTGTCGAACTTCGACTTGGTGACGCTGTCGTTCACATTGATGGCCGGATAGGGCAGCTCGCCCCGCTCGGCCATCTGGTAGAGGCGGTGCACGCCCGTGGTGGTCTCTTCGGACACGCCCTTGATGGATTCGCGAATGGCCGAATAGAAGCCCGGCTTCTCGGCCAGATAGCGCTTCATGACGGTGTAGAGGGCTTCTTCTTCCTCGTTCTGCGGATTGTTCAGGACCGTGGGGTCCTTCTCGGCCTTGGGGCCGAGCACGGTCAGCAGGGTGGCGTCGCCGCCATCGTCGAGGATCAGGTTCGGATAGCCGCCGTCGGCCCATTCGAAGATCTTGTGGGCGTATTCCCAGTACTCGATCAGGGTCTCGCCCTTGATCGCAAAGACCGGGGTGCCGGCCGCCGCGATGGCCGCCGCCGCGTGGTCCTGGGTGGAGAAGATGTTGCACGAGGCCCAGCGGACCTCGGCGCCGAGCGCTTCCAGGGTCTGGATCAGGACCGCGGTCTGGATCGTCATGTGCAGGGAGCCGGCGATGCGCGCGCCCTTCAGGGGCTGGCTGGCGCCATATTCCTCGCGGGTCGCCATCAGACCGGGCATTTCGGTCTCGGCGATCTCGATTTCCTTGCGGCCGAAGTCGGCCAGGCTGATGTCCTTGACGATGTAGTCGGTCATGTCGTGGGGTCCTGCGGTCCTGTCGCGGGGGCGGGCCAGAGAAGCCTGCACATGCGGTTTTGGGGCTCTATAGCCGGGACGCCGGCCCGGAGCAAGGATCGTATAAGGATATCCTTATGTCTTCCTTACCAAGCGTCGTCGGTTTTGCTAAGCGCGGCCCAGGCCCGCTCGGCGGCCTTGAGGTGATCGGCGCGCCTGGCCTGAAGCTCGCCGGCTAGGTGGCCGGCGGCGTAGAGGGCCGCCCCCTCCAGGGAGAGGCCCGTGAGCAGCGCTTCGGCCGAGACCGCGTCGTTCAGGGCGCCCAGGGCTTCCTGCAGCTTCTTGGTCTTCTTGATCAGCCGCCGGGCGGTCTTGTCCTTGAGCAGCGGCCGGAAGGCCTCGGCGCCGTAGCGCAGCTTCTTGGCCTGGATGCGAGCCTGGTGGCGGGCCTCGTCGCTGAGGTTCATCAGGTCCGCGCCCTTCTTTTCCAGCTTGCGCCGCCGCCGCGACAGGGCCTTGGCGGCGAAGTCTTCGGCCGTGCCGCCGCCATCCTCCAGGGCGTCCAGCCAGGCGCCGGTCTCGATCCAGGCGTAGAGCTCCAGCAGCAGGGCGCGGAAACGGGTCGAGGCCACCGCCGCCCGGGCGTGGGCGTGAGCGCTGCCCCGGGCGGTTTCCAGCGCCTGGCCCAGATCGGCCAGACCGTGGATGGCGGCGGCGCCCTGGGCGGCCGGCCGATAGGTCTCGTCGATGAAGACGTCGAGGCTGCGGGCCTCGTCGCAGGCGCCGGCCAGCCATTTCACCTCGGCCTTCAGGGGTTCGAGCTGGGCGTCCGAGATCAGCGGCTTGAAGGTGGTCATGGCGCTGCGCAGGCGCCGGGCGGCGACCCGCAGCTGGTGCAGGGCTTCGGGGGATTCTGAGCCGCGCAGGATCAGCCCGTTGGCGGCGATCTGCGCCAGGGCCGACCGAGCTATGGCCTGGAAGGCGGCCGCGGCGCTCATCCCCCGCTTCAGATCGGGCTGGTCATGGCGCTTGGCCAAAGGGCCGCCATCGGCAAGGGCGAACCCCTGGTCGGCCTTGGTCTCGAAGCTGAGATAGAGGGGCGCGACCTCAAAGAGCTCCCGGGCCAGGGCGAAGAGGGCGGCGGGGGCGCCGGTCTTGAGCTCCAGCTCCACCTCGCAGATCGTGGACTTCCGCCGCCCGGCCCTGACCTCGCCCTGGTCCACGGCCAGCTCCACCTGGGCGCCGTCCCTGTTCAGGTTGCGCTTGCGGCGGTGGACCTTGACGGTGAACAGGGGCTCCAGACGGGCGATCTCCGCGGCCCCAATCAGCTCGCGCAGGGCGGCGTGCTCGGGATCGAGCTGGTCAGTCTCCACCGGGGTTTCGTCCTCCTGGCGGCGCAGGCCCGAACCGGCCTTGAGGGTCTGGAGCCGGCCCTTCGGCTCCTGGCGGATGCGCAGACCGGCGCCCAGCTCGCGCAGGCGGCGCTCAGGGGTGTCGAAATAGGTGGCGCTGAGATCGGCCGCGCTGTCATCGACGCCCTCTGCGGCGGCCAGCAGGGCCTCGAGATCGGCGGGCTCGCAGAGAAATTTCAGCTCGATCTCTTCGTTCGCCGTGCCCATGATCCGTCCTCTCGAAGAGTTTTCCTCCCGGGCCGGGCGGCCTATAGGGAGGGAAAATGCGATGACCCGGCCGCGCCGCCGACCAGGAGTGCTCCATGAACGCGCCAATCCGCCATGTCGACCCCGCCCAGCCGCGCCACGACTGGACGCTGGCCGAGATCGAGGCGCTTTTCGAGCGCCCATTCATGGAGCTGGTGTTCGACGCCGCCGCCATTCATCGCCGGTGGTTTGATCCGTCCGAAGTCCAGCTCTCCCAGCTCCTGTCGGTCAAGACCGGAGGCTGCGCGGAAAACTGCGGCTATTGCAGCCAGTCCCAGCACTTCAACACCGGCGTGGCCGCCAGCAAGCTGATGGAGGCGCAGACCGTGATCGCCGCCGCCGCCGAGGCCAAGGCCGGCGGCGCCCAGCGCTTCTGCATGGGGGCGGCCTGGCGCGACCTGAAGGACCGCGACCTGCCCAAGGTGGCCGCCATGATCTCCGGCGTGAAGGCGCTCGGCCTGGAGACCTGCGCCACGCTTGGCATGCTCAAGCCTGACCAGGCCCAGGCGCTCAAGGACGCCGGCCTCGACTATTACAATCACAACCTCGACACCGGTCCGGACTATTACGACCAGGTGGTCACCACGCGGACCTATCAGGACCGGCTGGACACCCTGGCGGCGGTGCGGGACGCGGGCCTCTCCACCTGCTGCGGCGGCATTGTCGGCATGGGCGAGACCCGCCGCGACCGCGCCGGCCTGCTGCATGCGCTCGCCACCCTGCCTGCCCATCCCGACAGCCTGCCGATCAACGACCTGATGCCCATCCCCGGCACGCCGCTGGGCGACAGCGAGGCGGTGGACGGGCTGGAATTCGTGCGGATGATCGCGGTGGCCCGCATCGTCTGCCCCAAGGCCGTGGTCCGCCTCTCGGCGGGGCGCGAACACATGTCGCGCGAGTTGCAGGCGCTCTGCTTCCTGGCCGGGGCCAATTCGATGTTCGTCGGCGGCAAGCTTTTGACCACCAGCAATCCGGACAAGGACACCGATGCGGCCCTGATGGCTGAGCTTGGCCTTCGCCCCATGGGGACGGGCGCGACCGTCACCGCCTGAGCCCCTTTTTCCGGCGCATGTCGGATTGAACGCCCCCAGCGACGTCCTTGGGTCTAGCTTCGCCCGGTCGGGGCGCCTATCTGGCTGTGACGCCGAGGGGGAGTGCTGCGGTTGTCGTCCATCGTGTCCGTTAAAGGTCTGACCAAGACCTATGCCGGGGGATTCCAGGCGCTGAAAGGCGTCGACCTGGAGATCCGCCAAGGGGAGATCTTCGCCCTGCTCGGCCCCAATGGGGCGGGGAAGACCACCCTGATCTCGATCATCTGCGGCATCGTCAACGCCAGCTCCGGCGAGGTGCAGGCCGACGGCCACGACATCGTCCGCGAATTCCGCGCCGCCCGGACCAAGATCGGCCTGGTGCCGCAGGAGCTGTCCACCGACGCCTTCGAGACCGTCTGGGCGACGGTGAAGTTCAGCCGCGGCCTGTTCGGCAAGCCGCCCAATCCGGCCCATCTGGAAAAGGTGCTCAAGGACCTGTCCCTCTGGGACAAGAAGGACACCAAGATCATGGCGCTGTCGGGCGGCATGAAGCGCCGCGTGATGATCGCCAAGGCCCTGTCCCACGAGCCCAAGATCCTCTTCCTCGACGAGCCCACCGCCGGTGTCGATGTCGAGCTGCGCCGGGACATGTGGGAGATGGTCCGCGCCCTGCGCGAGAGCGGCGTGACCATCATCCTGACCACCCACTATATCGAGGAGGCCGAGGAGATGGCCGACCGGATCGGGGTGATCCGCAAGGGCGAGATCATCCTGGTCGAGGAAAAGGACGTGCTGATGCGCCAGCTGGGCGAGCGGCGCCTGACCCTGCAGCTGCAGAGCCCGCTGGCCGCCATCCCGCCGGAGCTGGCCGCAGAGCCCCTGGAACTGGCGGCCGACGGCCACGAGCTGATCTACACCTTCGACGCCCAGG
>CAZERE010000181.1:0-4814 GCA_964515365.1 uncultured Phenylobacterium sp. | reverse complement strand
TTCTGGACCACGGCGGCGGCGGCGCGCAGGTCCTCGATCCGGCTGTTGGTGCACGAGCCGATGAACACCCGGTCCACCTTGGCCTCGCTGATCGGCTGGCCGGCGACCAGGCCCATATAGTCCAGGGCCCGGGCGACCGAGGCGCGCTTGTCCGGCGTCGCAAAGCTGGCCGGATCGGGCACCAGGCCGGTGATCGGGACCACGTCTTCCGGCGAGGTCCCCCAGGTGACCAGCGGCGCGATGGCCGCCGCATCCAGCACGACCTCGCGGTCGAAGACCGCGCCCTCGTCGGTGAAGAAGCTCTTCCAGTGGGCCACGGCCATGTCCCAGGCCGCGCCCTTGGGCGCGGCCGGCCGCCCGCGCATATAGTCGAAGGTGGTCTCGTCGGGCGCCACCAGGCCGGCCCGGGCGCCGGCCTCGATGGTCAGGTTGCAGAGCGTCATCCGCCCTTCCATCGACAGGGCGCGAATGGCCTCGCCGGCATATTCGATCACATGGCCGGTGCCGCCGGCCGTGCCGATGGCGCCGATGACGGCGAGCGCGAAGTCCTTGGCGCCGACGCCGGGCGCCGGCGTCCCGTCGATGGTGACGCGCATGTTCTTCGACTTGGCCTGGCGCAGGGTCTGGGTGGCCAGCACATGCTCAACCTCGGAGGTGCCGATGCCCTGGGCCAGCGCCCCGAAGGCGCCGTGGGTCGAGGTGTGGCTGTCGCCGCAGACGATGGTCATGCCCGGCTGGGTGCGCCCCTGCTCGGGTCCCACCACATGGACGATGCCGTTCCGCAGGTCGCCCATGGGGAAGTATTCGATGCCGTTGTCGGCGACGTTGCGCTCCAGGGTCAGGAGCTGCAGGCGCGCCTCCTCATCGGCCACCGCGCCGGCCCCCAGGGCCTGGCCCTCGGTGGGCACATTGTGGTCGGCCACCGCGAGCGTGCGGTCGGGCCGGCGCACAGGGCGGCCATTGGCCCGGAGCCCGGCGAAGGCCTGGGGCGTCGTCACCTCGTGGATGAGGTGCAGGTCGATATAGATGATCGTCTCGCCATCCTGTTCGGCGACGAGGTGAGCATCCCAGATTTTGTCGTAGAGCGTCTTGGCGGCCATGGCGCGGTATGTAGGAGGCCTGGGGCCATTCCGTAAAGGTCGCAGGCGCGTCCGGACGCCGAGTTTGGTCCGCCGCAGGTTTCGGCCCGGCCCCAAACCGGCTAGGACAGGTCCCCATGAGCCTTGAGACGGACCCTCAGGACGAGCGCGACCTCGACCGGGCGACCGCCTTGATGATGGTGGACTCCGCCGCCGCCACCGCCGTGACGGCGGTGACCTCCGGCATCGTCCTGGCCGCCTTCGCCCTGCACCTGGGCGCCTCCAACGCCGTCATCGGCCTGCTGGCCGCCCTGCCCTTCCTGACCCAGCTGATCCAGGCGCCGGCCGTGCCCCTGGTGGAGAAGCTGCGCCGGCGCCGCCTCATCGCCGCCACGGCCGCCTTCTGCGCCCGCCTGACCCTGCCGATCATGGCCGCCATTGCGCTCCTGCCGCACAACGCCTGGAGCCTGACGGCCCTGGTCGCCACCCAGGTCGTGATCGGCTCCCTGGGCGCGGTGACCAGCTGCGCCTGGAATTCCTGGGTGCGGGACCTGATTCCAGAAGAGCGGCTGGGTTCGTTCACGGCGCGGCGCACGGTGATCGCCACTGGCGTCACCCTGAGCGTGACCATCCTGTCGGGGGTCGCCCTCGACCAGGCCGCCACCGAGAACCGCGGCATGGTCTTCGCGGCCTTCTTCGGCGTCGCCTTCATCCTCGGCATGATCAGCGTCGCAGCGCTCGCCCGCACGCCTGAGCCGCCCATGCCGCCGCCGGCGGCCGGCGTGAACCTCTATCGCCTGCTGCGCGCGCCCCTGCGGGACGGCAACTTCCGCCGGCTGATCCTCTTCCTGTCGAGCTGGCAGTTCGCGGTGAACCTGGCGAGCCCGTTCTTCACCGTCTATTTCGTCACCCAGCTCAACTATCCGCTGACCTTCGTCATGGCGCTCAGCGTGGTCAGCCAGATCGCCAATATCGGCGTGCTGCGGTTCTGGGGACAGCTCAGCGACCGGTTCTCCAACAAGTCGGTCCTGGCGGTGACGGCGCCGGCCTACATCCTCTGTATCGCCGCCACGGCGCTGACCTCGCAGATCGACGACCCGCAGCTGGCCGGCGCCTATCTGGTGGGCCTGCATGTGGTGCTGGGCGGGGCCGCCGCCGGCGTGGGCCTGGCCACGGTCAATATCGCCCTGAAGCTCGCCCCCCGCGGCGGCGCCACGGCCTATATCGCCGCCAACACCCTGATCACCTCCATGGCGGCCGCCGCCGCCCCGATCCTCGGGGGCCTGTTCGCCGACTTCTTCGCCGCCCGGGAGCTGCAGGTTCTGATCCGCTGGTCGCAGCCCGGCGAGGACGTGGATGTCCTGCACCTGGCCTTCAACAACTGGGACTTCTACTTCCTGATGTCGGCCCTGCTCGGCCTCTACGCCCTGCACCGCCTGACCCTGGTGCGCGAGGAAGGCGAGATAGAGCACAAGGAGATGGTCCAGCAGATGATGACGGAGGCCAGGCGCGTGGTGGCCAACCTCTCGCCGGTGGCTGGGCTGAAGATGATGCACGCCTTCCCCGCCGGCCGGCTGATGGAACGGCGCCGCCGCCGCCGGCCCGAGCGCGAGGCCGAGCAGCAGGCCCTGGCTGAGGCCCTGGAGGAGGCGGAGGCGGCCAGCTGAGGGCCGAACTGCGCTCGGCGAACATTGTACGGCGCCGCCGCAATCCCCATCATCTAGCCATGCCGTCGATCACCGCCACCGACTGGGACCTCTTCCAGAGCCTGCACGCGGTCCTGGAGGCCGGGAGCCTTTCCGCCGCCGCCCGGGCCCGGGGCGTCACCCAGCCCACCATCGGCCGCCATATCGAGGCGCTGGAACATCGCCTGGGGGCGCCGCTCTTCCTGCGCTCGTCCCGCGGCTTCACCCCCACGGACCTCGCCCTGGCGCTCCGCCCCCGGCTGGAGGACATGGCCGCCGCCGCCGGCGCCGCCCTGCGAGAGGTGGCCGGCGCGGCCGATCAGGTCGGCGGCGCAGTGCGGATCACCGCCAGCGAGGTGGTCGGCTGCGAGATCCTGCCGCCGATCCTGGCCGCCTTCCACGCCGCCCATCCGGCCATCGAGGTGGAGCTGACCCTCTCCAACCACCAGGCCGACCTGTCGCGCCGCGACGCCGACATCGCCGTGCGGATGGCCCGGCCGACCCAGAACACCCTGGTGGGTCGGCGGATCGGAATGGTGAATCTGGGGCTCTACGCCGCGCCCGCCTATGTGGCGCGCCACGGGACGCCCTGCGACTTCGACGAGCTGGACGACCACCCGACCATCGGCTTCGATGGGGCGGCGCCCAAGTTCGACGGCCAGATCGACATCGGCCGCCCGATCACCCGCGACGTCTTCAGCTTTCGCAGCGACAGCGACGTGGCCCAGCTGGCGGCTCTGCGGGCGGGCCTGGGCATCGGCGGCTGCCAGACCCTGATCGCCCGGCGCTATGGCCTGGTCCCGATCCTGGCCGACCGCTTCGCCATCGGGATGGAGATGTGGGTCTGCATGCCCGAAGGCCTGCGCACCACGCCACGGATGCGGCTGATGTTCGACCATCTGGTGGCCGCCCTGTCGGACGAACTGGACGCCGCCGCCGCGGCCTGACACCGGGCGCCCCGCGCGTGACGCCAGATGCGAAAAGGGCGGCCGCAGATCCCTGCAGCCGCCCTTCGGTGTCGTTATGCGCTGAAGGCGATCTAGCCTTCGGCGTCCTTCTTCTTGGGCGCGTGGGCCGCGACCGAGGCCTCGGCGCGGGCGGCGCGCTCGGCCTTTTCGGCTTCGCGCTCGGCCGGGGTCATCTGGCGTTCGGCGATCCGCGCCGACTTGCCGCGACGATCACGCAGATAATAGAGCTTGGCGCGCCGCACGACGCCGCGGCGCTTGACCTCGACGGACTCGATCATCGGCGACAGCAGCGGGAAGACCCGCTCCACACCCTCGCCGAAGGAAATCTTGCGAACGGTGAAGTTCTCGTCGACGCCCTCGCCCGAGCGGGCGATGCAGACGCCTTCATAGGCCTGAACGCGTTCGCGCTCGCCTTCCTTGATCTTCACATTGACGCGGACGGTGTCGCCCGGACGGAAGTCGGGCATGTTGCGGGCGGACTTGAGGCGGTCGGCCTCTTCCTGGCGCAGTTGCTGGATCACGTTCATCGGTTCAGTTCCTTTGTCACTGGGCTTTACGCGCCCTTTGCCTGTTGATTGGCGAGATGCTGCGCCCACAAGTCCGGCCGCCGCTCCCGCGTCGTCTCTTCCCGCTGCTGCGCCCGCCATTTGGCGACCTCAGCATGGTGCCCTGAAAGCAGCACCGGCGGAATCTCGCGCCCCTCGAACTCCCGCGGTCTCGTGTACTGCGGATGCTCCAGGAGCCCGTCTTCGAAGCTCTCTTCGCTCAAACTCAGCGCCTGGCCCAACACACCGGGCACAAGACGTACGCACGCCTCGATGGTCAGCATGGCCGCCACCTCGCCACCGGCGAGAACGACGTCGCCCACGGCGACCTCCTCGAACCCCCGGGCGTCGAGCACCCGCTGGTCCACCCCCTCGAACCGGCCGGCCAGGACGATGACGCCCGGACCCGCAGCCCATTCTTTCGCCCGCGCCTGGGTCAGGGGCCGACCCCGGGCGCTCATGTACAAAAGCGGCCGCCCTCGCCGCTCCACGCTGTCCAGCGCAGAAGCGATGACGTCCGCCCGCATCACCTGTCCC
>CAZERE010000180.1:1213-4944 GCA_964515365.1 uncultured Phenylobacterium sp. | reverse complement strand
CTCCTTCGAAGGGGGCGCGGCCGTTGAGGCGCGCGAGATCGATCTCGGCGCGGACACGCGCGAGACGCGCGTCCACCGCAGCGGACCGGGCGTTGACGAGGGCGGTACGGGTGACCCGCAGTTCGACCTGGGAGATGCGGCCGGACTCGAAGCCGATCCGCGACAGGCGGTAGGCTTCCTCGGCGGCAGTGACGCCGGCGTCAGCGGCGTTGACGCGGCTGACCGAGGCCGCGAGACGGGCGACCGCCGCAGCGCGATCCGCTTGGGCCTCCTGCCGTGCGCTCATCAGCCGGGCGTCGGCTGCCCGAAACTCGGCCTGGGCCGCCTCGATGTTCCCCCGGTTCCGGTCGAACAGGGGAAGCGGCATGCTGATCCCGAAGGTCAGGGCCGTCGCGTCCTCGGCCTCGAAGCGACGGATGCCGACGCTCGCATTGATGTCCGGCCGGGCCTGGGTGCGCTGCACGTCGATCCGTCGCTCGGCGGCCGAGCGCTGGGCCTCGGCGACCCGCACCGTGGGCGCGTCTTCGATCACCGAGCCCACGCTCGTCGGCGCCTCGTCCAGCAGGCTGGCTTCGATGCTGGTCACCGCGGCAGGGGTCATCGCCACGGCGGTGAGGCGGGCATAGGCGGCATCGCGTTCGGCGACCGCCTCGTCGAAGGTCGCCCGAGCCGAGGCGGCTTCTGCCTCGCCCTGGATGCCGCGCAGCACGGGCTCGCGTCCCTCCTCGACCAGGACCAGGGCCGCACGGGCGTCGGCCACGGTCAGGTTGAGGGCCTCCTCCGCCAAGGTCGCCCGGCGCTGGGCGGCTTCGGCTTCGGCATAGACCAGGGCCAGGCGGCCGGCCGCGTCGATCACCGCAAGATCGCGCTCCAGGCCGACGGCGCCGGCCTCGGCGCGGGCGGCGGCGATGCGCGCCGGCCTGCGTCCCCAGAGCTCGAAATCCTGGCTCAACGCCAGGGTCGTGTCGGCGTTGTCCATGCCCGAGAACGGACCTGAGCCGAAGGCATTCTCGACATCGAGCCCGAGCACGGGATTGGGACGCAGGCGTGCTTGCCGGACGCGGGCCTCCGCCGCGTCATAGTTGGCGCCGGCCTCGAGGGCGGCAGGGGTTTGCCCGAGCTGGGAGAGCAACTGGGCATAGCTCGGAGCGGGGTCAGCCCAAACCGGACTGGCCAGGGTCGCCGTGAGGGCGACGAACGCGCCGCCGACCGCGAGACGCGGTCGCCGACGATTTGTGGGAGACATGTTCCATTTCCAGATTTCTGATCACAAAGAGGCGCCCGCGCGGGCGCAGGTCTTCGGTCAGAGTCTGGGCGGTCGCTTCAGACCTTCGGGCGCGATCGAAGCCCGGAAATCATCCTGTCGGCCGCCTCGCAGCGGCGCTTCACGGAAGGCAGGCGCGATCGGTTCCGCCCCTTGAGCTCGAGCGGTGGCGGTATGGTGACAGTGGCCGTGGGCGCAGATGCCGTGACCGCCCATTTTGCCGCTGTGGTCTCCTTCGCCCGGATCATGTTCGAACACGGCATGGGCGGCCGGAGGTTCCGGCATGCAGGTCGCGGCATCGACGGCGGGCGCGAGCAAAAAGGCGGCGAAGCCAAGCGTCATCGCCACGATCAACTTCGCCCATGTGGTCGTCGACCAAGTCATCGCGCGGTCCATACTATCGTTCGAAGTCCGAGCCAATGTGTTACACTGTACCTTGACGAGGCTGCTCGTCCGCCAAGGGCGGAGGCCAGCCGATGAATGCGGCTGTGCGGCGCCAAGCTGGAGGCGGCTCGCCTTCGGTTGACCGGGCCCCCACGTCGCCGCCCAAGCGATGAGCGCTTCGACAGAGAGCGCTGCTGTGTCGAGCGGCGATCATGCCCACCTCCCGGAAGGCTCGCCCCGTCTGACGCCCCGAACTTCCTCAAGCGCCTGACGGGTGATCGACCAGGCGGAATGCAGGAAGATCGCCGCCAACAGCGCGCCCGCAACCAGATCGGGCCAATGCGAGCCCGTCAGCCAGACCAACCCGCCTGCCGCAGCCACGCCAAGGCTGTGCATCAGATCGTTTCTTGTGCAGAGCCAAACGGAGCGCACATTGGCGTCGCCGTCCCGGAAGCGAATGAGCAGGGCCGCGGCCAGCAGATTGGCCGCGAATCCGAAAGCGCCAAGCCCGGTGATGACAACCCCCTCCGGCGCTGCGCCCGTCAGAGCCCGCCATGCCGCGAACGCGAGCACGCCGACACCCAGCGCTGCAAGGCTCGCGCTTTTCACGAGCGCCGCGGTCGCGCGGACCCGAACAGAACGCCCGATGACGCAGAGGCTCACGGCGTAGGTGACGCTGTCCGCGAGGAAGTCCAACGCATTCGCCGCGAGCGCGGCGGACCCTTGGGTGATGCTTCCGATCAGGACTGCGCCGAAGCCAACGAGGTTAATGGCTATCACGCTGGCCAGCACGCGCCGGTAGGCAGGCGACGCGCCGTCGAACTTAACCGCAGACCCGCAACACCCGACTGCCGACCCGCATGAGGCTTCATTCTGTTCCATGAAACCTGCCTACATGCTCTAGTCACTAGAGCATCAAGCGCCTATTTGCTCCTCATGGCCGCCACTGCTCTCCTCACTATCGGCAAGCTCTCCGCCGCGACGGGCGTGAAAATTCCTACGATCCGTTTCTACGAACAGGTCGGCTTGTTGCCCGCGCCGCCACGGACCGCGAGCGATCGAAGACTGTACGATGACGCTGCTCTTCGCCGGCTCGCCTTCGTTCGCCATGCACGGCAACTGGGCTTCGATCTGGATGCGATCCGCTCTCTCCTCGATCTGGCGGATCAGCCCGACCGCACCTGCGCGGAGGCGAACCGGATCGCAGAACAGCACCTCAGGGACGTTTCGGAAAAGATTCGACAGCTGAAAGCGCTTGAACTTGAACTGTCACGCATGACGGCGGACTGCGCCGGCGGTGAGGTGTCCGCCTGCAAGGTAATCGAGGTCCTGCAGGATACGACCTGCCGGCACCACTGACGCGCCACGGGGCTCTGCGAAAGGCGGCCGCCGCGGCGTCCTCGCCCGCTCGAGTTTCCGCCAGGGAAACCTGAAATTCTGCCTCGTGAGTTCGGGAACAGATAGGGCGGCAGTCCTGAACTGGTGGACGCACGGCGCCAGCGGTCAGGACTGAAATCCCCAGCCTCCGTTCCGGACGTCAGCTCTGAGGGGCGGTTTCCGCCGCGGAGGTTGAAGGCGAGCCGTTTGACGGCTGCGGCGCGGGCGCCGGTTCTTCCTGAGCCGAGCGCATCTCGTTACAGCACTTCATCTCGGCGTCGGCCGCCATGTCCTTGCAGCATTCGCAGCCTTCGGCCGCGAGCGCCGCGCCCGCGCTCAGGGCGAACACCGCCCCGGCCGCGGCCAGCAGTTTGGAAACGTTCATCGTCGTCCTCCTAGTGAACCATGAAGCTGATTGAGCTGGACATCTTGTGACCATCCGCGCCTTCGGCGGTCCAGGCCGCGGTGTAGGTCCCCGGCGCGAGGCGCGGCAACGCCACGCTGACGGCTGCTGAGGCTGGCGCGGCCGGCACGTTGACGACGACCGGAGCCTGACCCTCGGCGGTCAAGGTCACCGTCTTCAGGATCATCGGGTGTGGAAAGTTGGCGCTGAACCGCTCGGGCGAGCCATGAGTCATTGCGCCATCAGCGGGCACCGTAGTGACGCCCGACTGAGGCGCGGCCGACGGGGCCGGCATGGTGTGGC
>CAZERE010000180.1:611-1203 GCA_964515365.1 uncultured Phenylobacterium sp. | reverse complement strand
TCTGGGCGGCGGCGGCCCCGGCGAACGCCAGCGCGGCAGTGAGGACGAGGGTGCTGCGGATCATGGGGTGGTCTCCTTGAATCTAGAACCAGGCCTTGAGACCGACGACGAAGCGGGTGTCGTCGGGCTCGCCGCCGCGGGCTTCAATGTAATCGGCGGTGTCTCCGAGCGCGCGGCTCCACTCGACGCCGACATAGGGCGCGAACTCCTTGCGGAACTCGTAGCGCAGGCGCAGGCCTGCCTCGACCGAGGACAGCCCGGAGCCGATTTCCAGCTCGGGAACGTCGCTGGCCGAAGCGTCGATTTCGAGGCGCGGCTGAAGGATCAGGCGCTGGGTAATGCGCTGGTCGTACTCGGCCTCGACGCGGGCAGTCAGGTCGCCTTCGGTCGACAGAAAGGCGGCGGCGTCGATCTCCCACCAGTAGGGCGCCAATCCCTGGAGGCCGAACACCAGATGGGTCGTGTCCTCGCCGTCGGGGCGGAAATCCTGGCGCACGCCAGCCTGAACGTCCCAGAACGGCGTGATGGCGCGGCTGTATAGCGCCTGGAGTTCGGCTTCTTCCAGACCGCCTCCGAAGTCGCCCTCGCCTTC
>CAZERE010000180.1:0-601 GCA_964515365.1 uncultured Phenylobacterium sp. | reverse complement strand
CCAGAAGCGATTGATGTCACCACCGCTCCAGCCCTGGACGTCCCACAGATAGGTCTCCTCGTCATCGCCGAACCCGGCTTCAAGGCGGTCGATGATGAAAGCCGTGGTGCGCACGTCGCCGTTCTCGCGCACTAGGATCTGACGGGCGGCTGCCATGGCCTCGGTTCCGAAGACCAGGTCAGCCGCGTGGGCCGGACCGGCGAGGGCCGCGTCTGGAAGCGGGTCCTCGGGCGGCCTCCCAGGGTTGTCGGCGCTGGTCGGCACGTCCGGCGGCCCCATGCTCATCGCCGACATGTCGTGGCCGGCGTGAGGGTCGGCTTGGGCGGGGGTCATCGTCGACATGTCGTGGCCCGCGTGCGGATCAATCTGCTCGACAGGCGGCATTGTCGACATGTCGTGCCCCGCGTGCGGATCCAGCGTCGCGGGCTGAGCCGGCATCTGATGGCCGGCGTGAGGATCGCTCACCGGCGCGGTTTGGGCGGGGGCCATGACATGGCCCGCGTGCGGGTCCTGCGCCGTCGGCCGGGCCGGCGTTTGGGGGCGGGGGGCCGGTTCGGCCGCGGGCCGTGTTGGCGCCGGCATGGCATGGCCTGCATGAGGG
>CAZERE010000179.1:0-4974 GCA_964515365.1 uncultured Phenylobacterium sp. | reverse complement strand
GCGGCGGGGGCTAGACGCGGCCCATCAGCACCGGGATCAGCACGATCACCAGGATCAGGCCCAGGCCGCCCGAGGGGAAATAGCCCCAGCTACGGCTGTGGCCCCAGGTCGGCAGGGCGCCGATCAGCGCCAGGATCAGGATGATCAGAAGGATTGTGCCAAGCGACATCGGAAGGTCTCCCAAGGCGCGAACCCCCTGGTTCGCTCAGCCTTGAGCAGAGAACGAGCCCTAACGGCGCAGGTTCCGGCGGGACTGGCATTGGGCGCCCGTGGGCGAGCGCGGGGCTGGCCGGCGCCTCAGTCGGCGGCGTCGGCGCTGTGCAGATGGGCGTCGGATTCCTTCACGCCCAGCACATAGAGCCCGCCGATGAAGGCGCCCTTGATCCTGGGCAGCAGCAGCAGGGTCAGGCCGGCCAGGGGCAGCAGGGTGGCCGGAATCACCACCCAGAGCGGCGCCTGCCAGATGAAGGGGAAGAGCAGAATGGGGGCCACGATCAGGTGGCCCACGATCAGGATGGTGAAATAGGCCGGCCCGTCATCGGCGGGATACTGGGCCAGGTCGTGGCCACAGGCCGGACAGGCCGGCTCCACCTTGAGATAGCGCCAGAACAGCGCGCCATCGCCGCACGCCGGACAGCGGCCCTTCAGGCCACGCTTCAGGGCGGTGAAGAAGCTGGGACGTGGGGCCTGGGTCATGGGGACCATATGCGCCCTCTCCCGCCCCAGCGAAAGTGCGGCAAGTCGGCTCTCAGCGCTTGATGTCTTCGGCCGTGCTCTTCACCGCTGAGCCTGCGGCTTCCATGTCGCGGCCGACGCCGGCCACGGTGTTGCAGGCCGAAACCATCAGGGTGGCCGCGGCGGCGGCCAGGATCAGCACCTTGCGCATGGGAAATCGGGTCTCCAGAGCGCTGGACCCCATGGCCCAGCTTGCGGCGTGATCTAAGCGACGCCGCAAGCTGGGATCAATGGAAATGGACGGCCTCAGCCGGCGCTGTCGTCCTGAACGTCGGCGTCTGGAGCGTTCTTCTTGATCGACTCGATCATGTTCTTGGCGCTCGCCTTGGACGCATAGCCCTCGGACGAGAACATGACCTCGCCATTGGAGGCCCGGAACCGCACGCGGAACTCGCCGGCCTTGTCCTTGAAGATTTCGAATTTGTAGGCCATCGCGCCCTCCCCAGCGGAATTGTCGGAAACCCGACCTTGCCTCCTCATCGGGCGACGGGCAACCGCTTGGCCGCAGCCCAGGGTCAGGGCATGTTTGCGCCCAGGGGCCGTCGTCGGGGCGCGACAGGCCCATCGCGCCAGGCCCCGCCGGGAAGGACACCATGGCCGAACTGACCCATCTGCCGGCCGATGCGCCGGCGGACGCCATCGCCGCGGCGCTGGACCGCGACGGCGCGCTCATCCTCGACGCCGTCATGGCGCCCGACCTGCTGACCGAGCTCAGGGCCGAGCTCGCGCCCTATGTGGAGGCCACGCCGGTCGGCCAGGACGGCTTCACCGGCGTGCGCACCACTCGAACCGGCGCCCTGGTGGCCCGCGCCCCGGCCTGCCGAGCCCTGGTGACCCACCCGCAGATCCAGGCGCTCTGCGCCCATCTGCTCAAGCCCAATTGCGAGCGCTGGCGCCTGCACCTCACCCAGCTCATCCGCATCATGGAAGGCCAGGGCGCCCAGCCGATCCACCGCGACCGCTGGGCCTGGGGCGCGCACCTGAAGGGGATCGAGCCGCAGCTCAACACCATCTGGGCGCTCACCGACTTCACCGCCGGGAACGGCGCCACCCAGGTGGTTCCAGGCTCACAGACCTGGCCGGACGACCGCCGGCCGCAGGGGCATGAGATCACCCGGGCGGTGATGCCGGCCGGTTCGGTCCTGGTCTATACGGGCAGCGTCTTCCATGGCGGCGGCGCCCATCTGGGCGGCGAAGACCGCTGGGGCCTCAACATCACCTATGCGCTCGGCTGGCTGCGGCAGGAAGAGAACCAGTACCTGTCCTGTCCGCCGGAGATCGCCCGCACCCTGCCTCAGGATCTCCAGGACCTGCTGGGCTATGCCCTGGGCGGCTATGCGCTCGGCTACTACACCCCGCCTCTGCCGCCCGGCGAGGGACCGGAAATGGTCCCGCCCAGCTACGCCCTGCGCGGCGAAGGCGAAGCGGCCGCCTTCGGGACGGCGGAAGATCTGGCCGCCATCGGCGCCCAGGTGCGGGGCGGCTAGGGAACGGGGGCGTTTCGGCTTCGTTCGGCAAGGGACAACTCTCCCCCAACCGAAGGAGCCCCGCCATGGCGGACCTCGCCGAACTCGAAGCCAAGTTCTGGAAAGCCCTCAAGTCCGATCGCACCCTCATGCTGGGGCTGACCGGAGTGGAGGAAGGCCACAGCCAGCCGATGACCGCGCAGATCGAGGGCGATCAGGGCGGACCCATCTGGATCTTCAGCGCCAAGGGCGTCGATCTGGTGCAGGCCGCCGGCGCCGGCCATCGGGCCATGGCCCACTTCGCGTCCAAGGATCACGGGGTGTTCGCCACCATTCACGGCCAACTGACGCCGGACAATGACCGCGACACGATCGAGCGGCTGTGGAATCCCTTCGTGGCCGCCTGGTACGAGGGCGGCAAGGATGACCCCAAGCTGCAACTGCTGCGCTTCGAACCGGAGCGCGCCCAAATCTGGCTGAACGAACACAGCCTGTTCGCCGGCGTGAAAATGCTGATGGGTCGCGATCCCAAGCAGGACTATGCCGACAAGGTCGGCGAGGTCCGGCTGAGCTAGGCCAGATGACTGGGGCGGCCCCTGGCGCGTCTAGGGGCCGCAGGTCCACAGGCCGTTGAAGACGCGGCTGGCGCCATCGGCGCGCTGATAGGTGAGCGTCGCGGGATTGGGCGGCGATTCCCCGCTGCCGATCGGGGCGCCGGTCACCTCGATCACGACCGTCTTGCCCTGGCCGGCGAAGGTCGCGCCGCGCAGAATGCCGTCAAAGCCCCCCGGCGCGCCGACGCGCTCCACATAGTCGCCGACCTTCACCACCCCCTGGGCAGGCTCGGAGGAGGCGACAACGCCTTTGGCGTGCAGGAGAATCTCATCCCCTTCGCCCAGGAAGGCGCAGGCCAGTTCCCCAGACAGTTCGGCCGAGGCGATGTCGTCGCCCGTCAGCCCGTTGAGGACGATGGCCGAACCATCGCCCCCCACCGTCCCGCCAGGCTCGGCGGCCGGCGGTGACGCCGGGGGTGCGGCGTCGGGCGCGACGGGCGTGGCGGGGGCCGGCGCCTCGGGCGGCTGAGCCTCCCCGGCCGGATCCGAACAGGCGGCGAGGGCCAGGGCGGCGAAGAGCGGCGCAAGGGCCACGGTGGCGTAGCGGACGCCGCGGACAGGGCGCAGGCTGTGCAGGTTGTTCATAACCTTCAATGACGCGGGGGGAACCGATCTGGTTCCCTCACCCGTCGCCGGGACTTGACCTGCCGGCCCCGGCGCCCTCGGCTGACCGTCGCCTGCGGCCCTGCCGCCGGCTCGCCCGCCCTGGAGAAACAGCCATGCCGCGCAAGCCCAACTTCATCGTCATCCTGGCTGACGACCTTGGCTATGGGGACATCGGCTGCGACGGCGGGACGCTGATCCGCACGCCGCAGCTCGACCGGATGGCGGCGCAGGGCGTCCGTCTGACCGACTTCTACGCCTCGGCCAATGTCTGCACCCCGTCCCGGGCCGGCCTGCTCACCGGCGGCTACGCCATCCGCCACGGCCTGGCGCGCGAGGTGATCCAGCCGGCCGACACCAACGGCCTGCCGCCGGAAGCCCCGACCATTCCGCGCCTGCTGAAGCCCGACTACGCCACCGCCCTGATCGGCAAGTGGCACCTGGGTCATGTCTCGCCCCACTGGCCGCCGCAACGGTTCGGCTTCGACCGCTTCATGGGCCTGCCCTACAGCCACGATATGCGCCCCCTCACCCTCTATGACGGGCAGGGCGAGGCGCCGATGAGCGAGTCCAAGGCCGACTTCGCTAAGCTGACCGAGCACTTCTTCGCCGAGACCACGACCTTTATCGAGGCCCATCGGAATGAGCCCTTCTTCGTCCTGCTGGCGCTGACGGCCCCGCACGTGCCCTTGCGCCCCAATCCCGACGATCCGATGGGCTCGCCGGCCGGCGACTATGGCGAGGTGGTGGAAGAGGTGGACGCCCAGGTGGGCCGCCTGCTGCGCAGGCTGGAGGCCCTGGGCCTGGCGGAGGACACCCTGGTGGTCTTCACCTCCGACAATGGTCCGTGGTTCGAAGGCTCCACCGGCCCGTTCCGCGACCGCAAGGGCGGGGCGGCCTGGGAGGGCGGCTATCGCGTGCCCTTCATCGCCTGGCGCCCGGGGACAATCCCCGCCGGGACAGTCTCCGACGCCCTGGCCAGCAATCTCGACCTGCTGCCGACGATCGCGGCCATGGCGGGCCTGGAGCCGCCCACCGAAGGGGTCGACGGCGCCGACCTCTCCGGCGTCCTGCTGCGCGGCGAGGCCTCGCCCCACGACCAGGTGATCCTGTTCGACAATCTGCACGTGGCCGCCGTGCGCACGCCCCGCTGGAAATATGTGGTGCGGTCCTACTACCGGACGATGGACATCCCGCTGGACCAGCACCGCTACCCGCTGCTGTTCGACCTGAGCGTCGACCCCGGCGAGACCTATTCCCTGCTGTCGCGCCATCCGGATGTGGCCGAAGACATGGCCCGCCGCGTCACCGAAGCCCGCGCCAGATACGCCCCCTTCGCCGAGGCTAGGCCCCCCGCCCCGGCGCCGGTGAGCGCGGAGACGTGGAAGGACTGAGCCTCTAGTCGGCGTCCATCTTCAGGGCGGCGATGAAGGCTTCCTGCGGGATCTCCACCTTGCCGAACTGGCGCATGCGCTTCTTGCCGGCCTTCTGCTTGTCCAGCAGCTTGCGCTTGCGGCTGGCGTCGCCGCCATAGCACTTGGCCGTCACGTCCTTGC
>CAZERE010000178.1:0-5101 GCA_964515365.1 uncultured Phenylobacterium sp. | reverse complement strand
AGATCATCGAGGCCGTGAAGGTCGCGCTGGAGGCCACCCCGCCCGAACTCGCCGCCGATATCGCCGACAAGGGCATCATGCTGACCGGCGGCGGCGCCCTGCTGCGCGGTCTGGACGCCGAGATCCGCGACCATACCGGCCTGCCGGTGACGGTGGCCGATGATCCGCTGTCCTGCGTGGCGCTCGGCTGCGGCAAGGTGCTGGAACATCCCAAGTGGATGAAGGGCGTTCTGGAATCCACCCTGGCTTAAGACGACCTGGGGTTCGGACGAAACCGTCGGAATCAGGCAAGGTCGGTCTGGGATTTGCTGAACTGACGCAGGCGGCGCTTGGCCGTCTTCGTGTCTGCGGGGAGACGGGCTTAGGTGTCCTTTCGGGACAATCCCTTCGGTGAGATCCGAGTGCCGCTGGTCTGGACCGCCGGCGTCGCCCTCATCGTGGCCATTGTCGTGGCCGCCGCCCTGCTGCTCGGGGACCGCCGCGAAACCTTCCGCAACGAGGCCTATGGGGTGACCCGTGAGGTCAGCGACGCCGTCAGCGCCCCGGTCACCGGGGTCGTCTCCGCGCCGCTGCACTGGCTGGGTTCGCTGTCTGGCGCTGTGGGGAACTACTTCTTCGCCGTCTCGGAAAACCGCCGCCTGCGGCAGGAGCTCGAGGCCGCCGCCGCCCTGGAGCAGGAGGTGCGGAGCCTGCGGGATCTCAACGAGCGCTATAGCGCCCTCCTGGGCCTGCAGACCAATCCGCCGATCCCCATGGTTTCCGCCCGTGTGGTGGCCGATGCGCGGGGGCCCTTCGCCAACACCCGCCTGGCCAATGCCGGGAGTGAGCGCAATATCCGCATCGGCAACCCGGTGATGAGCGAACGGGGCCTGGTGGGGCGGGTCGTGGGCGTGACCCGCGGGGCCAGCCGCATCCTGATGCTGACCGACATCGCCTCGCGCACGCCGGTGATGGTGGATCGCACCAACGCCCGCGCCATCCTGACCGGCGACGGCGGCCCTAATCCCAAGCTCGACTATCTGCGCGGCCAGGACCCGGTGAAGGAAGGCGACCGTATCGTCACCTCCGGCGACGGGGGCCTGATGCCGCGGGGCCTGCCGGTGGGCGTGGCGGTCCGCGGCGTGGACGGCGCCTGGCGGGTGGTGCTCAGCGCCGATTCCGGGGCGGTGGACTTCGTGCGCGTCCTGCTGTTCGAGGACTTCGCCCAGCTGGTCGACCAGGAGGAGCTGAACGCGCCCTCCGAGCCGCCGGCCAACAACACCCTGCCGGCCGTGGGGGTGACCTCGCCGCCGCCGCCCGCACCGGAGCCGACGCCCGCGCCGAGCGCCCGGACCCCGGTCCAGAAGGCGCCTGCGCCGCGCGCGCCAACCCCCAAGGCGCCCACGCCAAAACAGCCGGCCCCGAGGGCTCCGGCCCAGACGGCGCCCGCGCCCGCCGCCGAGACGCCCCCGCCGCCCGCCCTGGAGCCGGTGTTTTGAGCCTGACCGCCGGCCGCCTCGATCCGCTGAGCTGGCTCGGCCTGCCGATCCTGCAGTGCCTGCTGGCCACCATCCTGTTCAGCCTGCCGGTGCGGGTCTTCGGCTGGGGCCTGCCCGAGCCGGTCTTCTGCATGGCGCCGGCCTTCGCCTGGGCCGTGATCCGTCCCTCCATGCTGGCCCCCTTCGGGGTGCTGTTCATGGGCCTGTTCCTCGACCTCTTCTGGGGCGGCCCCATGGGTCTCTGGGCCCTGTCGCTGCTGGTGGCCTATGGCGCCGTGCTGGGCGCGCGCTCCATGATGGTCGGGCAGAGCCGGCCGATGATGTGGATCTGGTTCGCCGCGGCCTGCGCCGTGGCCGAGCTGGTCGCCTTCCTGGTCACCCAGCTCTCCGCCCGTGCGACCCCCAATCTTTTGGCGGTGTTGTGGCAATTCCTCGCCACAATCCTGCTGTATCCGTTTGCGCACCGGCTCATCGACAGGTTCGATGACGCCGATGTGCGGTTCCGTTAGGGGGCGACGGCGTTGAGCGAGCCGTCCATCTTCTTCTCCGAGGTCAATGAGCGGCAGGGCACCTTCCACCGCCGCAGCTTCCTGCTGGGCGGTTTCGCCGGCGCCGGCATGCTGGCGCTGGGCGGCCGGCTGGCCCATCTGCAGATCCTCGAGGCGCAGCGCTATGAGAAGCTGTCGGCCTCCAACCAGTTCAACTTCCGCCTTGTGCCGCCGCCCCGCGGGCTGATCGTCGACCGCCATGGCGCGGTGCTGGCCACCAACCGCCCGAACTTCCGCCTGCTGGTGGTCAAGGACGGGGTGCACGAACCCGGCGCGACGCTGAAGACCCTGGCCCACTTCGTCCCCCTGGACGACGATCGCCAGGCCCGGCTGATGCGCGAGTTCGAGCGCACGCCCAACCAGCGCCCGGTCTCGGTCATGGAGGACATGACCTGGGAGCAGTTCTCGGCGATCAATGTGCGCGCGCCCGAGATGCCGCATGTGACCGCCGATATGGGCGAGGTGCGGGTCTATCCGTACGGCGGCGCCTTCGCCCATGTGATCGGCTATGTGGCCAAGGTGAACCGCGAGGACCTGACCGAGACCGGCCCCAATTCCGAGCCGATCCTTTTGCATCCAGGCTTCCGCATCGGTCGCCAGGGGGTGGAGAAGGCCTTTGACCTCGATCTGCGTGGCCGCACCGGCGCCAAGAAGGTCGAGGTGGACGCCCGGGGTCGGGAGATCCGCCACGACCAGGACGGCGACATCCCCGCCGAAGCCGGGAAGACGGTCGCCCTGACCCTGGACGTGGATATCCAGAACCGCGCCCTGGAGGTCATGGGCGACGAGAGCGGCGCCATCGTGCTCATGGACTGCCGCAGCGGCGACCTGCTGTGCATGGTCTCGACGCCCAGCTTCGACGCCAACCGCTTCGTCCGGGGCCTGTCGACGGCCGAGTACCGCGCTCTGGCCGACTATGAGCGCCGGCCCCTGCTCGACAAGGCGATGAGCGGCACCTATCCGCCGGGCTCGACCTTCAAGCCCACCGTGGCCCTGGCGGCCCTGGAGGCCGGGATCGACCCGGAACAGCGGATCAACTGCTCCGGCGGCTGGTACTTCGGCGGGCGCACCTGGCGCTGCTGGCGCCATGGGGGCCACGGCCCCCAGAACATGCACGACGCCATCAAGAACTCGTGCGACATCTACTTCTATCAGGTCGCCCTGCGCATGGGCCCCGACTACATCGCCCGCGCGGCCAAGGCCCTGGGCTTTGGCCAGACCTTCGACATCGGCATTCCTGGCCAGCGCAGCGGCGTCGTCGGCTCCACGGAGTGGAAGCGGACCCAGGTCAAGCGCGACCCCACCTGGCATCCGGGGGACTCGGTCAGCTACGGGATCGGCCAGGGCTATGTGGCGGTCAACGGTTTGCAGCTGGCGGTGATGACCGCGCGTCTGGCCAATGGCCGCAAGGCGTTGAACCCCCGGCTGGTCAAGTCGGTGGGGGGCGTGGAAATGCCGCCCGGAGACAAGGTCGCGGCCCTGCCATTCTCCACCGAGCACCTCGACTATGTCCGCGCCGGCATGATCTCGGTGGCCAATGACCGCAGCGGCACCGCCTATCGCCAGAGCCAGCTGGGCCTTGGCGACGTGATGATGGCCGGCAAGACTGGCACGGCCCAGGTCCGCAGCTATGACGGGGTCGCCTCGCGCAGCAGCGACAGCGTCCGCTGGGGCCTCAAGGACCACAATCTCTATGTGGCGTTCGCGCCGGTGGACGACCCCCGCTATGCGGTGTCGGTGATCATCCAGCACGGCGGCATGGGCGGCGCCACGGCCGCCGCGCCCCGGGCCCGCGAAGTCATGCGGGTGGCCCTGCTGAAGGACCCCGAGATCCGCGCCCGGATCGAGCGGCCCCTGCCCATGCCCGACGTCAGCGACGTGCCGCCGGTCGGGGCGGCGCCGGACGCCCCCATCGAAGGCCCGCCGCTGGCGGCCGATCCGGCGGCGCCCACATGACCGTCAGCGCCCTGACCCGGCCAGGCGAACGCGACCGCCTGGTCGTCAAGTTCACCCAGATCGACTGGACCTTCGTTATCGCGCTTTGCCTTTTGGCCGGCACGGGCTCGCTGATGATGTTCTCGGTGGCCGGGAGCTCGTGGGAGCCCTGGGCCGGGGCGCACCTGTTCCGCTTCGGCTTCTGCCTGATCCTGATGATCGCGCTCGCCCTGTTCGACGTGCGCGTCTGGTTTGCGCTGGCCTATCCGATCTATGGCCTGGGCCTGGCGCTGCTGGTGGCGGTGGAGCTGTTCGGCGACACCCGCATGGGCGCCACCCGCTGGCTCGACCTGGGCTTCATCAGCTTCCAGCCCTCGGAGGTGATGAAGGTCGGCATCGTCCTGGCCCTGGCCCGCTTCTATCACGGCGTTTCGGCGGAGAACGCCCGCCTGTCCTGGTGGCTGCTGATCCCCGCCTTCATGATCGGCGCCCCGGTGCTGCTGGTGGCCCACCAGCCCGACCTCGGCACCGCCATGCTGATCGCCATGACCGGCGGCGCCATCGTGGTGCTGGCTGGCCTGTCCTGGCGGATCATCGCCACCGCCGCCCTGGCCTTCATCGTCGCCGTGCCGCCGATGGTGATGTTCGTGATGCACGACTATCAGCGCAAACGGGTGCTCACCTTCCTCAACCCCGAAAGCGACCCCTCGGGCTCGGGCTATCACATCCTGCAGTCCAAGATCGCCCTGGGCTCCGGCGGCTTCTTCGGCAAGGGCTATGGGCTGGGCTCGCAGAGCCAGCTCAACTTCCTGCCCGAGAAGCACACCGACTTCATCTTCGCCACCCTGGCCGAGGAGTTCGGCTTCCTGGGCTGCGCCTCGGTGCTGGCCATCTTCGCCGCGGTGATCTTCATGGCCCTGCGGACCGCGGCCCTGGCCCACAGCCACTTCGGCCGGCTGGCCGCCTCAGGGGTGACGGCGACCTTCACCCTCTATGTGCTGATCAACGGCGCCATGGTCATGGGGCTGGCGCCGGTGGTGGGCGTGCCCATGCCGCTGCTGTCCTATGGCGGCACCGTCATGCTGACCGTGATGATCGGCTTTGGCCTGGTCCAGTCGGTGCGGGTGCACCGCTATACCG
>CAZERE010000177.1:2678-5117 GCA_964515365.1 uncultured Phenylobacterium sp. | reverse complement strand
GCGGCCGAGGTGATCTCCCATTACGGCCCGCGGCCGCAGGTCTCGCTGAAGGACCTGGCCGCTTCGAGAGGACTTTGAAGACCATGGCGCGCACGGCCGAGGTGGTCCGCAACACCAAGGAAACCCAGATCACGATCAGCGTCGATCTGGACGGGACCGGCGTGTCCGACGTCGAGACCGGCGTCGGCTTCTTCGACCACATGCTCGACGCCTTCGCCCGCCATGGCGGCATCGACCTGAAGGTCCGCACCAAGGGCGACCTGCACATCGACTTCCACCACACGGTGGAGGACACCGGCATCGTGCTGGGCCAGGCGATCCACAAGGCGCTGGACGGGTTCAAGGGCATCCGCCGGTTCGGCGACGCCTATATCCCCATGGACGAGACCCTGACCCGCTGCGCGCTGGATCTCTCCAACCGGCCCTATCTGATCTGGAAGGTGGCCTTCCGCACGCCCAAGATCGGCGAGATGGACACCGAGCTGTTCAAGGAATTCCACCACGCCTTCGCCATGAACTGCGGCGCCTGCGTGCATCTGGAGACCCTGTACGGCGAGAACAGCCACCATATCGCCGAGAGCGGGTTCAAGGCTCTGGCCCGGGCCCTGCGCACGGCCATTGAGATCGACCCCAAGACGGGCGGCCAGGCCCCCTCCACAAAGGGCGTGCTCTAGGGCGCGCCAAGGGTCTAAGGAACCGCTATGCAGACCGTCGCCCTGATCGACTACGGGTCGGGCAATCTCCGTTCGGCGCAGAACGCCCTCGAAAAAGCCGCCGGCTCCGCGCCCGGCAGCGCGGAGATTCGCGTCACCGCCGACCCTGAGACGGTGGCCGCCGCCGACCGCATCGTCCTGCCCGGCGTCGGCGCCTTCGCCGCCTGCCGCGCAGCCCTGATGGCCAGGCCCGGCCTGGTCGAGGCGGTGACCGAGGCGGTGCAGGGCCGGGGCGTCCCCTTCCTGGGGGTCTGTGTCGGCATGCAGCTCTTGGCCAGCCGCGGCCTGGAGTTCGGCGAGACCCCCGGTCTCGACTGGATTCCCGGCGAGGTCCGCCGTCTCGCGCCCGACAGCCCCGCCTGCAAGGTGCCGCACATGGGCTGGAACAGCCTGGACGACATCAGCCCCGCAGGTGCGGCCCTCGGCCTCGCCCCCGACGGGGCCATGTATTTCACCCACTCCTTCGCCTTCCACGCGGCCGATCTGGCCGACGTGGCCGCCTTCACCGACCATGGGGGCCGGTTCGCCGCCGCCGTGGCGCGGGGCAATGTGGCGGGGGTTCAATTCCACCCGGAGAAATCGCAGTCTGCCGGGCTTTCTCTCCTCGCGCGCTTTCTGGAGTGGCGACCTTGATCCTCTACCCGGCCATCGACCTGAAGGACGGCCAGTGCGTGCGCGTGCTGCACGGCGTCCTCGACACCGCCACGGTGTTCAACACCTCGCCGGCCGACCAGGCCCGGCAATGGGCCGACGCCGGCTTCCCCTGGATCCATGTGGTGGACCTGAACGGGGCGGTGGAAGGCAAGGCGGTCAACGCCCTGGCCGTGCAGGCCATCCTGGAGGCCGTCTCGGTGCCGGTGCCGCTGGGCGGCGGCATCCGCAGCCTGGCCGACATCGAGGGCTGGATTGAGGCCGGGGTGAGCCGGGTGATCCTGGGAACGCTGGCCGTGCGTGAGCCGCAGGTGGTGGTCGAGGCCGCCCGCCTGTGGCCCGAGCAGATCGCCGTCAGCGTCGATGTCCGCGGCGGCAAGGTGGCCGTCCAGGGCTGGACCGAGGATTCCGACCTCGACGCCGTCACCGTGGCCAAGCGGTTCGAGGACGCCGGCGTCAGCGCCCTGATCATCACCGACATCGACCGCGACGGCGCCCTGACCGGCTTCAATGTCGACGTGTTCGGGGCCATGGCCGATGCGGTGGATATCCCCGTGATCGCCGCCGGCGGCCTGGCCAGCGTCGAGGACATCCACAGGCTTCGCGCCCGCAAGGGCCGCCCGATCGCCGGCGCGGTCCTCGGCCGGGCCCTCTATACCGGCGCCATCAAGGCGCCCGAAGCGATCAAGGCCGCCGCCTGATGCTGAACCTGCGCGTCATCCCCTGCCTGGACGTCAAGGACGGCCGCGTGGTCAAGGGCGTGCAGTTCCTGTCCCTGCGCGACGCCGGTGATCCGGTGGAGCAGGCCAGCGCCTATGACGCGGCCGGCGCCGACGAGCTGATGTTCCTGGACATCACCGCCAGCCACGAGGGCCGCGGCGCCATTCTCGACGTCATCGCCCGCACGGCCGATGTCTGCTTCATGCCGCTGAGCGTCGGCGGCGGCATCCGCGCCGTCGAGGACGCCCGCCGGCTGCTGCTGGCCGGGGCCGACAAGATCAGCGTCAACACCGCGGCGGTGGAAAATCCCGACCTGATCAGCGCCTGCGCCGACGCCTTCGGCTCCCAGGCGGTG
>CAZERE010000177.1:575-2668 GCA_964515365.1 uncultured Phenylobacterium sp. | reverse complement strand
GCCAGTACTGGAAGCTCTACGGGCAGCCCAAGGCCATCGACGCCAAGCGGACCGAGGACGGCGCCTGGCGGGTCTTCATCTATGGCGGCCGCAAGGACACCGGCCTGGACGTGGTCGACTATGCCCGCCTGGCCGTGGAGAAGGGGGCCGGCGAGATCCTGCTGACCTCCATGGACCGGGACGGCGCCAAGACCGGATACGACATCGAGCTGCTGCGCGCCGTGACCTCGGCGGTCAGCGTGCCGGTGATCGCCTCAGGCGGCGCGGGCTCGGCCGCCCACATGGTCGAGGCCGCCACCCAAGGGGGCGCCGACGCGGTGCTGGCCGCCTCCATCTTCCATTTCGGCGAGGTCTCCATCGGCGAGGTCAAGCAGGCCATGGTCGCGGCCGGCCTGCCCGCCCGCCTGACCGGGGCGGAGATGCGCCGCGACGCCGCCGAGGCCTTCTCATGAGCCGGCTGGCCGAGGTTCTGGGGCGTCTTTCGGCTGTGATCGAGAGCCGCAAGGGCGGCGATCCGGCCGCCTCCTACACCGCCCGCCTGCTGGCCGATCCCGACTTGGCGGCCAAGAAGCTGGGCGAGGAGGCCGTCGAGACGGTGATCGCCGCGGTGAAGGGGGATCGGGACGCCCTGGCCGCAGAGAGCGCCGACCTGCTCTATCACTGGCTGGTGACCATGGCCGCCGCCGGCGTCTCCCTGGACGATGTGGCCGCCCGGCTGGAGGCCCGCGAGGGCGTGTCCGGCCATGACGAGAAGGCCAGCCGCAAGGGCTAGGCCTTGGGCGGCGGCGGCTTGTTCTCCAGCAGGAGCTGGCCCTGCTTCTGCACCCGTCCTTTGATCTTGCCGGCCATCAGGGCGAGCACATTGGGCAGGTTGATCTTCATCCGCACGGCCTCGGGCAGCACCTCCAGGTCGCCGCTGATGGTCTGGCCCATGACGGTGGCGGAAAAGGCCATGGTGTCGCCGGTCCACTGGCGGGTCAGCTTGGCGCTCTCGCCGAACTGGCTGACGACCTTGTCGAAGCCCTCCTCCAGCCGCTGACGGGCCTCGACGGGGCCGAGGCTGTGGGGGAGATCGATGGTGATCGGTTTCATGAGCGAACCTCGTTGATCTGGGCCATCCTAACGCAGGTCGGGCGCGGATCGGTCATCCCCGGGCCTTGCGCTTCAGCGCCACATAGAGGGCGCCGCCGCCGCCGTGGCGGCGATGGGCCTCCGATATGCCCGCCACCATGGGCCGCAGGTGGGGCGCGGCCAGCCATTCCGGCGCGGCGCGGCGCAGGGCGCCGTCGCCCCGCGAGCCCTTGCCGGTGATCACCAGCACCGAGCGATGGCCCTCGTCCCAGGCCCGGTGGAGAAAGGCCTCAAGCGCGCTGCGGGCGGCGTCATAGGTCAGGCCGTGCAGGTCCAGGCGCGCGGCGATGGGGTCTCGCTCGCGCACGATCCGGTGATGTCGATTGGGCTCGATCAGCTCCGGCCCCGGCCAGGGCGTCGGGCCCTTGGGCTTGGGCGGCACGGCCGGGGCCTGCGCGGGCGCCTGGCGGGCCCGGGTCTTGGCGATCGGCATGTCTTCGGCCGGCAAGGCGTCCGGCCCCGCCTTGTCCTCGGACATGGGCGTCGCCCGGCCGGGCAGGGGATGAACCGTGGCCGCCACCACCGACCAGAGCTTCTGCTCGTCAGGTCGGAGCGGGCGCTTCATGGGGTCGGGTCGGGTCCCACCCGCGGGACGAGCCGGACCATGTGCAGGGTGTGGCGCACCCGGCCGGCCTCGACGCCGGCCTCAGGCCCGGAGCCCAGATAGAGGTCGGCGCGCACCTGGCCCTTGATCGCGCCGCCAGTGTCCAGGGCCATGGCGAGGTTGCGATAGGTGGGGAAGGCGCCGGTGAGGATCGGCGCCTCGGCGTCGATCCAGAACAACTGGCCCAGCTGGTGGCGGGAGAGATCCACGGCGATGGCGTGGTCCGGGGGCAGGGGGACGCCGGCCGCGCCGACCGGGTGCAGGCCGTCATCGGCCTCGAAGCGGAACCAGACATAGCGGCGGTTCAGCCGCATGACGGCGTCGGCCTCGGGGCCGCGATGCTCGGCCAGCCAGGCGC
>CAZERE010000177.1:0-565 GCA_964515365.1 uncultured Phenylobacterium sp. | reverse complement strand
CGACCGGGTTGGTGGAATCACGATTCTTGTCCGCCCTGGGGGCGGTGACCGCCCTGAGCCAGGCGCGGATCGCCTCGCCCGAGGTGTTGTCGGCCGGCAGGAGGCCGCGGTCGCGCATGGGATTGGCGATGCCCGAGAACGGCAGGTCGTTATGGGCGGCGAACAGGGCCTTGACCCGGGCGCCATCGGGGAAGGTCAGGACGCCCGAGCCCTGGATCTGCAGGAAGAAGAGCTCCTCGGGCCGCATCCAGGCCAGGACCTCGGTGGGGGGCGTGGCCTCGATGGCGGCGCGATCGGCCCGGCCCGACAGGGCGGCGTGGTCGGCGGGCTTGGGCCGCACCGGCGCGCTGTACTCGGCGTCCCGGGTCAGGCGGGCGGTGTATTCCGGCGCATAATAGGCGGTCAGCACCCCTTCGCCGGGCACGACCTGCAGGCGGAAATTGGCCTCGAAGAAGGCCTTGGCCACCGCATTGTCCAGCTGGTCATAGGTGCGGGCGCGACGGCAGATCTCGGCCTCGGCCGCGGTCTTGGCCACGCCGCCGGTGGCCCGATAGGCGGCGAAGGC
>CAZERE010000176.1:0-5125 GCA_964515365.1 uncultured Phenylobacterium sp. | reverse complement strand
GTCAGGTGCTGTTCTTCTCGGCCACCATGCCGCCGGAGATCACCCGCCTCACCAAGCAGTTCCTCAACGATCCCACGCGGATCGAGGCGAGCCGCCCGGCGACCACGGCCGAGACCATCACCCAGTACATCTGCGACCTGCCGGTCTCGGACTCCAAGGCCAAGCGCGCCGCGCTGCGGGCCCTGGCCGAACGGGCCGACGTCAAGAACGGCATCGTCTTCTGCAACCGGAAGACCGAGGTCGATATCGTCGCCAAGTCGCTGAAGAGCCATGGCTTCGACGCCTCGCCGATCCACGGCGACTTGGACCAGGCGACCCGCACGCGGACGCTGGAGAGCTTCCGCAAGGGCGAGCTGAAGCTGCTGGTGGCCTCCGACGTCGCGGCCCGCGGCCTCGACATCCCGGCGGTCAGCCACGTCTTCAACTACGATGTGCCCCACCACGCCGATGACTACGTGCACCGGATCGGCCGTACGGGCCGCGCCGGTCGCACCGGCGAGACCTACATGATCGTCACGCCGGCCGACTCCAAGTCCCTGGACAAGGTGCTGAAGCTGATCGGCCAGACCCCGCAGAAGGTCGATCTCGACCTCGACTGGGCGAGCCTGACCGACGAACGTGGCGGCCGCAGCGGCGGTCGCAGCAGCAGCGGCCGCAGCGGCGGCGGCCGGGGGGGCGAATCCCGCTCGTCCAGCCGCAGCCGCCGCCCGGAACGCTCCGAGCCGGCCAGCGAGCCCGCCGCCCCTGTCGAGGCCGCAGCGCCCGCCCCCACCGCCCCCGAGGCGGTCGAGGAAAAGCCCCGCCGGAGCCGCTCGCGCAGTCGTGCGGCTGAAGCGCCAGCTTCTGCGCCGGCCCAGGCCTCGCCCGTCGAACCGGAAGCCAAGCCCCGGGAAACCACCCGCCGCGAGCGCCCGGCCCGCAAGGCCGAGACGCCGGCCGAGGCCCCGCCTGCGCCCAAGTCGGGTCGCGCCGAACGCCCGATCCGCGGCGTGAAAACCCGCGATGAGGCCGACGACAACCGCAACGGCGTCCGGGGCTTCGGCTCCGACACGCCCGCCTTCCTGCTGCGTCCCACCCCGACCCGTGACGAGTAAAATCAGAGGCGCCGAGCGTGGCCTTAACGGCTCGTTCGGCTCTGCCCGCTAACCTCCGTTCGACGAATATGGGGAATATCTGCGGTCCCGAGAGGCGACAGCGGAGGGCGGGGAAGACGAAGGATGTCTCAGGAAGTCGAGACCAAGCTCAGAGGGCCGGAAGGCTTCAGCCTGGCGCGCAAGGCCGTCGAACAGATGGAGCGCCACGGCATTTGGCCCACAGCGGTCAATTTCGAGCTCTGGGTCAACTATCTGGCTGATCCCGACGGCGCCCTGGGCCAGGAAATCACCCGGCTGCTGGAGATCGGCGACGCCTTCACCGATTCGGTCAGCGAGGGGCTGGCGGCGCTCTACCTGCCCAAGGCGAAGCTGAACGATCAGATCCGCGACACGGGCGATCAGTTGAGCCGCGAACTGGCCTCAGTCTCGGCGGCCATCAATTCCGCCAAGCAATCCAGCGAAGCCTACGGCCAGACCCTGGCCACGGCCTCGCAATCGCTCACCGCCGAATCGGGCATCGCCAGCCTGGAGGCCACGGTGAAGACCCTGGCCGGCGCCACCCAGCGCGTGCAGGCCGAGAACAAGTCCCTGGAACGGCGCCTCAGCGAATCCTCCAGCGAGGTCGCCCGGCTGCGCGAACACCTGGAACAGGTGCGCCGGGACGCCACCACCGATGGCCTCACCAACCTGGCCAACCGCAAGGCCTTCGACGACGAGCTCGAGCGCGCCTGCCAGGAGGCCGACGCCACCGGCCACAGCCTGACGCTCGCCCTGATCGATATCGACCACTTCAAGGGCTTCAACGACACCTGGGGCCACCAGACCGGCGATCAGGTGATCCGCTATGTCGCCAGCGTCATCGGCCGGCTGGGCGCCACCCCGCGCCTGGCGGCCCGCTATGGCGGCGAGGAATTCGCCATCATCTTCCCGGGCGAGGACCACCAGGCCGCCTTCACGACCCTGGAAGAAATTCGCCTGGAGATCGCCTCGCGGGTGCTGAAGCGGCGGTCGACCAATGAGGACCTCGGCAAGATCACCGTATCGGCCGGCTTCGCCGAACGTCGCCGGGGCGAGAGCGGACACAATGTCATGGAGCGGGCCGACGGCGCCCTCTACGCCTCCAAGCACGGCGGCCGCAATCTGGTCAGCATGGCCGACCCGATCCCCACGGCCGCCTGATGTGGCCCCTGGCCATTCCCTCCTTGGCTGACGCCGCGTAGGTTCCTCCAGGATCGCGGCCAACGCGACACAGTACGGAGGACGCCATGACCTATCAGAAGATCAAGACCTCGGTCGCCGAGGGCGTGGCCGTCGTCACCCTGTCCGATCCAGGCACCCTGAACGCCGCCGGGCTCGACCTGATGGCCGAACTGCAGGAGGCCATGGACGGCTTCGCCAAGCCCGAGTCCGGCGTGCGCTGCGTGGTCATCACCGGCGAAGGCCGCGGCTTCTGTTCAGGCGCCAACCTGTCGGGCCGCGCCGACCCCGCGCCGGCCACCGCCAGCAAGGAGCCGCCGGATTCCGGCTCGGCCCTGGAGCGGATCTACAACCCCTTCGTCACCGGCCTGCGGAACTATCCGATCCCCATCGTCACGGCGGTCAACGGCGCCGCGGCCGGCATCGGCTGCTCGCTCGCCCTGATGGGCGACCTGATCGTGGCCGGCGAGAGCGGCTATTTCCTGCAGGCCTTCCGCCGGATCGGTCTGGTGCCCGACGGCGGCGCGACCTATCTGCTCAGCCGCATGGTCGGCAAGGCCCGGGCCATGGAGCTCACCCTGCTGGGCGAGAAGCTGCCGGCGCGCACGGCCCTGGAATGGGGCCTGATCAACCGCTGCGTCCCCGACGCCGAGCTGATGCCCACGGCCATGGAGCTGGCCCGCGCCCTGGCCGAGGGCCCCAAGGCGCTCGGCTATATCCGCAAGCTGGTCTGGGACGGCCTGGACGCCGAATGGGCCGAGCAGCTGCACGCCGAACGGATCGTGCAGCGGGACGCCGGCCGCACCGAGGATTCCCGCGAGGGCGTCATGGCGTTTCTGGAAAAACGGCCCGCCAAGTTCCAGGGCCGATAAGGCCTAAGCGTCCAGTTCGGCGTCCTGCGGCACGATGGTGACGCTCTCGCCACAGCCGCAGGCGTCGGTCTCGTTGGGGTTCCGGAACACGAACTTGGACGACAGGCGGGTGGTCTCGTAGTCGACTACCGTGCCGATCAGGAACAGGACGGCCTTGGGCTCGATCAGGATCGTGACGCCCTTGTCGTGGACGACCTCGTCCATGGGATCAGCGGTCTCGGCGTATTCCAGGACGTATTCCTGTCCGGCGCAGCCGCCGTTCTTCACCCCCACCCGCAGGCCGGCATAGGGCTTTTCGGCCCGCGCCATGATCTCCTGCACCCGGGCCGCAGCCGTCTCCGTCAGGGAGACCACCTGGGGCCTGGGGCGGCGCGCGCGCGGGGTTGGCGTGATGCTGAGGTTTTCCATGATCAGGATATGGGGTCAGAACATGTTCAATTGAAGCTTCGCCTCGTCGGACATCCGAGATGGATCCCACGGCGGGTCGAAGACCAGGTCGACCTTGCAGGACTTTAGGCCGGGAATTTCCATCACCGCGTCCTGCACCCAGCCCGGCATTTCGCCGGCCACCGGACATCCCGGCGCGGTCAGGGTCATGTCGATGGCCACGTCCTTCTGGTCGGACACATCCACCTTGTAGATGAGACCGAGCTCGTAGATGTCCACCGGGATCTCCGGGTCATAGACCGATTTCAGCTTGTCGATCAGCTGGTCGGTCAGGGCGTCGAGCTCCGCCTTTGACAGCGGCGCTGCGTCCTCGGTGTTGATGGGGGCGTCATCCATGGCGTTCACGCAAAAAAGGCTTGGGTCTTGGAAAGGGATTGGACGAAAGCATCGATATCGGCCTCGGTGTTGTAGAGACCGATCGAGGCCCGGGCGCTGGAAGTGACGCCGAAACGCCGCATGAGCGGCTCGGCGCAGTGGGTCCCGGCGCGCACCGCGACCCCGTAGCGGTCGAGGATCTGGGCCACGTCGTGGGCGTGGGCCCCTTCCATCATGAAGGACAGGATGGCGCCCTTGCCCGGCGCGTCGCCGATCACGCGCAGCCAGTTGGCGCCGGCCAGGCCCTCCATCATGCGATCATAGAGGCGGGCCTCGTGGGCGGCGATGGCCGGACGGTCCAGGCCGTTCAGCCATTCGATCGCCGCGCCCAGGCCGATGGCCTCGATGATCGGCGGGGTGCCGGCCTCGAAGCGATGGGGCGGATCGGCATAGGTGATCGCCTCTTCGGTGACCTGGCCGATCATCTCCCCGCCCCCCTGATAGGGCGGCAGGGCGGCAAGCTGCTCGGCCTTGCCATAGAGGATGCCGATGCCGGTGGGCCCATAGAGCTTGTGGCCGGAGAAGACATAGAAGTCGGCGTCGATCGCCTTCACATCCACCGGCTGGTGCACGATGGCCTGACAGCCGTCCACCAGCACCAGGGCCCCGGCCTCATGGGCCATGCGGGTGATGTCGGTGGCGAGATTGACCGTGCCCAGCACGTTGGACATGTGGCTGAAGGCGACGATCCGGGTGCGCGGCCCCAGCATCTGCCGGAAGGCGTCCAGGTCCAGTTCGCCCGCATCCGTCACCGGCACGAAGCGCAGGACGACGCCCAAGCGCTCGCGCAGGAAGTGCCAGGGGACGATATTGGCGTGGTGCTCCATCTGGGTGAGCAGGATCTCGTCCCCGGCCGACAGCGTCCGGGCCAGGCCCGCGGCCACCAGATTGATCGCCTCGGTGCCGCCCTTGGTGAAGACGACCTCGCCCTCATCGGCGTTGATGAAGCGCTCCACCGAGCGGCGGGCGGCCTCATAGGCCTCGGTGGTCTCATTGGCCAGGGTGTGCAGGCCCCGATGGACGTTGGCGTAGGAGTGCTCCATCACCCCGGTCATGGCCGAGATCACCGCCCGCGGCTTCTGGGCCGAGGCGGCGGAGTCCAGATAGACCAGCGGCTTGCCGTTCACCTGGCGCTGCAGG
>CAZERE010000175.1:0-5128 GCA_964515365.1 uncultured Phenylobacterium sp. | reverse complement strand
GAAGTTCGCTTGATCGCCCGATATCATGGTGGAGCGAACTTCGATTCCACGACACGCGTCGCGGAGATGCATTGCCGAAATCCGGCGCGCGGCCTACCTGTTCGGTGTGAGTGACACCTACGACGATTCAAACAGCATGTCAGGCCGACTGTCGCGCTATGCGCGGGTCGGTGTAGCCGTCGGCGGGCTGGGCCTGCAGTTCGCCGCCAATCGCGTGCTGGGGGCCAAGCTCGATTCCGAGCGGCACGCCGAGGAGCTGACGGCAGCGCTCGGCACCCTCAAAGGCCCGGTGATGAAGGTGGCGCAGATTCTTTCCACCATCCCCGAGGCGCTGCCGCCCGAATACGCCCAGAAGCTGGCGCAGCTCCAGGCCAACGCGCCGTCCATGTGCTGGCCGTTCGTCAAGCGGCGCATGAAGACCGAACTCGGGGTCGACTGGCGCGCCAAGTTCAGCGCGTTCGAGGAGACGGCGGCGGCCGCCGCCTCGCTTGGCCAGGTGCACAGGGCGGCGACGCTTGACGGCCGGGCGGTTGCGGTCAAGCTGCAATCCCCGGACATGGCATCGGCGATCGAGGCGGACCTCAAGCAGCTCGACATGCTGATCGGGCTGTACCGGGCGTACGACCGCTCGATCGACCCCAGCGAAATCCGCCACGAAATCGCCGAACGCCTGCGCGAGGAACTGGATTACGCGCTGGAAGCCAAGCACCTGGCGCTCTATCGCCACATGCTCGCAGACGAGCCGAGCGTGCGTGTGCCGGCCGTGGTCGCGGCGCTGTCGACCCGCCGGCTGCTGGCCATGACCTGGCTCAGCGGCAAGCCGCTTCTGACCTACAAGGACGCCGACCAGGCGGTGCGCAACCAGATTGCGATCAATATGTTCCGCGCCTGGTACGTGCCGTTTCATAAGTATGGCGTCATCCACGGCGACCCGCATCTGGGCAATTACTCCGCACGCGACGATCTCACCATCAACCTGCTGGACTACGGCTGCATCCGCATCTTCCCGGCCAAGTTCGTCGGCGGCGTGATCGATCTGTATCGCGCGGTGCGTGACGGCGACCGCGATCTGGCGGTGCACGCCTATGAGACCTGGGGTTTCACTGGCCTCAGCGCCGAGGTGATCGACACCCTCAACATCTGGGCGGCGTTTCTCTATGCGCCGCTGCTCGAAGACAAGCCGCGCCTGATCAACACCTACGACAAGCCGGGTCAGTATGGGCGCGAGCAGGCCGCCAAGGTTCATGCGCGCCTGAAGGAGCTGGGAGGGGTGAGGCCGCCGCGCGAATTCGTGTTCATGGACCGGGCGGCGATCGGGCTGGGCGGCGTGTTCATGCACCTGGGCGCGCATGTGAACTGGTATCGCTTGTTCCAGGACGTGATCGAGGGCTTTTCGATAGAGGCGCTGGCCGCGCGCCAGGCGGAGGCCATGAAAGCTGCGGGGCTGGAATAGCTCCCTCTTGGCAATCCGGGGCGGCTCCGCTTATGAGGCGGAAATCCAGTTTCGAGGGTATCGCGATGGCTGAACAGAACAGCATGGATTACGCCGAGCACAAGCGCACGTGGCGGGGCTTCATGGGCTTCGTGAAGTGGGGCATTCCCTTGTCGCTTATCCTGTTTGGGGTCGTGTTGTGGTTCACGACTTGACGCCGGCGTTCCGGTCGTAGAGGCTCCCCCCGATACGCGGGTCAAACCGCTGGGGGAGATGCTCGATGAAGATTGCCGTGCTGAGGGAAACCCAGCCGCACGAACGCCGGGTCGCGGCAACGCCTGAGACTGTCAAGAAATTCATTGGCCTGGGCGCAGAGGTTGCCGTCGAGGCCGGCGCAGGGCTCGCCGCATCTATCGCGGATGCGGATTTTGCCGCCGCCGGTGCCGCGGTCGCCGACCGCGAAGGAGCGCTGGCCGGGGCCGCGATCGTGCTCAAGGTGCAGAAGCCCGCGCCGGACGAAATCACCGCACTGCCCAGGGGCTGCGTTCTGGTGTCGACGCTGGACGCGCTGACCGCGCGCGACCTGATGCAGCAGCTTGCCGACCATGGCGTCACCGCCATGGCCATGGAGCTGATGCCGCGCATCACCCGCGCCCAGTCCATGGACGTGCTGTCCTCGCAGTCCAACCTTGCCGGCTACAAGGCGGTGCTGGACGCGGCCTCCGAATACGGCCGTGCCTTGCCGATGATGATGACCGCCGCCGGCACCATCCCTGCGGCGCGCGTGTTCATCATGGGCGTCGGCGTGGCCGGACTGCAGGCGATCGCGACCGCGCGCCGGCTCGGGGCCATCGTGTCCGCGACCGACGTGCGGCTGGCCACCAAGGAACAGATCGAGAGCCTGGGGGCGAAGGCGATCTTCGTCGAGAAGGTCAAGGGCATCGAAGGCGAAGGGACCGGCGGCTACGCGACCGAGATGTCGGACGAATACAAGGCGGCGCAGGCGGAGCTGATCGCCAGCCACATCCCCAAGCAGGACATCGTGATCACCACGGCGCTCATCCCCGGCCGCCCCGCGCCGCGACTGGTGAGCGCCGCCATGGTCGCGGCCATGCGCGCGGGCTCGGTGCTGATCGACCTGGCGGTTGAAAGTGGCGGCAACGTCGAAGGCTCCGTCGCAGGCGAGGTCGTCACCACCGCCAACGGCGTCAAGATCGTCGGCCACCGGAACGTGCCGTCCCGACTGGCGGCGGACGCCTCCGCCCTTTACGCCCGCAACCTGTTCACCTTCGTCTCGACCTTCTGGGACAAGGAAACGAAGGCGCCGAAATGGCCGGCCGACGACGAAATCATCGCCGGCATCACGGTGACCCGCGACGGCGCGATCGTCCATCCAAGGCTGGTGGGGTGAGGGTGTCTGGCCCCCTCCGTCGGGCTGCGCCCGCCCCCTCCCCCGCTGGGGGAGGATCTGCTGCTCCTCCCCGGTACGGGGAGGGGGACCACGCGCAGCGTGGTGGAGGGGCATCATGCTGAGCGGTCCTGCACGCACGATCAGGTCAGCGCGGGTGCTCCGTCAGACCATGAGCCTGCCCGAGGTTCTGCTCTGGCAGGTTCTGCGGATGCGACCGCAGGGACATAAGTTCCGCCGTCAGCACCCAGCGGGACCGTATGTGCTCGACTTTTACTGCGCCGCATCGGGTTTGGCGATCGAAGTGGACGGTGCAGCGCACGACTGCGCTGACCGGCCGGACCGTGATGGTCAGCGAGACCGGTATCTCGCAACGTTGGGCGTCGAGACGTTGCGGCTGGCTGCGCGCGACGTGCTAGACGATCTTGAGGCGTCAGTGCGGCTCATTCTGGTGCATGCCGATGCGCGTCGCCCCCTCCGTCGGGCTGCGCCCGTCCCCTCCCCCGCTGGGGGAGGACCTGCTGCTCCTCCCCGCGGTACGGGGAGGGGGACCACGCGCAGCGTGGTGGAGGGGCATAGGGAGAACGTAGAATGGAATTCCTGAACCAACTCTCGATCTTCGTGATGGCGATCTTCGTCGGCTACTATGTCGTCTGGTCGGTGACGCCGGCGCTGCACACGCCGCTGATGGCGGTGACCAACGCCATTTCCTCTGTCATCATCGTCGGCGCGTTGATCGCCAGCGCTGCCGAGGGCGCGCCCATCGCCAAATATCTTGGCCTGCTGGCGGTCGTGATGGCGGCGGTCAATATCTTCGGGGGCTTTGCGGTCACCCGGCGCATGCTCGGCATGTACAAGAAAAAAGAGAAAAAGGCCTGACAGGGGGTACGCTCATGGAACACGCAGCCACGCCCGCCTGGGCCATCCTCGCGTATCTGGTCTCAGGCGTCCTGTTCATCCTGGCCTTGCGGGGCCTTTCCAGCCCGGAGAGCAGCCGCAAGGGCAACATGTTCGGCATGGTCGGCATGCTGATTGCGGTTGTGACCACGCTGGTGACCCACGGGCTGGCCAACATCCCGGAAATCCTGGCTGCGCTCGCCATCGGCGGCGGCATCGGCTATGTGCTGGCGCAGCGCATCGCCATGACCCAGATGCCGCAACTGGTCGCCGGCTTCCACAGCCTGGTCGGCATGGCGGCGGTGCTGGTCGGTGCGGCGGCATTCCTCAACCCGCAGGCGTTCGGCATCGTCGATGCGGCCGGCGGCATCCTGCCGGTCAGCCGGGTCGAGATGGGGCTGGGCATTGCGATCGGGGCCATCACCTTCTCTGGCTCGGTCATCGCCTTCCTGAAGCTGAACGGCAACATGTCTGGCGCGCCGATCCTGCTGCCCGCGCGCCATGTCATCAACATCGGCACGCTGATCGCCATTGTGGCGCTGGTCGCAATGTTCGCGCATTCGCCCGCTGCGGCGCAGGGGGACGGTACGCTGCTCTGGCTGCTGATGGCCCTGAGCTTCCTGATCGGCTTTCTGCTCATCATCCCGATCGGCGGGGCGGACATGCCGGTCGTTGTGTCGATGCTCAACAGCTATTCCGGCTGGGCGGCGGCGGCCATGGGCTTCACCCTGCATAATTCCGCGATGATCATTACCGGTGCGCTGGTCGGCTCGTCCGGCGCGATCCTCAGCTACATCATGTGCAAGGCGATGAACCGTTCGTTCATCAGCGTGATCGCTGGCGGCTTCGGCGCGGAGAGCGGCGCGGCCGCCGCCAGCGGCCCGAAGGTCGACCGGCCCTACAAGCGCGGTTCGGCGGATGATGCTGCTTTCATCATGAAGAACGCCGAGAAGGTTATCATCGTGCCCGGCTACGGCATGGCGGTGGCGCAGGCCCAGCACGTGCTGCGGGAGATGGGCGATCTGCTGAAGAAAGAAGGCGTCGAGGTGAAATACGCCATCCACCCGGTCGCCGGGCGGATGCCCGGGCACATGAACGTGCTGCTGGCGGAAGCCAACGTCCCCTACGACGAAGTCTTCGAGCTGGAGGACATCAACACCGATTTCGGCCAGGCCGACGTCGCCTATGTGATCGGTGCCAACGACGTGACCAACCCCGCCGCCAAGACCGACAAGACCTCGCCGATCTACGGCATGCCGGTGCTGGACGTGGAAAAGGCCAAGACCGTGCTGTTCATCAAGCGCTCGATGGGCGGGGCGGGCTACGCCGGGGTCGAGAACGAATTGTTCTTCCGCGACAATACAATGATGCTGCTCGCCGACGCCAAGAAG
>CAZERE010000174.1:0-5245 GCA_964515365.1 uncultured Phenylobacterium sp. | reverse complement strand
CTTCCGCATCCTGAACGGCTTCTACGCCCGGATCATGGAGCGGATCGTGACGCAAGGCTTCGAGCGGGTGCAGTCCTTCTCCGCCGACTGGCACGGCTCCAACTATGCCGGCGCCACGGTGCGCAAGGTGTCCCGGGCCATGTGGGGCTATGACAGCGCGTCCGACGCCCTGCTGCTGATGCTGATGCCGACCCTGATCGTACTGGCGGGCCTGGCGGTCTCCATGACCGTCCGCTGGCCCCTGGCCGGCCTGTTCACGGCCACGGTGGTGATCATCTTCGCGGTCTACAACGTCGTGACGGCCACCTACTACGTCCGGCCGGTCAACCTGGTGTCCAACGCCCTGGACTCCCAGATCGGCGCCTCCCTGGCCGACGCCATCGGCGCCAACCCCACGGTCAAGGCCTTCGGCGCCGAGGCCCGCGAGGGTCAGCGGTTCGCCGGCACGGTCGCAGAGTGGCGGGTGGCGGTGATCCGCACCTGGAACCGGTTCAACCTGGTGGGCCTGGGCCAGAACGTGCTGCTGGTCATCCTGCAGGGCGGACTGACGGGGCTGATCCTTTGGGCCTGGACGCAAGGGCAGGCCAGCGCCGGCGACGTCGCCTTCGCCATCACCTCCTTCATGCTGATGGCCGGCTATATGCGGAACTTCAGCGAGATCACCCGCATGCTGCAGAAGGGCCTCGACGACCTGCTGGACGTGGCCGTCTATATGCGCACCGACCCGCAGCTGGCCGACAAGCCCGCCGCCCCGCCCTTCCAGGGCCTGGACGGCGCGGTCACCTTCGACCGGGTGAGCTTCGGCTATGCCGGCCAGGGGGAGCGGCTCTATCAGGACTTCAGCCTGGCCATCGCGCCGGGCGAACGGATCGCGCTGGTCGGCCCCACGGGCTCGGGCAAGTCGACCTTCGTCAAGCTGCTCCAGCGGCTGCATGACCTGGGCGGCGGCCGTATCCTGATCGATGGGCAGGACATCGCCCATGTGACGCAAGGCTCGCTGCGCCGGGCCATCGCCGTGGTGCCGCAGGACCCGTCGCTGTTCCACCGCAGCATCGGCGAGAACATCGCCTATGGCCGGCCGGACGCGACGCCCGAGGAAGTGGCCCTGGCCGCCCGTCGCGCCCGGGCGCACGACTTCATCGCCCGCCTGCCCCAGGGCTACGAGACCCTGGTGGGCGAGCGGGGGGTGAAACTGTCGGGGGGCGAGCGGCAGCGGGTGGCCATCGCCCGGGCCTTCCTGGCCGACGCCCCGATCCTCGTTCTGGACGAGGCCACCTCGTCCCTGGACGTGGAGACCGAGCGCCAGGTCCAGGCGGCCACAGAGGAGCTGATGGCCGGCCGCACCACCATCGTCATTGCCCACCGGCTGTCGACGATCCGCAGCGCCGACCGGATCCTGGTCTTCGACCGGGGCCGCATCATCGAGGAGGGCCGCCACGGAGAGCTGCTCGCCCGGGGCGGCGCCTATGCCCGCCTGCACGCCGTCTCCGAAGCCGCCGAATGATCGCCTGAACGAGAACACCATGACCGACCACTATGACGACACCGACGACCTGGCCGAGCGGACCCTCTCCAACCGCCAGGTCCTGGCCTTCATCGGCGCCTTCTGGCTGCGGCGGCCGGTCCTGTTCTGGACCTCGGTCGTGCTCACCCTGGTGGCCATCGGCTTCGACCTCGCCCTGCCCTGGGCGGCCGGTCGGCTGATGGACATTGTGGCCGCCGGCCCTGATCAGGCCGACCTCGCCTGGCGGGCCTGGGCGATCTTCATCGGCGTCTTCCTGGCCTTCACCGTGGTGCGCAACATCGCCTTCCGGTTCTGGAATCCGATGGCCGCGGCCAACATGAAGGACATGACCGACGAGGGCTTCCAGCGGGTCCAGTCCTATTCGTCGGACTGGCACGCCAACACCTTCGCCGGCTCCACCGTGCGGCGGCTCAGCCGCGGCATGTGGGGCTATGACATGGTCTCCGACGCGGTGATCCTGTGGCTGGGACCGGCGCTGATCGTGCTGGTCGGCCTGTCGGTGATGATGATCGCCCGCTGGCCCCTGGTGGGGGTTTTCTCCCTGGCGGTGGTGATTCTCTATCTGGTCTCCAACATCTGGCTGACCACGGTCTATGTGCGGCCGGCCAACCTGAAGTCGGTGGCCCTGGATTCGCGGATCGGCGGCGCCCTGTCGGACTCCATCGGCTCCAACCCGACGGTGAAGGCCTTCGGCGCGGAGACCCGTGAGGAGGCCCGGATCGGCGGCGTCACGGCCCTGTGGCGGCGGCTGACCCTGACCACCTGGACCCGGTTCATGAATGTCTGGCTGTGGCACAACCTGATGCTGGTGGGCCTGCAGGCGGGTCTGACGGGTCTGCTCCTGCGGCTATGGTCGCAAGGGGCGGCCAGCGCGGGCGACGTGGTCTTCGCCATCACCGCCTTCATGCTGATGAGCGGCTATCTGCGCAATCTCGGCGAGAACATCCGCATGATGCAGAAGGGCCTCGACGATGTGGAGGATGTGGCCCGCTACGCCGTCACCCCGCCGGAGGTGGCCGACCTTCCCGACGCCGCGGCCTTCCGGGGCGAGCGGGGCGAGATCGCCTTCGACCGGGTGACCTTCGGCTACAAGGCTGCAGCCTCGCCCCTCTATGAGAACTTCACCCTGATCGTCGCGCCGGGCGAGAAGGTCGCCCTGGTCGGCGCCACGGGGGCGGGCAAGTCCACCTTCGTCAAGCTGCTCCAGCGGCTCTACGACGTGCAGGCCGGCCGCATCCTGATCGACGGCCAGGACATCGCCAAGGTGAGCCAGGCCTCCCTGCGCCGGGCCATCGCCCTGGTGCCGCAGGATCCGGCCCTGTTCCACCGCACCATTGCGGAGAACATCGCCTATGCCAGGCCCGACGCCCGTCCCGAAGAGGTGGCCCTGGCCGCCCGCCGCGCCCGGGCGCACGACTTCATCATGCGGCTTCCCCGGGGCTATGAGACCCTGGTCGGCGAGCGTGGGGTGAAGCTGTCGGGGGGCGAGCGGCAGCGGGTGGCCCTGGCCCGGGCCTTCCTGGCCAATGCGCCGATCCTGGTCCTGGACGAGGCCACCTCGTCCCTGGACGTGGAGACCGAGCGGGACGTGCAATCGGCCATGGAGGAGCTGATGGCCGGGCGGACGACCATCGTCATCGCCCACCGCCTGTCCACCATCCGCGGCGCCGACCGCATCCTGGTCTTCGAAGGCGGCCGGGTGGTGGAGGAGGGCCGTCACGCCGAACTGGTGGCCAAGGGCGGCGCCTATGCCCGGCTGCATGCGGTCACCGAAGGGGTCGGCTAGGTTGGGCGTGACGCGGCGGGCGGAATAGGCGACCCTGTAGCGGGGTGGGCTCAACAGGATTGGGGCGCCCCTTGAGCTATGCCGACAATGTCGTGCGCTGGTTGCGGGAGCGGCTCGACCGGGAGCCGCCCCTGGCCGAGCCCCGCGAGCTGGCGCTGGCCCTCCGCGTTCTGGCGCTGTGGCGCGCCTCGGCCATCGTGGACGCCGTCGTGGCCCGTCACGGGCGAAGGGTGCTGCAAGGCCCCTTCGCCGGGATGGCCTATGTGGAGGGCGCCAGCGAAGGCGCCCTGGCCCCGCGGCTGCTGGGGACCTATGAGGCCGAACTTCATCCCTACCTGCTGGCCCTGGCCGCCGAGGGGCTCGACGTCGTCATCGATGTGGGTTCGGCCGAGGGCTATTACGCGGTCGGCATGGCGCTGCTGGCGCCGGGCGCCCAGATCCACGCCTTCGACACCTCGCCCAAGGCCCGCGCCGCCTGCGCCCAGATGGCGGCGCTCAACGGCGTCGGCGACCGGGTGAGGATCGGCGAGACCCTGAGGCCTGAGGATTTCGAAGCCCTGGCCGGGCCAAGACGCCTGGTCCTGATGGACGTGGAGGGGGCCGAGGAGGACCTGCTGCGCCCTGACCTCAGTCCGGCTCTGGCCCACACACACATCATCGTCGAGGCGCACGAAGTCTATCGCCCCGGCGTGGCGGCGCGCCTCACCGAGCGTTTCGTGCCGACCCACCATGTGACGGAGCTGCCCCTCGCCGGCCGGACCCTGCCCCTGCCGGACTGGCTGATGGCTTCGAACCATCTCGATCAGTTGCTGGCGGTCTGGGAGTGGCGGCTTGGGCCCACCCCCTGGCTGGTCATGCGTCCGAAGTCGCTCAACGCCTGAGCGCGGACTCCAGGGCGGGGGCGAAGTCGCCGCGGGGCTCAGCCTGCACCTCGGCCAGGCCCAGCCAGCCGGCCATCAGGCGCAGCTCGGCGGCCAGGCGCTCAGGGGTGTCGGGCGTGGCGTCCGGCTCGGCGTGACTCGCCATCACCCGCAGGACGCCGGCCTTGCGGTCGGCCTTCAGGTCCACCCGGGCCGTGATCGCCTCGCCCTCCAGGAAGGGCAGGACATAGTAGCCGTGGGTGCGCTTCTCGGCCGGGGTGTAGATCTCCAGCCGGACCCGCACCCCGAACAGCCGTTCCGTCCGTTCACGGAACCAGATCAGGTTGTCGAAGGGCGAGAGCAGGGCTGCGCCGCTGATCCGCCGGGGTCGGCGGGCGGCCGGATCGAGATAGGCGCCCTGGTCCCAGCCGCGGACGGTGACCGGGATCAGGTCGCCGGCCTCCACCAGTTCGGCGATTCGCGCCCGGGTCTCGGCCGGCGCCATGCGGAAATAGTCGCGCAGGTCCCGTTCGGTGGCCACGCCCTGCGCCCTTGCGGCGATCCGCACCAGCGCCCGTTGGGCGTCCTCGCGCGACGGGGTCGGCGCCCCGTGGACCTCCGGCGGCAGCACCTCATGGGGCAGGCCATAGACCCGTTCGAAGGTCGCCCGGCGGGTGGCCGTGGTCAGGCGTCCGGTCCAGAACAGACACTCGGCCGCCCGCTTGGCCTCGCTCCAGCCCCACCAGCCGCCGGCGCCCTTGACCCCCAGCTCCAGCTCCGAGGCCGACAGGGGGCCGCGGTCGGCCACCGCCGCCAGGGCGCGCTCCATCACGGCGGGATGCTCGCGCAGGAACCGGGCCACGCCCTTCCACACGCCCACCCCCTCGCGGGCGTCCTCCATCCGCCAGCGCAGCAGCGGCTGCGTCGACAGGGGCAGGAGCGAGGCCTCATGGGCCCAGTATTCGAAGAAGGCCGGCCGCTTGCCCCAGGCCAGGCCTTCCAGCGCCTCCCGCCGATAGGGGCCGAGGCGGGAGAAGAAGGGCAGGTAGTGGGCGCGCGACACCACATTGACCG
>CAZERE010000173.1:0-5270 GCA_964515365.1 uncultured Phenylobacterium sp. | reverse complement strand
GAGCTCGCCGTCCACCGCGGCGCGGGTCAGGCGCCGCGCCTGGCCCAGCCGCAGTACTCGAATGGTGGCTTTCATCGCCATTCTCCATGTTGTCGTGATACCCCTTGAGATCATCGCAACGGTCGGGGCGTGCCGCGCGTCGGGGCGACCCGGTCGGGCAGCCCCTTCGGTCAGGCGCCCGGAGTGACGTCGTAGCGCTCGAGCGGGTTCAGCTCGATGAACGTGCCCTCGACGCCAGCACGAGTGAGCTTGCGAGCGGCGCCTAGGCGAACGAGGCGCGAGATGCTCTTGGTGGTCATGGTCGTCTCCTCTTTCTGAAGGTCGACAGAAGGTCGACGACGAACCATCAGCGCCCATCCACAAATCGATTCAAACGATATTGCGGATGTATTCGGAGCCGTCGGCGTTCAACCGCCTGACCCGCGCGGCTAGGCCGCCGGCTGCGGTCCGCCACCGCGCGTAGTAGGCATCGAGGTAGTCCAGCTCCGGCCCCCCCGATGGGGATATCGGCCCGTTGAGCCGGCGCAAGGGAGCGAGCCGCCGCCGGACCCGCATGAGACTTTCGACCAGCGGCTGGCTCTCGCAATGATCCAGCAATGCGACGATCCAGGTCTCAACGGCTGCGTCCGAGCCGTCGCTTAAAGGAGGCGCAGCGGCCGAGCAGGTCGCTGCGAGCCGGACGTGCGCGGCCTCGAGATCGAGCAAGCCGATGATGTCTTCCACCGGCGCGGGGCGGGTGAAGTATCCGAGGCCTCGTCGATCCTCGACGAGGCCTTCCCCGCAGAGCCGGGACAGAGCCTCCCGAACGGGGCTGGTGCTGAGTTTCAGCGATGCGGCGATATCGGCCACCGGTAGATGTTGTCCGGGCGCGAGCCCTTGCTCGAGAGCCTCGCGCAGGCTGGTCACCGCGGAGCCGAAAGGATCGCGCTGTCTCACGGGCCATCCCCGCAAGAAATGCGCCCCGCCCGTAGGTCAACGACCCTCCGGTTTCGGGGCGTGCACGCAAGACGACGGCGCCTATACTCAAACCCGCAAGAACATTGCGCCATTACCGCAGCTTTTATGCTATTGATCCTGTTAGGCTTTCATTTGATGCGAGGCTGAGGCATTTTTCAACCTGCAGGGGTGAAGGGAGCCCTTCCTAAAGCCAAAGACGGGGTGGTGGACCGAAGCATGGACAGTCGGCAAACCCCGTCACCCAACGCGGTGCTCTCCGCCAGCCTTCGTCTCATCCGGTCTCACAGGCGAATGCGGACCATCGATGTGGCCGCCGGGATGAACATGGCCCTGAGGTCCTACGAGCACTTCGAGTCCGGCGCCGGCCGCATCAACCTGGAGCGGATCCACCGCTTCGCCGAGGTCACCAACAGCGACGCGCACGCCATCCTCGCCGCGCTGGCGATCGGCTCTCCGGCCTTCGCCTTGCGGTGCGCGGACAACAAGCTGGCGACCATCATCGCGGTCGTCCTTCAGGAGTTCGACGAGGAGGCGGGAGACGCGATCGCCGACCTCGACGCCCGGACGATCATCAACGCCTTCACCAAGACGCTGAAGGATCTGGCCGACCAGTCCGTCCGCAAGGACGCTGAAGCCGAAGCCTGGCTCGCGGAGCGGAAAGGGCGACTGATGACGCCCGCGCGGGACGACGGCTCCGGCGACGCCTGACCGACCGCGAATTCCCGTCCGCAACCTTCCCGGATCGACGCGGCGGCCTTGTCGGCGGCCAATGGCGAGGTGCGCCTTGATCCCTCCCCAACCTCATCAAACGCCGCCCTGGGCGACCTGACCCCGCGCCAGCAGGCGTGTCTCGAACTCGCCGCCGAAGGCCTGACCTCGGCGGCGATCGCCGAACGCCTCGGAGTCTCACCCCGAACAGTTGACGAGCATCTGACCTCGGCGTGCGAGGCGCTGGGTGTTCGGACTCGCATTCAGGCGGTTGCGCGGCTGGCGCAGGGCGAGCGCCGCGGTGAGGCCCGCAGTTTCCGTCCGTAGATTTTCGGCGGGAAGGTCGCGGGTCGTTCGCGGGCGACGGATCGGATGAGGTGACGGCCTTCAGCCAGGAGCCCTGCATGCTCGATCTCGTCGCGGTTCTCGCCCTGTCCCAGGTCTGTGCGCCCTCCGTCGCTCCCGAGACGTTGGCGGCCATCTCCCATGTCGAGAGTCGCTTCGATCCGCTGGCGATCGGCGTCAACCGCGGCGGACGTCGTCCGCCCCGCGCTCGCAACGCCGCCGAGGCGGCGCGATCGGCGAGGGGTCTGCTGGCGCGGGGAGCCAACATCGATCTCGGTCTGGCGCAGATCAACAGCCGCAACCTGTCCTGGCTTGGCCTGACGGTGGAGGATGCGTTCGACCCCTGTCGCAACCTCGCGGCGGCCGCGACCGTCCTGCACGCGGGATATCGGGTGACCAGCAGCGCCGCTTCGGACCAGCAAGCCGCCCTGCGCATCGCGCTCTCCCGGTACAATACCGGGGATGCGGAACGAGGCTTCCGGAACGGATACGTCGGTCGGGTCGAGGATGCCGCGATAGCGCTCGGGCTGTCCCGTCCAGCGGCCGCGGCCGCCGCCACGGACACGCGCGCGCCGCCGACTTCGCTTTCGCTTGAAGCCGAGCCGCCGCCCCCCTGGGACATCTTCGGCCGCGCCCGGGCCGACCTGTTCGTCATCTCAAACCCAGCCGCACGGTGATCCCGATGACTTCAGCTGCGCACCTTCGTCGCCCCGCCCGTCATCTGGGCGCGCTCCTGTGCATCGCGGTCGCCGCGACCGCGCTGACCGCCCAGCCCGCCCTGGCGTCCGCCAACGTCGAAGGGCTGCTGCAGAACGTGGTCGACATGCTCACGGGCAACACCGCCCGGCTCCTTGCGGTGCTCGCGGTGGTGGTGGTCGGTATTCTGTGGATGTTCGGTCTGTTCGACCTTCGTCGGGCGGCCATCGTCGTGCTCGGGATCGTGGTGGCCTTCGGTGCGGCCGAGATCGTCAACCTGATCACCGGGGGCTCGTGATGCCCTCTCCGGCGGGGACCCTCCTGATCGGCGCGACCGCCGCCTTGCTGGCGCTGTGTCTCGCCCAGGGCCTGGGCCTGATTTCGCCGAAGCGGTTCGCCCAGCTCGTGGGCGGCGCAGCCGGCGGGGTCGCTCTAATCTGCGCCGGCGTCTGGCTCGCGGAGGGAGGCGCCCATGGCTGAGGAACGCCTAACGGAGGATCCCCTCTTCCTCGCCTGCACCCGCCCCGCCATGGTCATGGGGGTGCCGATGGAGGCCATGGGGGTCAACGTCATCCTCTCCGGCGTGGTGTTCCTCATCGGCGGGAGCCTGCTTTACCTGCTCGTCGCCCCGGCCCTTCACCTGGTGTTCCGCGCAATCTGCCGCGCCGATCACAACGCCTTCCGCCTCCTCTTCGTCTACGTCGACACCAAGGGCCGCTGCCGCAACGGCGCGCTGTGGGGCGGCAGCTCCGTGTCGCCTCTGCCCGTCGTGCGCCGTTACGTCGTCGCGGAGCTGCGCCGTGGCTGACGGCGTCGCCTCCCGGTCGCGTCTGCGCCGCGAGACCGAAGTTCGGTCCCACCTCCCCTATGCGCGCCATGTGAACGACCACGTCGTCGCCCTCGACAGCGGCGCGCTCATGATGGTCTTCCAGGTCGCGGGCGCGAGTTTCGAGACGGCCGACGCGCGCGACCTCAACGACTGGCATCTCAAGCTGAACCAGGCGTGGCGAAACCTCGCCGACGAGAGGCTGGCGGTCTGGCATCATATCGTTCGGCGGGAGGTTCCCCCGGAACCTTCCCGAGGCCATCGATCAGCGTTCGCGGCCGGCTTGGCCGCCGACTACGACGCTCAAATGTCGGACCGGCGGCTCTGGGTCAACGAGTTGTTCGTCACCCTCGTGCTGCACCCTGGCCGCGACGGAGCCGATCGCGCCGCCGCCATGATGCGACGCCTGCGTCAGGCGGGACGCGACGACGGCGAGGCGATGGTCGCGCAGGTTCGGCGGCTCGAGGAGGCGGGTCGTGATCTGGCCCAGTATCTGGATCGCTACGCCCCGCGCCGCCTCGGGCTGCACGAGCGGGGCGGTCTCTGGTTCTCGGAGCCTCTGGAGGTCGTGGGCCTGATCCTGACGGGACGACGCTCGCCCGCGCCGCTCGTCTACGGCCACCTCGGCGCGGCCGCCTATACGATCAGGGCGATCTTCGGCCGCGAGACCCTGGAGCTGCGGGGCGCGGCCGGCGAGCGTTTCGGCGGAATCCTCGCCATCAAGGAGTACCCGGCGTCGACCCGGCCAGGCCTTTGGGACGCCCTGCTCAACGCCCGCTTCGGCTTCGTCATGTCGCAGTCGTTCGCCTTCCTGTCGAAGGCGGCGGCGCGCGCGGTGATGGAGCGCAAGCAGAACCAGATGGTGTCGGCCCGCGACAAGGCCGGCTCCCAGATCGCCGGCCTGTCTGACGCCCTGGATGATCTGGTCAGCAACCGGTTCGTGATGGGCGAACATCAGGCGTCCGTCCTGGTCCATGGCGACACCCCCGTCGCCCTGGCGGACCATCTGTCGAAGGCGCGCGCCATCCTCGCCGACTCCGGCCTGGTGGTGGCACGCGAAGATCTGGGGCTGGAGGCGGCGTTCTGGTCGCAGTTTCCGGGGGTCTTCTCCCGCCGCACCCGACCGGCGGCGATCACCTCGCGCAACTTCGCGGCGCTGGCCCCCCTGCACGCCCACCCGGTCGGCAAGGCGGACGGCAATCACTGGGGTCCGGCGGTCGCCGTTTTGCGGACGACGGCCGGGTCACCCTTCCACTTCAACTTCCACGTCGGCGACGTGGGCCACACCTTCATCTGCGGCCCGTCGGGGTCCGGCAAGACGGTCGTCCAGAACTTCATGCTGGCGCAGCTGGAGCGGTTCGGCGCCCAGCAGATCTTCATCGACAAGGATCGCGGCGCCGAAATCTTCGTGCGGGCCAGCGGCGGGACCTATCTTGCGCTTCGCAACGGCGAGCCGACGGGCTTCGCCCCCTTCAAGGCGCTCCCGCCGTCTCCGGGCAACCGAGCCTTCCTCGTCCGGTTGATCCGCACGCTGGTCGCCCGGCCCGGTCGATCGACGAAGGCGTGTCGGCGCTCGAGGCGCTGCCGCGCGAACGCCGCTCCATCGCCGCCCTGCGCAGTCTACTTGGCCAGGCGGACGCTGGCGGCATCGGCGCCCGTCTGGAACGCTGGCAGAAGGGCGGCCCGCTCGGCTGGGTGCTCGACAACGACGAGGACGCGCTCAGCCTCGAGGCCCGGT
>CAZERE010000172.1:0-5341 GCA_964515365.1 uncultured Phenylobacterium sp. | reverse complement strand
GGCCCCTACCGGTTCCTGCCGCGCAACGATCCCAACTTCGTCGCCGCCTATTTCGACCAGAGCGGGCTCTACAGCTTCGGACGTCAGGCCGAGGCGGTGTTCTGGAACCTGCGGCAACTGGCCGGCTGCCTCAGCCTGGTGGGCGAGGACGAGTCGCTCGTGGCGGCGCTCAACATCTTCGCCGGCGCCTATCGGACCGAGCTCGCCCGGGCCATGCGGCGACGGCTGGGGGTGCGCAGCCGGGGCGCCGAGGTCGACGCCGCCCTCGCCCAGGCGGCGTTCCAGGCCCTGGCCGGCGGGGGCGAGGCCCTGCGGTGGGAGCCCTTCTTCTTCGACTGGTTCGGCGGCGACGAGGCTCGCGCCCTGGCCGGCGTGCGCGGCGACCTCTATCGCCAGGACCCATTCGCCGAGTTCCGGGCGCAGCTCGCCCATTACGCGCCGGTCGATCCCGAGGCCTTGAGCCACGCCTATTTCGCCGCCCCTGAGCCGCAGGAGCTGATCTACGAAGAGATCGAAGCCATCTGGGCGCGTATCGACCAGGCCGACGACTGGAGCGCCTTCGAGGCCAAGCTGGCGGCCATCGAAACGGCGCGCCAGGCCTATGGGCTGAGCGAGGACTAGATCGGCTTGGGCGCGTTGGCCGCCGGCGCCCGGGGCGGCCGGGCGCTCCACTGGGCGAGCGCGACGCCCGCCAGGGTGATCGCCCCGCCCAGGGCCTGGACCGGCCCCAGCGCCTCGGAAAACAGGATCCAGCCGGCGATCGCCGCCACCAGCGGCTGGATGAGGACCACGACCGAGGCGGTGGCCGGCGGCAGGCGGCCCAGCGCCCAGGCGATGGCGCCCTGGCCGGCCACGTGCAGAACCCCAAGCCCCGCGCAGGCCGCCCAGCCCCCGGCGCTGGCCGGCAGGATCGGCTCGCCCAGCGCCAAGGCTGCGATCAGCAGCAGGGGGGCGCCCGTCAGGCTCGACCAGAACATGATGCGGGTGGCCGCCTCGGTGCGCCGCGCGGCGCTGACGGCCAGGAAGTAGAAGGCGTACCAGAGGGCGGTCAGGGCTGCGGCCGCATTGCCCCAGGCCGGGGAGACGCCGGGCGCGCCGCCCCTGGCCGCCGCCATCAGGCCCGCCCCGCCGATGGCCAGGCCGACGGCGACCAGGAAGAGCATGCGGGGCTTCTGGGCCAGGAAGATCCAGGCGACGGCGGTGACCACCACCGGGGTCAGGTTGGTCAGGACGGTGGCGTTGGCCACCGAGGTGAGCGCGATCCCGTAGTGCCAGAAGCCCAGGTCGAGGGCGAACATCAGGCCGGCGATCATGGCCAGCCGGGAGGGGAGGCGGCCCAGGCCGCCCTGGCCCGCTCCGCCGCGTTGGGCCAGCAGCGCCAGCAGGGGCAGGGCGAAGGCGAGCCGCCAGAAGCCGGCCGCCGCCGAGCCCGTATCCGACAGCCGGACGAGGATGGGCACAAAGCCGATCACCACGGCGCCGAAGATCAGGACGGCCAGGGCCCGGCCGCCCGAGGCGGTTGGCGTGTCGCTCAAAGGCCCATCTCCTGGCGCAGTCGCTCGGGCGTCATGCCGGCCTCGCGCAGGGCGCGCAGGGTCTCGGCCTTGTCGCGCTTGGCGTAGCGCTTGCCGTCAGGACCCGCCAGCAGCCTGTGATGACGGTAGACCGGCGTCGGCAGGTCCAGCAGGGCCTGCAGCAGACGCTGGACGTGGGCGGCCTCGAAGAGGTCGCAGCCGCGTATGACGTGGGTGATCCCCTGCAGGGCGTCGTCGCAGACCACGGCCAGGTGATAGGCCACGCCCACATCCTTGCGCGCCAGGACGACATCGCCGCCCAGTTCGGGCCGCGCCTGGATCAGGCCGGTTTCGCCGTCGGGGCCTGCGCCCTCCTCCTGAAAGGTCAGGCTCTCGAACCCGCCCAGCCGCGCCTGCGCCGCCGCCAGCGAGAGACGCCAGGCGAAGGGCTCGCCCCGGGCCAGGCGCTCGGCCTCCTCGGCGGAGGGGAGCGGCGCGCTGCGGAAGGTGTCCATCGCGCCGTGGGGGGCGCTGGCCATGGCCTGGGCCACCTCCCTGCGGGTGCGAAAGCAGCGATAGACCAGGCCCGCCGCGACCAGCCGGGAGAGGGTCGCCTCATAGTCGGCCAGGTGCTCGGACTGCCGGCGCACCGGCTGGGGCCAGGACAGGCCCAGCCAGGCCAGGTCCTCGAAAATGGCCGCCTCGAACGCCGGCCGCGAGCGGGTGGCGTCGATGTCCTCGATTCGCAGCAGGAAGGTCCCGCCGCTGGCCCGGGCCGCCTCATGGGCCAGCAGGGCCGAATAGGCGTGGCCCCGGTGCAGCAGACCGGTGGGGGACGGGGCGAAGCGGGTGACGAAGGAGGCGCTCACCCCAAGGGGCTTAGCGCTGCAGACCCTTGGCGAACACCCCCACATGGCTGAGCACGCCGCGAAGGAAGGCGTCCTCGCCGCCAAGCTCGGCCTTCAGGGCGTCGAACTGCCTGAAGCTGGTCATTTCGGCCAGGCCGTGGGCGGCGCACCAGCAGGCGATGGTGGCCAGTTCCAGCCCGACCTCGTCGGCCGGATCGGCGCCGGCCGAGATCAGCACGTCCTTGACCCGGCGATAGGCGCTCTCCTCGTTCTCATGCACGTGGGCGGGCATGTCGGCCTTGTCCCGCGAGCAGTCGTACATGACCCGGTAGAGCGCCGGATGGGCCATGGCGAAGCGGACATAGGCGACGCCGAGTTCGCGCACCCGGTCCGGCGGCGAGGTCTGGGCGTCGCGGGCCGCCTGGAAGGCGAGGTCGAGCTTCTCCCAGCCCTCATGGGCCACCGCGTCCAGCAGTTCGCTCTTGTCCTTGAAGTGGTGATAGGGCGCCGCGGGGCTGACGCCCGCCTCCCGCGCCACCGCCCGCAGGGACATGGCGCCAGGGCCGTCGGCCTCCACCAGCCGCACGGCGGCTTCCACCAGGGCGCGGCGCAGGTCGCCATGGTGATAGGGGCGCGGATCGGCGGCTTGGGCTTCTTTCATCGCGGGCAGTGTAGGTCGCTATCTGATCGCCGTAAAGATCATCTTGACACCGCTCAGATGACGCCTATCTTAGCGCTGTTCAAATAACAGATCGCCTCGCTCCCCCGAGGCCCCAACTCAAAGGTGTGTGTCATGTCTCTCGCTTCCCTTTCGGCCGCCGAACGCGTCTTCGACCGCCTGACCCCGGCCCTGTTCGTGGCCCTCAGCCTGGCCCTGGCGGCCGCGCTGCTCGGCTTCCTTGCCTAGAGCGCGTTTTCTCCCAGTCTGTCGCCTCGAGGGAGCCCGCACGGGCTCCCTCTTTTTTTGCGCGCCTGCCGCGGCGACACGCCATGGAGCCGTCACAGAATCGGGCCTATGATCTGGTGATTGGGCGAATTGAGCCTGATGCTGGATGCAAGAGAGGAGCCTCGTCTTCAGTCTCTGTGCCTTTGACAGCCGGCCCTCGGGGCCCCCCCGCCGGAGACGCCGGCGATGCAGGTGATCGCCCATCCCCCTTCAGGCTGGCCGGCCCTGGTGCTCAACGCCGACTATCGGCCCCTCAGCTATTATCCCCTGTCGGTCTGGCCCTGGCAGGAGGTCATCAAGGCGGTCTTTCTCGACCGCGTCGACGTGGTCTCCACCTATGACCATGTGATCCGCTCCCCCTCCTTCTCCATGCGTCTGCCCAGCGTCGTCTCGCTGAAGCACTATGTGACGCAGGATCGGCCGCCGGCCTTCACCCGCTTCAACCTCTTCCTGCGCGACGGCTTCGCCTGCCAGTACTGCCGGTCCGGCGAGGACCTGACCTTCGATCACGTGGTGCCCAGGTCGCGGGGCGGCCGGACCAGCTGGGAAAACATCGTCACCGCCTGCGCCCCCTGCAACCTGGCCAAGGGCGGCCGAACGCCGGAAGAGGCCGGCATGCGGCCCCTGATGATCCCCCGCCGGCCCCAGGCCTACGAGCTTCAGGAGCGGGGCCGCCGCTTCCCCCCCAACTTCCTCCACCAGAGCTGGCTCGACTACCTCTACTGGGACATCGAACTGGAGGCCTGAGGGCGGCTGTCTAGGCCTGCGCGCGACAGGCGAACATTCTTGACCATCTCGCGCTTATAGTGTGGTGTCCCCACTCAACGGGGGTTTCAAAAAATGCGTACTGTAAATATCGCGGCCGTAATCACGGCCTGTGTTGTGCTTTCTGCTTGCGCCACAAATCAGAAGGTGTCCGTAAATCAACTCGGTGATGAACAACTCAGCTGTGCGCAGATCGTCTCGCAAGACCGCCAGCTTGATGAAGTTCTTGAGAAAGCCCAGAATAACAAAGGCGTTAGCACGGCGAATGTAGCCGCCGTCATTTTCTTCTGGCCGGCGGCGGTGGGGAATTACATGGACGCCGACAAGGCGGAACAGCTTGTGACCCGGCGGAAGACCGTCCTTGCGGACATGTATGCCAAGAAGGGCTGTTCGGCTTAGTCATTGATCCGCACGCGACGTAAAGCGGATAGAATCATCTGGGGACTCAGGCCGTCATGAGGCGGTTTGAGTTCTCTCCTCTTCGACGAGGAAGCATCGGGCCGCTCACGGCCTCACCTCCTTGAACCTCCGCCGAGCTTGAGCGTTGGCCTTGACGGCGTCGTGGCCCTTCTCGCCCGCGCCAGCGCCATGCGGGCGTCAGCGGAGATTGCGCCATTCTACGCACCCAAATGAATCCGCGCGTGTTCTGGGGCGCCAGCCTGATCATCGGGGCGCTGCTGGCGGTGGCCATCGCCGCGCCGGATCAGTCGGACCGCTTCTTCCAGTCGTCCCAGGACTGGGTCATCGACACCTTCGGCTGGTTCTATGTCGCCGCCGTCGCGGGGTTCCTGTTCCTGATCCTGTTTCTGGCGCTCGGGCCGACCGGGAGCCTGAAGCTCGGGCCCGACGACTGCGAACCGGATTTCCCCTACGCCTCATGGCTGGCCATGCTGTTTGCGGCGGGCATGGGCATCGGCCTGATGTATTTCGGCGTCGCCGAGCCGATCCAGCACTATGTCAGCCCGCCGGAGGCCGAGCCGGGCACCTACGCCGCCGCCCGCGAGGCGATGGTGATCACCTTCACCCACTATGGCGTCCACGCCTGGGCCATCTACGCCCTGGTGGGCCTGAGCCTGGGCTTCTTCGCCCATCGCAAGGGGCTGCCCCTGACCCTGCGCTCGGGCCTGTCGCCCCTGCTGGGCAAGCGCACCCACGGGCCGATCGGGGATGCGGTGGACATCTTCGCCGTGTGCGGCACGGTGTTCGGCATCGCCACCTCCCTCGGCTTCGGCGTCTCGCAGATCAACAGCGGCCTCAACTATCTGATC
>CAZERE010000171.1:0-5422 GCA_964515365.1 uncultured Phenylobacterium sp. | reverse complement strand
GCGAGCCGGACGACATCGCCGGCGCGGCCGTCTTCCTGGCCTCGAAGGCCGGCTCCTGGATGACCGGCCAGGCCATCGTGGTCGACGGCGGCTCCACCTGCTGAGCATGAGCGCGCCGGCCTTCGTCTTGGCGCCGGCGGCGGCCAGCGACCTGGAGGCCTTGACCGCGCTGCGCCTGCGGGTCATGGCCGACAGCTTCCCCCGCATCGGCCGCTTCGATCCGGACCGGGCGCGGGCCTGGTTCGCCGACACCTACCGTCCCGAAACCACCCGCCTGATCATGGCGGGTGGTGAGACCGCCGGCTGCGTGGCCTTCTATGAGACTGCGCCCGGCGTCCTGAAGCTCGAGCATTTCTATCTGCAGCCGCACTGGCAGGGCCGGAGCCTGGGGACGGCCGTCCTGGATATCCTGCTGGCCGAGGCCGACGCCGTGGGCGCGGCCGTGCAGCTGACCGTCCTGCGCGAGAGCGACGCCAAGCGGCTCTATGACCGGCGGGGCTTCGTCGTCGTCGGCCGCGACGATCTCGATGTCTACATGGCGCGGTCGCCTCGACCTACTGCGCCAGCCTGACGCCTTCCGGAAAGAGCGGGCTGGCGAGGTTGTTCCGCGCCGCCCTCAGTCTGGCGAGACCGTAGGCGATCCGGCTCTCCCTGGCGTCGAGGTCAAAACGTCCCTCCGCCAGAGACTGGTGGATGTCGGCCAGATCCGCCTCGATCGCCTCCGGCGTGATGCTGTCGCCCGGCCGCTCAGCCGCCGCGCCTGAGAGAAAGATCACCCCGTAAAAGACATGGTTCACCTGCCGCGCCAGGAAGAGGCGCGCAGCTTCCGCCTCGGTGGCGGCGCGCCCGAAATAGGCGTCCGTCAAAAGGCCGAGCTCCGTGGTGTCGCGAACCATGACATTGGCCAAGCTCGCCAGATCCACATAGCGATCGGCAAGGAAGGCTGACTCCCAGTCGATCAGCCAGAGCCTGGACCCATCGTGAAGGATGTTGCGCGGGTTGAGGTCGTTGTGGCTGGAGACCTGTTCCGGTCGCAGGCCGCGATAGGCGCGGTCGAGGGCGTCGTAACCGGAGAGCTCCGCATCAAGCGCCCGGTCTGCGATCAGGCCCGTGGCGCGGAGCTGGCCGATGACGGCGGCCATGCCGTCCATGTAGTCGACCAGCGGCGGGAAGGGCGGCGTTGCGTGGAGTTGGCGCACCAGGTCGCCAGCCGCGCTGATCATCGTCGCCCTCGGGGCCTCATAGCCCTCGGCGAGGGGGCGGCCCTCCACGAAGGCTGTGATGGTCACGCCGCTGTCAGGGTCGGCATGGCGCACGGCTGGAGCGAGCCCCGCCTCTGCGGCGATGCGCATGCACCCATGCCAACGGACCGGATCGCGGAACACATCGCGTGCGCCGTCTATGCGCAGGAGCCAAGCGCGGCCTTCGGCCTCCAGGCGAAAGAGGCGGGCGCCAGAGAGACCGCCCGTCACCGGCGACAGCGGAGATATCTCGGTCTCGCCAAAGGCGGCGCGGAGAGCTGCTGAGATCGCGGCGGAGTCGTGGTGGGGAACGGCGGCGAGGGGCATGGCCCCTCATGACCCGGGTAAAAACCCGAGTCAATAACATCCGGGTATAATTATCGCCGGCTGGTCAGCTCGCGGGCGCGCGCCAGCCGCTGGGCGGCCTCATCCAGGGTGGCGTCGGCCTTGGCGAAGCACAGCCGCAGGATGGTGGTGACGGGGTCGGTCTCATAGAGGGCCGAGACCGGGATGGCGGCGACCCCGGCCTGCTCCACCGCCAGGCGGGCGAAGGCGCGGTCGGCCAGGGTCACCCCCGACGCCGCCAGGTCGAGGTTCAGGAAATAGGTCCCTTGCGACGGCAGGACGGCGAAGCCCTCGCGGCCCAGGGCCTCGGCCAGGCGCTGCTGGCTGGCGGCCAGGCCGGCGGGCATCTCGCGCAGCCAGTCGCCCTTGGTCTCCAGGCCAAAGGCCACGGCCATCTGCAGGTTGGGCGGGGTGGTGAAGGTCAGGAACTGGTGGGCCCTGGCCAGGTGGCGGGCGAGGGGCGCAGCCGCGCACATGAAGCCCACCTTCCAGCCGGTGAGGCCGAACATCTTGCCCGCCGAGCCGATCTTCACGCAGCGCCCGGCCATGCCGGGATAGGCCATCAGCGGCCGGTGGACGGCGGGCGGAAAGACCACCTGCTCCCACACCTCGTCGCAGATGGCGATCAGGTCATGGGCCACGCAGATCTCGGCCAGCAGGGCGAGGTCGGCGTCGGGGATCACCACGCCGGTGGGATTGACCGGATTATTCAGCACCACGAAGCGGGTTCTGGGCGTGATCGCCGCCGCCAGCATGGCCCGCGTGAAGCGCCAGTGGGGCGGGGCGAGCGAGATGAGCCTGGGCACGCCGCCGGCCCGGCGGATCAGCGGCAGATAGGCGTCATACAGGGGCTGGAAGACGATGACCTCGTCCCCCGGCTCGATCAGGGCCAGGAAGGTCGCCGCCAGGGCCTCAGTGGCGCCGGACGTGATCACCACCTCGGCGGCGGGATCGAGGTCGAGCCCCTGGGTGCGGCGATAGTGGCCGGCGACCGCGGCCCGCAGCTCGGGCAGGCCGGCCATGGGCGGATACTGGTTATAGCCGTCCAGCACCGCCTCGGCGGCCCGGCGCCGCACGGGCTCCGGCCCAGGATCGTCGGGAAAGCCCTGGCCGAGATTGATCGCCCCATGGGTCCGGGCCAGTCCGCTCATCTCCTCGAAGATGGTGGTGGGCAGGGCGGCGAAGGTGGCGTCGGGCATGGGGCGATCCGGATGGCGGCCCGCCACTCTAGGCCAGCCCGGCGCACGGATATCAAGTTGACTAGGAAACTTAGTCGGGTAGTTTCCTAGTCAACTTGCGGAGGCCCCATGCGCGATCGATCTTCACCCGCCGATCTCACAGACCACCTAGGCTACTGGCTGCGGCTGGTGTCGAACGCGGTGTCCCAGGGCTTTGCGCGCCGTGTGGAGGCCGAGGGCGTCACCGTGGCCGAATGGGTGTTTCTGCGCGCCCTCTACGGCGCCGAACCCATGGCGCCGTCACGGCTGGCCGAGCGCATGGGGATGACCAAGGGGGCGATCTCGAAGCTGGCCGACCGCCTTGTGGCCAAGGACCTGGTTGAACGCCGGGAAGCGGCCGGCGAGGGGCGTCGTCAGAGCCTGACGCTCCGGCCCCAGGGCCAGGCCCTTGTGCCCCGGCTGGCGGCCCTGGCCGACCAGAACGACGCGGACTTTTTCGAAGGCCTCGCGCCCGAAGAGCGGCGTGAGCTGGAGCGCCTGCTGCGCAAGCTTGCGGCGGCCCACAACCTGACCGCGGCGCCGATCGCCTGAGGCGGGCCGCCGATCCCCCCAATGGACAAGGAGACCGCCATGGAGGCGCAGAAGATTCGGGAGGCGAAGGCCTGTCTGGCCGCGGCCTATGAGGGGACGGCCCCCTTCCCGGAGATTGTCGGACGGCTGATGGCGGCGGGCTTCGAGGGCTATCTCGTGGACTATCGCCGCAACGCCACAACCTACGTCCTGCCCGAGGGCGACAGCGTGACGCTGGACAACCCGCCCTCCGAGGGGCTGGTCGCCGAGGTGTTCGATGCGCCGGGCCTGGCCGATCAGGTCCGGTGGGCGCAGGCCAATCCGCCGGACTACAACTATGGCGCCTTCTGCAGCAACGCCAAGGCGCTCGGCTGCGCCGGATACCTGGTCTCGTTCCTGGGGCGCAGGGTGCTCTATTTCGGCCGTACGGCCGAAACCCACGTGGAGCATTTCCCGAAATAGGCGCTGGCCCAGGCGGAGCCCGCCTGGGCCGCCGTCAGGTCTAGTCTTCCTTGACGCGCTTCTTGCGGAAGCTCGGGTTCAGGACCTTCTTGCGCAGGCGGATGTTCTTGGGCGTCACCTCGACCAGCTCGTCTTCCTCGATATAGGCGATGGCCTGTTCGAGGGTGAGGCGGCGGGGCGGGGTCAGGCGGATGCTCTCGTCCTTGCCCGAGGCCCGCACGTTGGTGAGCTGCTTGGCCTTCATCGGGTTGACGTCAAGGTCGTCGGCCCGGGCGTTTTCGCCGATGATCATGCCCTGATAGGTCTTCTCGCCGGCGCCCACGAACATGGTGCCGCGGTCTTCCAGGTTCCACAGGGCGAAGGCGGCGGTCTCGCCGTCGGAATTGGCCACCAGCACGCCCTTACGGCCGGCGTCGATGGCGCCCTTGTAGGGCTCGTAATGGCTGAACACGCGGTTCAGCACGCCCGAGCCGCGGGTGTCGGTGAGGAACTCGCCCTGATAGCCGATCAGCGAGCGGGACGGGGCCATCAGGCTGATCCGCGTCTTGCCGGCGCCGGAGGGGCCCATGTCCTTCAGCTCGGCCTTGCGGGCCGACAGCTTCTCGATGACGACGCCGGAGAACTCGTCGTCCACGTCGATCATCACCTCTTCGATGGGCTCCAGGCGCTCACCGGTCTCCGGGTCGTTCTGGAACACCACCCGCGGGCGGCTGATGGAAAGCTCGAAGCCCTCGCGGCGCATGCCTTCGATCAGCACGCCCAGCTGCAGTTCGCCGCGGCCGGCCACCTCATAGGCGTCCTTCTCGGCGGTTTCGTTGACCCGGATGGCGACGTTGGACTCCGCCTCCTTCAACAGGCGGGCGGCGATGACGCGGCTCTGGACCTTGTCGCCTTCGCGACCGGCCAGGGGGCTGTCATTGACCGAGACGGTCATGGAGATGGTCGGGGGATCGATGGGCTGGGCCGGCAGGGCCTCATTCACATCGATGGCGCAGAGGGTGTCGGCCACGGTCGCCTTGGAGAGGCCGGCGATGGCGACGATGTCGCCGGCTTCGGCGTCGTCGATCGGCTGGCGCTTCAGGCCGCGGAAGGCGAGCACCTTGGTGATGCGGCCGCGCTCGATTTCCTTGCCGTCCCGCGACAGGGCCTTGATGGCCAGGCCCGGCGTCGCCTTGCCCGACTCGATGCGCCCGGTCAGCAGGCGGCCCAGGAAGGGATCGCTTTCGATCAGCACCGACAGGATCTGGAAGGGCTCGTCGGCCCGGGCCACGGCCTTGGGCTCGGGCACATGCTCGACGATCAGGTCGAACAGCGGGGCCAGGGTGTCGTTGGGCTGGGCCATGTCCAGGGTCGCCCAGCCGTTCTTGCCGCTGGCGTAGATGTGCGGGAAGTCGAGCTGCTCGTCGGTGGCGCCCATGGCCGCGAAGAGGTCGAAGGCGTCGTTCAGGATACGGTCGGGATCGGCGTGGGGCCGGTCGACCTTGTTCAGGCAGAGGATGGGCTTCAGCCCCATCTTCAGGGCCTTGCCCAGGACGAACTTGGTCTGGGGCATGACGCCCTCTTCGGCGTCCACCAGCAGGACGCAGCCGTCCACCATGCCCAGGATCCGCTCCACCTCGCCGCCGA
>CAZERE010000170.1:0-5458 GCA_964515365.1 uncultured Phenylobacterium sp. | reverse complement strand
AGACCGCGCACAAGAACGGCACCACCCTGCGCGACGAGGCCGTGGGCGGCGGCTATCTGACCGACGCCGAGTTCGATGAGGCGGTCCGGCCCGAGAAGATGATCTCGCCGGGCTGATGCGATGACCGCCCTGGAGCGTCCCTACTGGATCGAGGCCCTTTTCGAGCGCCGAGACGGCTGGGACGCTTCCATCTATCCCTTCAACCTGCCGGTCGTGCGCACGCTCGACCGGCTGGCCTTCCACCCGAACGTGACCTTTCTCGTCGGCGAGAACGGCTCAGGAAAGTCCACGCTGATCGAGGCCCTGGCGGTGGCGTGGGGCTTCAACCCCGAAGGCGGGACGAAGAACTTCAGTTTTTCGTCCCACCATGCCCATTCACCCCTCCACGGGTTCGTACGCCCGGTCAGGTCGTCCAGTAGGGCCCGCGACGGCTTTTTCCTTAGAGCAGAAAGCTATTTCAATCTGGCCTCAGAGATTGAGCGACTGGATGCGATTCCTGGTGCGGGACCGCCGATCAAGGCTTCTTATGGCGGCAAGTCGCTGCACGAACAGTCTCATGGCGAAAGCTTCTTCGCTCTGTTTGACAATCGGTTTGGTGGCGACGGCCTGTACATACTCGACGAGCCCGAGGCAGCTCTATCGCCCACTCGCCAGCTTTCCTTCCTGGCCAAAATCCACGAGCTTGTCATGGCGCGATCCCAGCTGATCATCGCCACCCATTCGCCCATCCTCCTCGGCTATCCCAACGCCTGGATCTACCAGGCCTCGGATCACGGGCTCGAACGGGTCGAATACGAGGACACTGATCACTATCAGGTCACGCGCAACTTCCTGACCCGTCGCGAGATGATGCTGGACATACTGCTCAAGCCGGACTGAGGCTCAAGCCTTCTCCCGGATCGTCCGCCCTACCGGCGCCACCGCCAACTTGGCCAGTTCCAGGTCCTTCAGGGCGAAGGGGATGCCGATGATCGAGACGAACTCGGCCACCGCGATGATCAGGTGCGACAGGGCGATGTACCAGCCCGCCACGACGAACCAGACGATGTTCAGCACCAGACCCAGACAGCCCGCCACCGGATGGGCGTCCTGCCACACGATCTCCCGCCCGAAGGGCCAGAAGGAATAGCTGGCGATCCGCCAGGCGGCGAAGGTCCACGGCAGGCCCACCACGGTCAGGGCCAGGATCGCGCCGCCCAGCAGCCACAGCAGGCCCGACAGCCAACCGCCGAAGATCAACCACAGGATATTCAGGACCAGACGGATCATCGCATCTCTCCGAGAACAATGTCCTCCAAATAGAACGAAGGCCCCGCCGACGACAGCAGGGCCTTCATTAATTCACCGAAACCCGACCGCTAGTGCGGCTTCTCGGACCAGCGCGCCTTGGCCTCGTCCTGTGTCAGGTTCAGATGGACATGCTTGTCGTCCACCCGTTCCACCCAGCTGACCGGGATCAGGTGATGTTTGAAGCCGCCGGCGAGGTCCAGCTTGGCCAGTTCGATCTGGTCTCCCAGCACATGATCCACGCGCCCGACGTGGCCGCCGTCCGATCCCACGACTTCGAGATGTTCTTTGATGAGCGAGGCGTCGACCATGAGGGTTCTCCGGGTTTGAAGATTGGTCCCATGAAACGGATGCGCCACGAGCGGGTTTCAAACCGCATAGCTTACTGCTGTATAAGGAACCTGGGACGGGCCCGAGCTCGGCCGCCGGCTCCTTCACGGATCGTCGAGGTACATATGAAACGCGCCTGTTCGACGCTGCTGGCGATGATGATAGCCTGGTCCGTCGCCGCCTGCGGCACCCTGCAGCGGCCGGAAGGCCCGCTGCGCCTGGCCGATGGCGCCCTGATCCCGGCTCAGGATCCGCGCATCCGCACGAACGACGCCGCGCGCCTCGAGGCCTTCACCGAAGAAGTGGGCCAGCGCCTGGCTCAGAAACATGATCTGTCGATCCTGGCCCTGTCCGGCGGCGGGGCCAACGGCGCCTATGGCGCAGGCGTGCTGGTCGGCTGGACCGAGCGGGGCGACCGGCCGGTCTTCGACATCGTCACCGGCGTCAGCACCGGCGCCCTGGCCGCCCCCTTCGCTTTCGCCGGCCCAGACTGGGACGCCCAGCTGGGCCACGCCTATACGGACGGCGGGGCCAGCGGCCTGTTGAGCTGGCGCAGCCTGGCCTTCTTCCTCTACCCCAGCCTCTACAGCGCCTCGGCGCTCCGCAATCTCGTCGACGAGAACGTCACCCCCGACCTGCTGGCGGCCATCGCCCGCGAACACGCCAAGGGCCGCCGCCTGCTGGTCGCTACCACCAATCTGGACAGCGAGGAGACGGTCATCTGGGACATGGGCCTGCTGGCCAGCCAGAACGACGAGAATTCGCGCGCCCTGTTCAAGGAGGTGCTGGTGGCGTCCGCCAGCATCCCAGGCGTCTTTCCGCCCGTGCTGATCGCCGGCCTCCAGCCGGACAAGACCGTGGTGATGGAAATGCACGCCGACGGCGGGGTCAACACCCCCTTCCTCGCCATCCCCGAGCCGCTGGCCCTGTGGACGCCGCCGCAGGACGAGCCCGGCGGCGGCGCCCTCTATGTCGTGGTCAACGGCCAGGTCGGCCGCAACGAGGGGGTCACGCCCGGTCGGCTGACCGCAATCCTGATGCGCAGCTACGACAGCATGAGCAAGGCTTCGCTTCGCACCCATCTGGCGACCACCGCCGCCTTCGCCCGGCGCAACGGGATGAGCCTGTCCCTGTCCGCCATTCCCGACAATGTCGAGGCTTCCAGCCTGGAGTTCGACCAGAAGACTATGACGGCCCTGTTCGAACTGGGGCGCCGGCAGGGTCGGTCCGCCGAGGCCTGGACCCGGCTGGATCGGCCGGACCCTTCGCCTGGCTTCCTTCCCGCGAAGGCCCTGCCCGCCGAGGAGGTCCCCGAGCCGCTGAGACCCCACGAGGCCGACAGGCCCGAAAAGCAGAACTGACCATGGCTGAAATCATCAACCTGAACCGGGCGCGCAAAGCCCGCGCAAAGTCAGAAGACAAGATCCGCGCTGCGGCGAACCGTGTCGTCCACGGACGCTCCAAGGGCGAGAAACAGGCCGCCCGGACCGAGCAGGAGCGGGCGGAGCGTCGCCTGGACGCTCAGAAGCGCGAGACGCCGACGGGACTGAGCCTTAAGCCGCCTTGGGCGCCCGGATCAGCAAGACCTGGCCCACCAGCACAAGGGCCAGCCCGACCAGCATGGTCACGCCGACCTCCGCCCCCTCGAACAGAACGGACATGATGACGGCGATCGGCGGGGTCAGGGCCGAGATATAGCTGGCGAGGGCGAACCCCCTCTGTTTCGCCAGGGTGAAGTACAGGCCGAAGGCGATGACCGATCCGAAAAGCGACAGGTGCAGCAGGGACAGAACATAGGCGGGTGTCGCCTCGACCCGCCACTCCACTCCGGTTGCAAGCCCGTAAGCAGCCAACATGGCCGTGCCGTACGCCATGGCCCAGGCTGTGGCGGCCATGACCGGGGCTCCGGCCTGCTGACCGCGCCAGGCAAACCAGTTGCCCAAGGCGGAGGCGAGCACCGCGACGAGGGCCAGCACAATGCCCAGCCCCGGCGCCGATCCGGCGGAAGCCCCCGTTCCCGCCAGTTGGCCAAACGACAGGACCGCGACGCCGCAAATTCCCAGCACCGCCCCCTGCCAGGCGCCGGCGGACGCCTTCTGCCGCTCCACCAGCCGGAACATGACGAGGTTCACGAAGGCCAGGGCCGCAAAAATGACCGCCACCACGGCCGAGGCCACCCGCTCCTCGGCCGCATAGACGAAGCCGTAGCTGACCGCGAAGACGAAGGCCCCCTGTCCCACGGCGGCCAGATGCTGGGCGCGACTCAGCCTGAGCGGCCGCCGCGTCAGGGCGCAGAAGCCGAACAGGACGACAGCCGCCAGACCGAAACGCCAGACGATCGAGACGATCGGATCAACCACGCCCAGCTGCAGGGTGATGGCGAACCAGGTCGTGCCCCAGATGAGGGCGCAGACGAGGATGGCTAGGACGGTGACGGGGCGACTCATGCAAGACTCCGGCTGGCGGCGCCGGAATACCATCCCCGCCCTTCCGGCGCCGTTCACGTCTTGCGCCCGTGTGTGACGTCAATTCCAGGAGAAAACCCGCCATGTGCAGTACTCGCCGTCCCTCGCCCGGACGCTTCAGGGGACCTGCGCAGTGAGCGGCCTGCGGAAGCGTTCGGTCGTGCTCGCGGGCCACGCCACCTCGGTGGCGCTGGAACCGGAGTTCTGGGCCGTACTGGACCGGATCGCGGCCCGCCGCGGCCTCTCCAAGGCGCAACTGCTGGCCGACATCGACGCGGGTCGGGGCCGGCGCCCGCTCGCCTCCGCCTGTCGATTGCTGGCGCTCAGCTGGGTGGCGGAACACGGGGTGGAGATGTAAAATCGGCCGCCGACAAGGAGCCTTCCCTATGGACACCCCGCGCCTGATCCCCGCCGCCGTCTTCGGCGGCCTGGTCGCCCTGGGCCTGATCGGCGCCGGCGCTCTGATCGGCCAGGGCGTGGTCCACGCCCGCGCCGGCGACCGCACCGTGACCGTGCGCGGCCTGTCGGAGCGCGAGGTGAAGGCGGATCTGGCGGTCCTGCCGCTGCGCTTCACCGCCTCGGGCGAGGTTCTGTCCGAAGTCCAGGCACGGATCGACGGCGACCTGGCCCTGGTCCGCCAGTTCCTGAAGTCCCAGGGCTATCCGGCCGAGGCCGTCGATCTGGGACGGCTGGAGGTGGCCGACACGCGGTCTCGGGAATACGGAGTCCAGAACGGCGGCCCTCGCTTCATCCTGGCCCAGACCGTCATCGTCCGCACCGGCGACGTCGCCCGGGTCCAGGCCACCACCCGCGCCCTCAACGACCTGGTCCGTCAGGGCGTGGTGCTTCAGGATTTCCAGGGCCCCTCCTACATCTTCACCAAGCTGAACGCCGTCCGGCCCGAGATGATCGCCGAAGGCACGGCCGCCGCCCGCACCGGCGCCGAACAATTCGCCAAGGACTCGGGCACGCCGCTCGGCCCCATTCGTCAGGCCACCCAGGGCTCCTTCGAAATCCTGCCGCGCGACGGCGCGGGCGGCGATGAGTCCGGGTCGATCGACAAGAAGGTCCGCGTCGTGACCACCATCACCTATAGTCTGAAATAGACCGATCGGGCTCTGGGGCCGGGCCGGCGCCGGGCGCGGCGCGGGATCGATCGATCGCGCGCGCGTCGCCCCTGTGCTGGTCCGAACCCGTCCCAACCAGAAAGAGCCATGCGCCAATGGCGGCGAACATGCCGACCATCCCCAGAAGAAAGGCCCGCCAGCCGCTGTCGGGTGGAGGGTCCTGATCCGGCCGCCGGCTCATCTGCTTTCCCTTCGCATCGCGGGCCACAACCGGCCGGCGCGGCAGGAGTTCCCCATTTCATTTGAGAC
>CAZERE010000169.1:3979-5609 GCA_964515365.1 uncultured Phenylobacterium sp. | reverse complement strand
AGGCCCACACGGTCCTTCGCCAGGGCTTCGCGCACCATGCGGGCCACGTCGCCCACCTCGTCCTCGTAGCATGGGATGCAGACCGCCGCCTTGGCGGTCTCGGCGGCCTTTCTCAGGCCAGACTCGCGGCCCAGGGCCCCGGCCTCCACCACGAACATGGCGTCGGGGTTGAAGCCGCCGTCCGCATGGGTCTTCAGCGCCGCGGCCACGGCCTTGTCCGTGCTGGCCTTGTCGGTGGACAGGCGCAGCCGCACCAGCCGCCGTCCGCCGGTCATGGACTGGGCCGACAGGGCGTCATCCAGCGCCGCGCCGTCGGCCTCCACATCGCTGTCGGTCAGAAGGGTGACGTCGAACGGGTCGTTCAGGTCCGGCACGATCTTCAGGCACAGGGCCAGACCCCGTTCGCCGACACCGCCCCGGTCCTTGCCGTGGATCACCACCGCCCGCACCGCCGGGTCCGGCGAGGCCAGGAATCGCTCGACCTCCGGGCGCTTTGACAGGATCATTTTTACGGCCCGGCCGAGCCGGTCAGTCCCAGCGGGTGAAGACGCCGCCGCCCTCGTCCCATTCGCCGCCGGCGTCGAAGGCGTCGTCGAAATTCAGCAGCCGGTCCAGCACCACGCCGGCGATCAGGCCCAGCCCCGCCACGGCGATCAGGGTCGCGGCCGAGCCGATGCCGATTTTCTGGGCCCCGGTCAGGGGCGCGCGGACGGCCCGCACCGCCTTCCGGCGCGCGTTGGCCCGGGCCATCAGGCCGCCACCCGCTCGCGCATGACCTTCTTGACCTTGGTCATGGCCCGGTCCCGGCGCAGCCGCGACAGGTGATCGATGAACAGCACCCCGTTCAGGTGGTCGATCTCGTGCTGGATGCAGACGGCGTAAAGACCGTCGGCCTCTTCCTCCACCGTCTCGCCCTCGCGGTTCAGATAGCGCAGCTTGATCCTGGCGGGCCGCTGGACCTCGTCGAAATACTCGGGGATCGACAGGCAGCCTTCCTCATAGGGCGCGGTCTCTTCCGAGGCCCACAGGATCTCGGGATTGATGAAGAAGCGCGGGTTGGGCTTGCGCGCCTCCTCGCTCTCGGGGGCCTCGCCGTCCTCGCCGCCGTCGCCCAGATCCATTACTACGATCCGGCGGGTGTCGCCGATCTGCACGGCGGCCAGGCCGATGCCCGGGGCGTCGTACATGGTCTGAAGCATGTCATCCATCAGGGTGCGCACCTCGTCCGTCACCGCCTCCACGGGGGTGCAGACGGTCTTGAGCACCGCCAGGTCGGCGGGATTGTTCACGGTCAGGATGCGACGAATGGCCATGGCCCGGAGGTAGGCGCAAAGGCCCCTCCGGTCAAGAATTCCCACCGCCGGGCGGGGTCACTCCCGGTCGGGCAGGGGCCGGGGCTTGCGGTCCTGATCGATGGCCACATAGGTGAAGACGCCCTCGGTCACGCGCACCATCCGGTCCTGGCCGCGCCCCCTCTTCCAGGCCTCGACCCGCACGCCGATGGAGGTGCGGCCGGTGCGGATCACCGTCGCATAGATGCTGACCTCGTCGCCCATGGACACCGGCTGGTGAAACACCATGGAGTCCACCGCCACCGTGGCGCAGCGGCCCCGCGCCAGATTGAAGGCGG
>CAZERE010000169.1:0-3969 GCA_964515365.1 uncultured Phenylobacterium sp. | reverse complement strand
GGGCGAGGAGCCGGCCAGGTCCATCTGGGCCAGCAGCCAACCGCCGAAGATGTCGCCCTCGGGATTGGTGTCCGCGGGCATGGCGATCATGCGGCCCACGGGCGGCTCGTCGGGCGGGCAGGGGGAAAGGACGGCTGAATCGGTCATGGGCGCGGATTAGCCGCCGCCGCCGGGCAAGTCTATTGCGCCTTGCCGGCGTCCGGCGCACTTTCGATCAGTTCCGGACGGCTCAGAGTGCGCGTGGATTGCTCCACCGGCGCCAGTTCGGGCAGATCCTTGCCCTCGTGATCCACCTGCAGGTCCTCGAACCGGCGGGCCTGCACCATCACCTGGCTCTCCAGCGAGCCCACGAACTGGTTGTAGCGCTTCACGGCCCGGTCCAGATCCGCCCCCAGCGAGGAGGCATACCCCCCCATGGTGGCCAGGCGCTTGTAGAGCTCCTTGCCCAGCCGGGCCACGTGTTCGGCGTTGGCGCTCTGCTCCTCGGCGCGCCAGCCGTAGGCCACGGCCTTGCACAGGGCGAACAGGGTCGTCGGCGTGACGATCACCACCCGCGAATCCATGGCCTGGGTCATGATGTCAGGCGCATGGTCCAGCGCCGAGGACAGGAAGGCGTCGCCCGGCACGAACAGGGCCACGAAATCGGGGCTGGGCTTGAACTGGTCCTGATAGGCCTTGGACGCCAGCTGGCGCACATGGGTCTTCAGGCTGGCGGCGATGCGCAGGCCGACCGACCGGGCGCGCGCCTCCTCGTCCCCCTCCTCCTCGTCGAAGGCCAGGGGCACCTTGGCGTCGATCACGAACATGCCGCCGCCGGGCAGGCGCACCAGGAAGTCGGGCCGATTCTGCCGCCCCTCGTCGTCGGCGCTGGAGGTCTGTTCGGTGAAGTCGAACCGCCCGGCCATGCCCGCGGCCTCCAGCACATTGCGGCAGGTCTGCTCGCCCCAGCGGCCGCGCCGCCCGGTGTTGCCGCGCAGGGCCTCGGTCAGTTTACGCGCCTCGTCCCGCGTCGCCGACGAGGCGGCCATCAGCTGGGTCAGCTGTTCCTTCAGGCCGCCGGTCTCCTCGGCCCGGGCCTTTTCCAGCGCCGCCACATGTTCCTGAAACTTCGTCAGGGTCTCGGCCACCGGCTTCAGCTGGGCCGCCATCCGCTCGCGCGCCAGCTGGTCCTGGGCGCGGAAGGTCTCGGTCGCGCGCGTCACCATCTGGTCCGCGACCGCCTGGGCCGACTGAGCCGCCTGGGCCTTCAGCAGCTCGCCCATGGTGACCCGGCTCTCCTCGACCAGGTCGATCCGCACCTGGGCGGCCGCCAGATCCCCCCGCGCCCTCTGCCAGCCCATAAAGGCCCACAGAAAACCGCCGCCCAGAGCGACGGCGACGACGGCGAGGATCAGCACGAGCGTGTTCATGCTCCGTTCCTAGCCGGAGTCGCCGCGCGGCGAAAGACGCGCGAGGTCTAGGCCGGCCGCCTGGCCCGCAGCGCTTGAACAATGGTGCCGTCGTCCAGCCAGTCCAGTTCGCCGCCCACCGGCACGCCGCGCGCCAGGGAGGTGACCTGGACGTCCGAGCCGGCGATCCGCTCGGCGACATAGTGGGCCGTGGTCTGGCCGTCGACCGTGGCGGGCAGGGCCAGGACGACCTCGCGCACGGCGCCGCCCTTCACACGGCCGACCAGTTCGGCGATGCGCAGATGTTCGGGGCCGACGCCGTCCAGAGCGGACAACAGCCCCCCCAGCACATGATATTTGCCGCGGAAGGCGCCGGACCGCTCCATGGCCCACAGGGCGCCGGCCTCCTCGACCACGCAGATCAGGCCGTTGTCGCGGGCCCCGTCCGAACAGACGGCGCAGGGGTCGCGCGTATCGGGCGCGCCGCAGACCGAGCAGGAGACCACCTTGTCGGCCGTCTCGGCCAGAGACGCCGCCAGCGGCACGAGCAGCTGCTCGCGCCGCTTCAGCAGGGCCAGGGCCGCGCGCCGGGCCGAGCGCGGTCCCAGGCCCGGAAGCTTGGCGAGAAGGGAGATGAGCCGCTCGATCTCCGGCCCGGCGGAGGCGGCCATCAGAACAGTTTCGGCATTCCGGGAATATTCATCCCGGCCATGGGGCCGGCGGCCTCACGCATCAGGGCGGCGTTCACCTCGTCCAGCTTGCGCTTGGCGTCGGCATGGGCGGCCACGATCAGATCGGCCAGGATCTCGCCCTCGCCGGGGGTCAAGAGGCTGTCGTCGATCTTGATCGCCGTGATCTCGCCCGCGCCCTTCAGGGCCACGCTCACCAGCCCGCCGCCGGAGGAGCCCTCGGCGGTGGTTTCGGCCATCTTGGCCTGGGCGTCCTGCAGCTTTTGCTGCATCGCCTGGGCCTGCTGCATCAGTTGGGTCAGGTCTTTCATCCTGCCTAGATAGGACGAAGCCGCGTCTTGCGACAGGGGGCGGCGGGCGCGCCGGTCCAGATTCAGAAACGATGGATTGCCGTATTTGCACTTGTGACAGTTGCTGAAGGGTCTAAATAAGCACCAGAATTTGTTGCTTTTGCAGATCAGGACGCACTCCCATGGCCTATGACGCTCTCTCCCCCCGCGACCTCCCTCTGTCGGACGCCGCCCTGGCGCAACTCTTCACCGAGGCGCGCACCCGCAACGCCTGGAGCGACCGGCCGGTCGCGCCCGAGCTGCTGAAGAAACTTTACGACCTGACCAAGTTCGGCCCTACGGCCGTCAACGCCGGCCCGGCCCGCTTCGTCTTCGTCACCTCGCCCGAGGCCAAGGCCCGGCTGATCCCGCTGATGAGCGAGGGCAATCGCGCCAAGACCCAGCAGGCGCCGGTCAATCTGATCCTGGCTCAGGACCTCGACTTCCACGACCATCTGCCGACCCTGTTCCCCCATGCGCCGGGCGCGCGCGACTGGTTCGCCGACGAGGCCGGACGGCGCGAGACCGCCTTCCGCAACGCCTCGCTCCAGGGCGGCTATCTGACCATCGCCGCCCGCGCCCTGGGTCTGGACGTCGGCCCCATGTCGGGCTTCGACGCCGCGGGGGTGAAGGCCGAATTCTTCCCCGACAGCCATGTCGAACCCAACTACATTCTGAACCTGGGTTACGGCACGGACGAGAACCTGTTCCCCCGCTCGCCGCGCCTGAGCTTCGACCAGGCGGCGCAGATTCTCTGAACCCTGTCCGACGTCAAAAAAAGGGGCGGCCTTCGCAGGCCGCCCCTTCTTCTTTTGTCTGCGCCTGACCCTCAGTGGACCGTCGGCACACTCGTCACGGCGGGCTTTTCGACCGGGATTTCGATCTCGGTCCCATCGGAAACCGGCGTCACCGGCACCGAGACCGAAGGCCCGGCGTTGGGGAAGTTGTTCTCGTCGCGGTTCGGCGCGACCCCCTTCTCCAGCAGGTCCTTGATCTCCTCGCCCGACAGGGTCTCGTACTCCAGCAGGGCCTGGGACAGTTTCTCGTGATGCTCGGCCTTTTCGGTCAGTATCTTGCGCGCCTCGTCCCAGCCCGAGGCGACCAGACGGCGGACCTCCTCGTCGATGGTGCGGGCCGTCTCCTCGGACACGTTTTGGCTGCGCGCGACCGAATGGCCCAGGAAGACCTCCTCCTGGTTCTCGCCATAGGCCACGGTGCCGAGCTTTTCGGAAAAGCCCCAGCGCGTGACCATCGCCCTTGCAAGCTTGGTCGCCTGTTCGATGTCGGACGAGGCGCCGGAGGTGATGTTCTCCTTGCCGAAGATCAGCTCTTCCGCCACCCGACCGCCGGCCATGATGGCGATCCGGTCGATCATCTGCTGGTACTTCATCGAATAACGGTCGCCTTCCGGCAGCTGCATGACCATGCCCAGGGCCCGGCCGCGCGGCACGATGGTGGCCTTGTGCACGGGGTCGGCCATCTTGACGTTCATGGCGACGATGGCGTGACCGGCCTCGTGATAGGCGGTCAGGCGCTTTTCTTCCTCGTTCATCGCCATGGAGC
>CAZERE010000168.1:1920-5675 GCA_964515365.1 uncultured Phenylobacterium sp. | reverse complement strand
GTCACCGGATGCTCGACCTGCAGGCGGGTGTTCATCTCGAGGAAGTAGAAGCTGCGGTCCTGGCCGACGATGAACTCGACCGTGCCGTCGGAAAAATAGCCGACGGCGCGGGACAGCGCGACCGCCTGCTCGCCCATCGCCTGGCGCATCTCCGGCGTGACGAACGGCGAGGGCGCTTCCTCGACCACCTTCTGGTGCCGGCGCTGGATCGAGCAGTCCCGCTCGCCGAGGTAGACGATATTGCCCTGCTGGTCGCCGAGCACCTGGATTTCGATGTGGCGCGGCTCGACCACGAACTTCTCGATGAACACCCGGTCGTCGCCGAAGCTGGCGCGCGCCTCGGCCCGCACGTTCTCGAAGGTCTCGCGCACGTCCTTCGCGCTGTAGGCGAGCCGCATGCCCTTGCCGCCGCCGCCGGCGGACGCCTTCATCATGACCGGATAGCCGATGTCGTCGGCGATGCGCACCGCATGGTCGGTATCCGTGATCTCGCCGACAAAGCCCGGCACGACCGAGACGCCGGCGGCACGTGCGAGCTTCTTCGATTCGATCTTGTCGCCCATGGCGGCGATGGCGCCGGGCGGCGGGCCGATGAACGTGATGCCGTTGTCCGCGCAGGCCTTGGCGAACCATTCCCGCTCGGACAGGAAGCCGTACCCCGGGTGCACCGCGTCGGCCCCGGTCCGCCTGCAGGCGGCGATGATCTTCTCGCCCAGCAGATAGGACTCGGCGGCGGGCGGCGGGCCCAGGTGCACGGCTTCATCCGCCATTTCGACGTGCAGGGCGGCGGCGTCCGCGTCCGAATACACGGCGACCGTTTTGATGCCGAGCTTGCGCGCCGTGCGGATGACCCGGCAGGCGATCTCGCCGCGATTGGCGATCAGGATCTTCCTGAGCATGTACGTCTCCAAGTTCTCATACTGCGGACTCACGGGCCACCGTTCAAAGTGGCATGATGCGCTTCATAAATTGATCGAATAGCGGAACTGTAAAGGCAGTATCCCCATGAGCGGGACTGAAAATCATCCCTTTTTTGATCAGGCTGTTTCGCAGTGGGGCTACTGTTTGTAATGCGGCACTCATAGTCTCAGCGATATCACCAGATCGATGAGGCCCCGGCCCAAGCTGCGCCATCACCCGAAGGTAGGTTTTCTCACAACGCTGGTGGCGGAGAGCCTGCACCTGGAACAAACGGATTGCGGAGGGAGTCCATGTATTGCCTTCTTACTCTAGTTTATCGAAAAAACACATAAACTGATATAAACTTTGCATACATCAATACGCCGCGCGCTCACAGCGGAATGTTGTCGTGCTTCTTCCAGGGGTTTTCCAGTGTCTTGGTGCGCAGCTTGCGCAGCCCGATGGCGATGCGCCGACGGGTCGAATGCGGCATGATCACTTCGTCGATGAAGCCCTTGGCTGCCGCGACGAACGGGTTGGCAAAGCGCGCCTGGTATTCGGCGGTGCGCTCGGCGATGGCCTGCGGATCGCCGATATCCTTGCGGAAGATGATCTCGACCGCGCCCTTGGCACCCATCACGGCGATTTCAGCGCTTGGCCAGGCGTAGTTCAGGTCGCCGCGCAGGTGCTTGGACGCCATGACGTCATAGGCCCCGCCATAGGCCTTGCGGGTGATGACGGTGATCTTGGGCACGGTCGCCTCGGCATAGGCGAACAGCAGCTTCGCGCCGTGCTTGATGATGCCATTATGCTCCTGGGCGACACCCGGCAGGAATCCCGGCACGTCGACGAAGGTGACGATCGGGATCGAGAAGGCGTCGCAGAAGCGCACGAACCGCCCGGCCTTCTTGCTGGCGGCGATGTCAAGGCAGCCGGCCAGCACCATCGGCTGGTTGGCAACGAAGCCCACCGGGTGGCCCTCGATGCGCCCGAAGCCGATGACGATGTTGCCCGCGTGCCCCGGCTGCAGCTCGAAGAAGTCGGCGTCGTCGACCACCTTCAGGATCAGCTCCTTGATATCGTAGGGCTTGTTCGGATTGTCCGGAATCAGGGTGTCAAGGCTCATCTCGACGCGCATCGGGTCGTCGTCGGACTCGCGGTAGGGCGGGTCCATGCGGTTGTTCAGCGGCAGAAAATCGAAGAAGCGCCGGGCCTCCAGCAGCGCCTCGACATCGTTTTCCAGCGCCAGATCGGCGACGCCGGATTTGGTCGGGTGGGTGACAGCGCCGCCCAGTTCCTCCTGGGTGACGATCTCGTTGGTCACCGTCTTCACCACATCCGGGCCGGTGACGAACATGTAGCTTGAGTCCTTCACCATGAAGATGAAGTCGGTCATGGCCGGGGAATAGACGGCCCCCCCCGCGCATGGCCCCATGATGACGGACAATTGCGGCACCACGCCGCTCGCCAGCACGTTGCGCTGGAACACCTCGGCATAGCCGCCGAGCGAGGCCACGCCCTCCTGGATGCGCGCGCCGCCGGAATCGTTAAGACCGATGACCGGCGCGCCGACCTTCAATGCCATATCCATGATCTTGCAGATTTTCTGGGCATGGCGTTCGGAGAGCGAGCCGCCGAACACGGTGAAATCCTGGCTGAACACGAAGGTCAGACGGCCGTTGATGGTGCCGGAGCCGGTGACCACGCCGTCGCCGGGCACCACGGTCTCCTGCATGCCGAAGTCGACGCAGTTGTGCTCGACATACATGTCCAGCTCCTCGAACGAACCGGGGTCGAGCAACAGATCGAGGCGTTCGCGCGCAGTGAGCCGGCCCTTGGCGTGCTGGGCGTCGATGCGGGCCTGGCCGCCGCCCATGCGCGCGCCTTCGCGCCGCCGCTCCAGTTCTTCGATGACTTTCAGCATGGTCGCCTCCCCGAAAACTGCTTGTGCCGCATGGTCATGCCCGATCAATCCGACGATGGTCCATGGACGTCGGCGAGAAGGCGCAAAATTATTGCCGCCGTGTCAAGGTCGGCGCGCCGCGCGGCGCGCGCCTTGGCGGCCTCCGGGTCTTCGCCCCACTGTTCGGCCTGGTAGAGATCGTCGAGCTGACCCGCGGCCCAGGCGCGTTCCGGGTCGATCGCGCCGTCCGCGAGCATCAGCCCGAGGATCAGCGAGCCGGTCACGGTCGTCGCCATGTGCGTGGCCGCCAGCGTCCAGGGATCGAGCGCATGGACGGCGGCCGACAGGCGCGCGCGCGTCGCCGGCGCCTGCGGGATCGGCATGACGCCGGCGCCGACCGTCAGGGCAATGTCGAAGCGCCGGTTCGCCCAGTCGATCAGCGGGTCCCAGGCGGCGGCCTGCCGCGCGACCAGATCGGCCGGCCAGTCGGCCCGGTGGCACAGCAGGTCGCTGGCGGCGTAGTTCGCGATTGCGTCCGCGACCGGCCCCGGGTTGGCCAGGATACCGTCCAGCACGGTGTTGGCGAGGCGGGTGATCGGCATCGATTTGGGGTCGACGGTCTCGCCCTGGCCCGCCCATTCGGCGGCGATGGCGCGCGCGAGCGGCTCGCATGGCAAGACCAGCACCGCGCGGCCCGGCGTGCGCACGGGGCGGCCATCGAGCAGCACGGCATAGCCGCCCTCGGCAGGCCTATGGCTGACGTCGGTATAGAAACGACGGGTCATCGCCGGGACTTGGTGGCGAGCAGTGGGCCGATCAGCACATAGATCAAGCCGACGCCGAACGCCGCCGCGGCCTGGCCCGGTTCCGGGTCGCCGACCAGTTCGGTCCAGGCGATCAGCGGCGACAGCAGCAGCAACGCCCAGCCGGCAACGTGCAGCGAAGTTCCGAG
>CAZERE010000168.1:0-1910 GCA_964515365.1 uncultured Phenylobacterium sp. | reverse complement strand
CGAGCGACCGGCGCGAATCGTGACGCCGCTTCATGCCGCCCACCGGCGCAGGACGTCGCGTAGCTCGGCGGCCGTGTCGACGATCGCGTGGGCGCCGGCATCCGCCAGTTCTTCCGGCGCATGATAGCCCCAGGCGACGCCCAGCCCCAGGCTGCCGGCGGCCCGCGCCATGTCGATGTCGAACACGGTGTCGCCGATCATCACGGTGGTGGCGGGGGCGTGGCCGACGTCCAGCATCGCCGCCTCCAGCATCGAGGGGTGCGGCTTGGACGGGTGGCGATCCGCAGTCTGCAGGGTGTGGAAGTAACGCTTGAGGCCGTGGCGCTCGAGGCAGAGCTGCAGGCCGCGATCGGACTTGCCGGTCGCGACGCCAAGCTGGAAGCCGGCCTCCGCCAGCTCGACCACCAGATCGGCGATGCCGTCGAACAGCGGCTCCTCCTCCAGCGCACCGTCCGCGCGCAGGCGCTGGAACGCGCCCTTGTAATCATGGGCCATCGCAACCTGCTGGTCCGCAGCGGCGTCCGGCAGCAGCGCCTGCATGGCCTCGACCAGCGACAGGCCGACCACCCGCCGCACCCGCGCGGGGTCCGGCGCGTCCAGCCCATGGTGGGCGAATGTCGGGGCCATGGCGCGGATGATGTTGGCCTGGCTGTCGACCAGCGTGCCGTCGCAATCGAAGACGATCAGCCGCGGCATGCGGTCACCGCTTGCCGCGCGGGCCGGGTCGTCCCGCACCGCGCCGTCCGGTGGGGCGCGCCCGCTGGCTGTGCGCGCGGGCTTTCTCGGTCCAGCGCTCGCCGGGCCGGGGCGCGCGTGCGACCTTGGGTTTCCAGCCGCCATGTTCGGCCGCCAGCAGGTCCTCGTCATCAAACGCTGCCCCGATGGGGTCGAGGTTCTCGATCAGGTCCGGCTCGAAGCCGAGCGTCGCAAAACTCTCGAGCATGTGGGCGGGTGCGTCTGCACGCAGGCTGAGCGGCGCGCCGTCCGGGTGCGCCAAAGTCAGCGAGCGGGCGTGCAGATGCAGCTTGCGGCTGATCGATCCGGTCAGGAACGCGGCCGGGCCGCCGTACTTCGCATCGCCGACGATCGGACAGCCGAGCACTTCCGCGCAGTGGACGCGCAGCTGGTGGGTGCGGCCGGTCAAGGGCTGCAGCTCCAGCCAGGCGGCCTTGTTGCCAGCGCGCTCGATGACCCGGTAGCGGGTGCGCGCGGCCTGACCGGTCTTTTCGTCGACCGTCATCTTCTCGCCGCCGGTGCCCGGCTGCTTGGCGAGCGCGGCGACGATCAGCCCATGATCGAGCTTGGGCACGCCGGCGACCAGCGCCCAGTAGACCTTGCGGGTCGCGCGGTCCGCGAACGCCTTGGCGAAGAAGGCGGCAGCGCGCGGCGTGCGCGCCAGCAGCAGCACGCCGGAGGTGTCCTTGTCCAGCCGGTGTACCAGCTTCGGACGCTCCTCGCGCTCGAAGGTCAGGGCATCGAGCAGGCCATCGACATGGCGCACGGTGCGGGTGCCGCCCTGGGTTGCCAGGCCCGGCGCCTTGTTGAGCACCAGTGCATGGGGGTCCCGGTGGATCACCATGGCCTGGGCATAGGCTGCATCCTCTGCCGAGACCGGCGCGCGGGCCGCGCGGACGGGCCCTCGCACCGCGGGGGTCCTGGCTGTACGCCTCCAACCGCCTGGCCCAGGCCCTCTCGGTGATCGACACGGCCGCGCGCGCCGTGGTTCGTGAGGTCCCGATTGGCACGCACGACCCCACACCACAGGACGTGGCTCTGGGTCGTCGCTTCAACTACGACGCGAAGCTGTCGGGCAACGGGCTGATGTCATGCGCCGCCTGCCACGACGACGGCGACGGCGACGGTCAGGCATGGAACCTTGGCGACCCGGGCGGGGATCTGGAAGATCCCCC
>CAZERE010000167.1:5073-5747 GCA_964515365.1 uncultured Phenylobacterium sp. | reverse complement strand
GCGGAGGGGTCCGTCCTCTTCCTGAAGCCGCGCGAGCGACACCAGTCCACCAATCTATTGGTCGTGACGGAGAGGGGCGGCGTCGCCCGCCACTACGTCTTCGAACTGCGGGCTCACGACCGGTCCGCCAGGGAGGCCGCCTACCAGATCCGCTTCCGGTATCCCGACGACGAACAGGCCCGGGCGGCGGCCGCCCTCGCCGCGTCGGCCGAGGCGGCGGAGGAACGCCTCGTCGGTCTCGAGCTTCAGGCCGGCGCTCTCGAGGGACGGCGCAACCTCGCCTATTCCGTCCAGGGCGATCCCGCGCTTCAGCCCAGCGAAGTCACCGACAACGGCCGGTTCACCGTGCTGCGCTTCCCCGGCGCCCAGCCGGTCCCCGCCATCTTCGAAGTCGCCCATGACGGATCCGAGCGGCTCGTGCCCTATGACGTCCGCGGCGAATTCGTGGTGATCCACGGCGTGGTCGCCGGCCTGCGCCTGCGCCATGGCGGCTCGGTCCTCTGCATCTTCAACGACGCCTTCGATCCACGCGGGCGCGCCACCGGCACCGGGACGGCGTCGCCGGCGGTGGATCGGACCGTGACCGGAGACCAACCATGAGCGCCGACACCCCGTCCCCCCCCGCAGAGGCCCCGGAAGCGCCCACGGCGGTGCGGGATCGGGGTGTCTCCCCT
>CAZERE010000167.1:269-5063 GCA_964515365.1 uncultured Phenylobacterium sp. | reverse complement strand
CGGTTCGGCGGCCGGCAAGGGCGGATGATCACGCTTGCCGCCCTCGCGGCGGGTTGCGGCGTCTTCCTGTTCGCCACCTGGGATCGCGGCGACGCGCGGGACCGCGACCGGGAGGCGGACGACACGCCGCCGCGCCAGCTGGCGCCGTTCGAGCCGGCGCGTCGACCCGAGCCGCCCCTGCTCGAGACAGCCAACACGGACCCTTTCGCACCGACGCTCGTGGACGAGGGCGAGCAGGTGCCCGCGATCGAACCAGGCCCACGGGGCGGTTCGTCGTCCGGACCGACGCCGGCGGAGCAGCGGCGCGCTCTCGCCGAAAGCGCCCAGCGCGCGCCCGTGCTCGCCTACAGCCGCCCCGGCCGCCCCGCGGATCGGGCCGCCGCCGTTGCTGAGCCCCTGCTCGCCTCGGATCGATCGGGCGACCCCGGCCATGAGCTCGACGCGCTGCGCCGGGTGAGCCCGATCGGCTCCGCGCGGGCGGGCCGCCTGCCGGACCGCAACCTCCTGATCACGGCCGGCTCAAGCGTGCCCTGCGTCCTGCAGACCGCGATGGACAGCTCCACCCCAGGCTATGTCAGCTGCCTGATTTCGCGGGATGTCTATTCCGAGAACGGCGCGGTCGTCCTGCTGGAACGGGGAACGCGCGTGCTCGGCGAGTACCGCGGGGCCGTGGAGCCGGGCCGGGGCCGGCTGTTCGTGCTGTGGACCCGCGCGGTCACGCCCACGGGCGTCGCGGTCGCCCTGGCCTCGCCCGCGGCGGACGCGCTCGGCCGCGCCGGATTCGACGGCGCGGTGGACACCCGGTTCTGGGACCGCTTCGGCGCGGCCCTGCTGCTGTCGATCGTGGACGACGCTGCCTACGCCGCGGCCGGCGGCCAGTCCCTGCAGTCCACGGGCCGCGTTCCGTCAGACGTCGCATCCGTCGCCCTCCAGGGCTCGATCGGCATCCGCCCGACCCTGCGCAAGGCCCAGGGGTCGGAGGTGTCGATCTTCGTGGCGCAGGACCTCGACTTCGCGGACGTCTATCGCCTGCGGCCGAGGTGATGCGCGACACCTCCGTCATCGACCATTACCTCGCCCCGCTCCGGCCCTTCCTGGCGCCGGCGCCGGTCACCGAGGTCGTGGTCAACCGGCCCCAAGAGGTCGGGGTAGAGCATCCGGACGGCTGGCGCTGGCATGACGTCCCCGAGTTGACGGAAAGCTGGCTCCGCACCCTGGCGGTGGCGGCCGCCGCCTGCACGGGACAGGACGTCGACGCCGAGCGGCCCATCTGTTCGACCGTTCTCCCCGGCGACGCACGCTGTCAGATCGTGCTGCCGCCGGTCGTCCCCGCCGGCGCCGTCTCCCTGACGATCCGCAAGCCGTCCGCGACGCGCATGAGTCTTGAGGACTTCCGCCTCGCCGGTCTGTTCAACGCGGCCGAGACCGTGCGCGGCGGGGAGATCGACGAGACCGACACCGCCCTGATCCAGCTGCGGGAAGCGGGAGACTGGGTGGGCTTCTTCCGGCTGGCGGTTGAAAGCCGTCGCAACATCCTGATCTCGGGCGCGACCGGGTCCGGCAAGACGACCTTCGCCAAGGGGCTGGTCGAGCTCATCCCCGATCACGAGCGGCTGCTGACCATCGAGGACACGCGCGAACTGATCCTGCCCCAGCGCAACGTCGTCCACCTGCTCTACTCCAAGGACGGCCAGGGTCTGGCCAGGGTCGGCCCCAAGGCGCTGCTGGAAAGCGCGCTGCGGATGCGCCCGGATCGGATCCTGCTGCAGGAGTTGCGCGACGGAACGGCCTTCTTCTTCCTGCGCACCGTCAACTCCGGCCATCCCGGATCAATCACCACCGTCCACGCCGATTCCGCCACCCTGGCCTTCGAGCAGCTGACCCTGCTGGTCCGCGAGTCCGAGGGCGGTCGCGATCTGCCGCGCGACGACATCCGCACCCTGCTGCACCTGATGGTCGATGTGGTGGCGCAGAGGAAGAAGACCGACGGCCGGTTCCTCATGACGGAGGTCTGGCATGACCCGCTTCGCAAGCGCCGCGCCGGCGACTAGGGCCGGTCTGGTCGCCGTCGCCGTCCTCGCCGCCTCCGCCCTGTTCGCGGTCGGAGCCCTGACCATCGCCCTGATCGGCCTTGGGCGCTTCTCCGCAGACATCGAGCCCGCCCGCGTGCCGGGCTGGTTCCTCTACTACCGTCATGATCCCGACGTCCGGCGCTGGCTGGCGATCGGCGCCGGCATGACGGGCCTCGTGCTGTTGATCCTTGCGACCGCCGCCGCCCTGGGCGTGCGCCGCCCGCTGCATGGCGCGGCCCGTTGGTCGACGGCGGGCGAACAGCGCAGGCACGGCCTGCGGGCGAAGAGCGGACTGCTGCTGGGCGAGGCGGCGGGCGAACTCCTCATCAGCGACGGGCCGGAGCATGTGATGCTCTACGCCCCGACCCGGACCGGCAAGGGCGTCGGGGTGGTGATTCCCAATCTGCTGGCCTGGCCGGCCTCGGTCGTCGTCCTGGATATCAAGCGGGAGAACTTCAGCGCCACCGCCGGCTTTCGCGCGGAGGCCGGCCAGGCCGTCCATCTGTTCGACCCGCTTGCGTCCGACGGGCGCACGGCGCGGTTCAATCCGCTCGACCACATCGACCGGTCATCCGCGGTCGCAGTGCTGGACGAGCTGCAGCGCATCGCGGGCATGCTGTTCCCCGCCCATAGCCATGCGGACCCCTTCTGGTCGGAGGCGGCCCGGACCGGCTTCATCGGCGTGGGCGCCTACGTCGCCGCCACGCCTGAGTTGCCGCTCACCCTGGGTGAGATCTATCGCCAGCTGACCGAGGGCGATCCGCGGGAGCGCTTTCCCAAGCTGCTGGAGCAGCGCCGCAAGAACGGCGATCCCCTGCCCAAGGGGGCGGAGACGGCGCTGACCGACTTCTGCAGTTCCGGCGAGAACACCTTCGCCTCGATCCGTCAGTCGATCACCACCCGGATGGGCTTGTGGCTCAACCCCCTCGTGGACGCTGCGACCAGCGGCAGCGACTTCGACCTGCGAACGATCCGTAGCGGTCGTCTGTCCCTGTACCTGGCCGCCTCGCCCGAGAACATGGATCGGGTCGCCCCGCTGTATGCCTTGCTGTTCCAGCAATTGGTGGACCTGAACAGCCGCGCCCTGCCCGCCCCGGGCGATCGTCCGACCCTCGTGCTGCTCGATGAGTTCGCCCGGCTTGGTCGGGCCCCGGTGCTGGCGCACGCCTTCGCCTGGGTGGCCGGTTACGGCCTGCGCCTCCTGCCCGTCATTCAGAGCCCCTCCCAGCTGCGCGCCCTGTATGGCCCGGACCTGACGGAAGACATTCTCACCAACTGCGGACTGGAGATCGTCTTCGCCCCCAAGGAGCTGAAGGTAGCTCAGGAGCTCAGCGAGCGGCTCGGCTACTACACCTATCGGGCGCGCAGCCGCAGCCGCCCGACCGGCCTCGGCCAGGGCCGGCGCAGCCTCACCGACTCCGACCAGAGGCGCGCCCTGATGCTTCCCCAGGAGCTGATGCAGCTCCCGGACAAGGCGCTGATCGTCCTCAAGGCCGGATTGTCGCCCACCCGCGGACGCAAGCTCGTCTACTACCGGGACAAGCGCTTCACCGGCCGGCTCCGTCCGCCGCCTGAAACCGCCCGCGCGTCGACGGCGATCCAGCTGTCATTCGCCGCGCCGCCCCCCCGGTCCCGGTCGATCGATGACGCCGACATGAACTTCGACAGCATCGTGCGCCGCTTCGCCGCGGAGGGTCTGAGGCCGCCGCCGCCCGGCGCCGGCGAAGCCGAGGTGCAGGCCTGGCTCGACCGGGTCGTCGCCGCGCCAGCCGCGACGCCGCCAACTCTTGAGCGTCAACCATGACCCGCCCGCCTTCCGGAACAGCCCCGGTCAACCGGCTGGCGCCGCAGCCCGGCGCCTCTGCGGAGCGGCGTTCGCTCGACAAGGGCGACGTGCCCACCCAGCTGCTGGACCGCTATCTGATCGAGCGCGACCGGCAGGGTCGCCCCGAGCGCTACTATCGCGACCACAAGACCGCAGATCCCGCGTTCCGGGACCATGGGCGCGCCCTCTCGTCGCTCCACGCCTATCCGGACACGGTCGCTTCCATGCTTCGGGTCGCGCAGCACCGGAACTGGTCGCAGATCAAGGTGTCGGGGGACGAGGCCTTCCGCCGCGAGGTCTGGGTCCAGGGCCGGAGCCTCGGTCTGGAGGTCGCCGGCTACAAGCCCAGCGAACGGGACCGTCAGGCGGCGAACGAGGGCCCCGCTCGCGCCGCCGGCCGGCGCACCGCGACAGAGCCCGGGAAGGAGCCCTCCGACGAAGCCGTCAAGCGCCGCCTCGAAATGGCAGCCGTGGTGGTCCGCACCCTCATCGCCGACCCGGCCGCCCAAGCACGCCTGATGGAACGGGCCTGGGCTCGGGTACGGCCGGAGAGGGAGAAGCCTCGCGCCCCCGACGCCGATGCAAACCGGCGAGCAGAGCGGCGTCGGGAGCGTTAGGACAGGTCATTTCACTTCAGGCGCTGCCGGCAAAGGTTTCGGATCAGACCGGGGGCGCCTCAAAGGTCTGCCGCCGGACGCGGAGCGGTCGGTGCTGGCGTCCCTCCCTCGACTAGGGGCCTCCCGCCAAGGCGAAGGGCGATGCTGGAGAGATCGGTGTCGGGATCGACGGTCACGCCCGCGGTCTTACGTTCGGAGTAGCGGTCCACCAGAGCGGCGGCGTGCGGACGCGTCAGGATGGTGAACCGAACCAGCTCCTCCATCACGTCCACGATCCGGG
>CAZERE010000167.1:0-259 GCA_964515365.1 uncultured Phenylobacterium sp. | reverse complement strand
CCGCCTCGTCGAACTCCTGGAAGGCCTTGGCGACACTGGACTGGTTGGGGATGGTGATCATCCGCATCCAGCGACCCAGCAGGCGTAGAGTGTTCACCGCGTTGAAGCTCTGCGAGCCGCCCGACACCTGCATCACCGCCAGAGTGCGGCCTTGGGTCGGGCGAACGCCACCGACGCTCAGCGGCAGGTGGTCGATCTGCAGTTTCATTAAGCCCGATACCTGCCCGTGGCGTTCGGGGCTGCACCACACCATCCCTTC
>CAZERE010000166.1:0-5861 GCA_964515365.1 uncultured Phenylobacterium sp. | reverse complement strand
GAGCCCTTGGCCCCCTCGACGGCGGTCTCATCGACGCCGCCGCCGCCGAAGGGGGCGCCCTTCATGATCGACTGGGTGACGATGCGGTGGGTCCAGGCGCTGGGATAGCCCTCTGCGTCGGTCACCACCTTAACCCGGTGGTGGACCAGGGGCCGGAAATAGCCGGCGGCCATGTCGTCCTCGCGGGTCCAGACCAGCTTCACCGGCCGGCTCTTGCCGACCTTCCTGGCGATCTCGACGCACTCGACCACATAGTCGGACTGGAAGTTGGCCCGCCGGCCGAACGAGCCGCCGGCCGGCAGGGTCTCGATTTCCACCGAACCGGGCAGGTTGAGGACGACCTTGGCCGCATTGAGCTGGTCCAGGGTCGGCCCCTGGGAGGCGAAGGTGAGCCTGGCCTGATTGCCCGAAACCTGGGCCACGCAGTTCATGGGCTCCATGGTGGCGTGGGCCAGATAGGGGAAGTCGTAGCCGATCTCGAGCGCTTCGCCCTGCATCTGGGCCGCCGCGTCGCCCCGGCTCTCGAAGGCCTGCCATTCTTCGCCTTCGGCCAGGGCGGCCGAACCGTCGGTCAGCCCCTGGAAGCGGGCGAGGATGTCGGCGGAGCTGCGGGTCTCGGCCGCCTCCTCGTTCCAGCTGACGGTCAGGGCGTCGCGGCCCTGCCTGGCGGCCCAGGTGTTGCTGGCCACCACGGCCACGCCGGTGGGGATTTCATAGACCTCGACCACGCCGGGCACGGCCTTGGCCGCCGCGGCGTCGAAGCTCGCCACCTTGGCGCCGAAACGGGGCGGGTGGGCGACCATGGCCACCAGCAGGTCGTCGGCCTGGACGTCCATGGTGAAGCGGGTTTGGCCGGTGCTCTTGGCGCGGCTGTCCTTGCGCCGCACCCGGTCGGTCCCGATCAGGGTGAAGCGGGCGGGGTCCTTCAGGGTCGGCTCGGCCGGCGGGGTGATCTTGGCCGCATCCGGCAGCAGTTCGCGGAAGTCGGCGGTGCGGCCAGAGGCGGCGTGGCTGACCACCCCGTTCTCCACGGTGATCTCGCCTTCGGCGACATCCCAGCGGGCGGCGGCGGCCTGGACAAACATGGCCCGGGCGCCGGCGCCCGCCTTGCGCAACTGGTCCCAGGAATTGTTGATCGCCGAGGAGCCGCCGGTGAGCTGCGCGCCCAGGGCTCCGTTGGCGTAGAGCTTGGCGTTGGCCGGGGCGTGCTCCCAGCCGACGCGGGTCCAGTCGGCGTCCAGCTCCTCGGCGACGATGGCCGCGAGCCCGGCATGATTGCCCTGGCCGAACTCGATGTGCTTGCAGACCACGCTGACCGCCCCGTCGGGGGCGATCTTCACGAAGGGGCCGAAGGCGCCGACCTCGCCCTCGGCGCCCAGCGCCATCAGGCTGGTCGGCGAGCAGCCCACCAGCAGGGCGCCGCCGGCGGCGGTGGCCGTGACGATCACGTCGCGGCGGGAAGGGCCGGCCTGGGCGCGGCGACGGTCAAAGGGTGCGTTCATGGCTGTCTTGCCCCGCCGGTTCAGGCTTGAGTCTGGGTGTCGGTGGTCTGGCTGTCCGGCGCCGGCTGACCCGCCGCGTCCTTGATCGCCGCATGGATGCGCTGATAGGCGCCGCAGCGGCAGATGTTGCCGCTCATGGCCGCATCGATCTCCTCGTCGGTGGGCTGGGGCGACTGCTCCAGCAGGGCCACGGCCGACATGATCTGGCCCGACTGGCAGTAGCCGCACTGGGGCACGTCCAGCCTGACCCAGGCCTCCTGCAGCCGGTGGCGGCCCTCCAGCCCTTCGATGGTGGTGATCTTGGCGCCGGCCACCGCCGCGATGGGAGTCAGGCACGAGCGGATGGGCGCCCCGTCGGCCAGAACCGTACAGGCGCCGCACTGGGCGATCCCGCAGCCATACTTGGTTCCGGTCAGGCCCAGTTCATCCCGGAGGACCCACAAGAGCGGCGTGTCGTCCGCCGCCTGCACAGAAAGCGGCTTTCCATTCACATCCAGCGTCGCAGCCATGGCTTTCCCCTGATCGAGCGTCCAGCTTCACCTTGAACATAGGCCCGGAGCGTCAGAAGCGTAAGTGTCGCCCAGCAGACACGGCGGCTTGTGATGAACGGTCCCTATCCCCGAGGCTGAGCCTTGCCCATATTGAGGATCGCCCTGTGGCCCCCACACCCGGAGAGTCCATGACCCGTCCCGTTCTTCCCGCCCTGGCGGGCCTCGCCCTGGCCACAGGCCTCGCCGCCGCCGCCCCGTCGCAGGCGGCCGACGGCGCACAGCTGTTCAACCTGCAGTGCAAGACCTGCCATGGGGCCAAGAGCACGCCCATGGGACCGGCGCTCACGGGCGTCGCCGGCGCCGACATCGCCGGGCGCGACGACTTCACCTATTCGGCGGGCCTCAAGGCCAAGACCGGAACCTGGACCGATGCGGCCCTGGACGCCTATCTGGCGAAGCCGATGGCCTTTGCGCCCGGCACGCGCATGATGGTCGGCGTCCCCAACGCCGAGACCCGCGCGGCCATCGTGACCTATCTGAAGACGCTGAAATGATCTTGTCGGCCCGTCTCGTCCTAAGCCTTGGCCTGCTGGGCCTCAGCCTTGCGGCCTGCTCCACTGTCGGGCCGCCGGCCTCGGCGCCGGCCTTTTCGGGCGGCCGGGTCAGCGTCAGCCCGGAAGACGCCACCGACGCGCCCATGACCTATGCCTGCCAGGGGGGAAAACGCTTCGTCGCGGCCTACGCCCTGTCGGGTGAGCATGTGGTGGTCCAGGCCGGCGGGCGGTCCTACCGGCTGCCCCATGCGGCCTCGGCCTCGGGCGCACGGTTCTCCGGCGGCGGGGTCGATCTGTTCACCAAGGGCGTGGAGGCCAGCCTGGACGGGGCGGCCGGGGCGCCCTATCGGGCCTGCCGAACAGGCTGACAAGGAGCTGCACGCTTGGACGCCTTCCCCGCCTACTTCCCCCTGGCCGGCGCCAAGATCGTCGTGGCCGGCTCCGGCGAGGGCGCCGAGGCCAAGGCCCGGCTGTTCGACGGCTCGCCGGCCCGGCTGGTGCGGGTCGAGGGGCCGCAGGCCTTCCTGGCCGGGACCTATGCCGGGGCGAGCCTGGTCTTCGTGGCCGGTCCCGACGACCTCTTCGTCCAGGCCGCAGTCACCGCCGCCCGGGCCGCCCATGTCCCGGTCAATGTGGTCGACCGCCCGAGCCTCTGCGACTTCACCACGCCGGCCGTGATCGACCGCGGCGAGGTGGTGGCCGCCGTGGGCACCGGCGGCGCCTCGCCCATGCTGGCGACCCTGCTGCGCAACACCATCGAGGCCCGCATCCCCGAGGGCACGGGCCGGATCGCCGCCCTGTTCCGCAAGATGCAGGACGAGGTGCGCGAAGCCCTTCCTGACCTGCCCCGGCGCAGGGCCTTCCTGCGCAAGGCCCTGGAGGGGCCGGCGGCCGATGCGGCCCTGGCCGGCAATATGGAGGCCGCCGAGGCGCTGCTGCGCCAGGCCCTGGCGCAGGATGGGCCCCAGGCCGGGCGGCTGCAGTTCGTGGCCGGCCGCGGGCCTGCCGACCTGCTGACCCTGCGCGCCAGCCGCGTGCTGGCCAGCGCCGATGTGCTGGTGGTTCCCACAGACGCCGACCGCGACGTGCTGGGCCTGGCCCGCCGCGACGCCGAGCGGCTGGAGCCTGAAGCCGCGACGCCCGAGCGGCTGATCGCCCTGGTGGGCGAGGGGCTGAAGGTCGCCTGCCTGATCACCGCGGCCCCCGATGCCGCCGCCCTCCGCGCCTTTGCCGAGGCCGGTCTCGAGATCGAGGTCCTGCTGGCCGCGCCGCAGGGCTAGCCTCTGCGACGGCCGCCTCAGTCCAGGGGCTTGCCGCGGGTCTCCGGCAGGAACAGGCAGACCACCACGCTGATGGCGGTGAAGATCACCGGGTACCAGAGGCCGGAATAGATGTTCCCCGTCGCCGTCACGATGGCGAAGGCGCTGAACGGCACGAAGCCCCCAACCCAGCCGGTGCCGATATGATAGGGCAGGGACATGGCCGTGTAGCGGATGCGGGTGGGGAAGAGCTCCACCAGGGCCGCGGCCATGGGGCCATAGAGGGCGGTGGCCGCCACCACGAAGATCATCAGCAGACCGAACACGGCGGGCAGGTTGGTCCGCGCCGGATCGGCGGTGGCCGGATAGCCGTTGTCGGCCAGGGCCTGGCGGATCTGGCCGTCCACCTGGGCGCGCACGGTCTTCAGGCCGGCGACGTCCAGGCTTGAGCCGTCCGCCGACACGACCACGGTCTGGCCGATCCGCACCTCGGCGCCCGCGCCGGCCGGCGCGGCGAGGTTCTCATAGGAGACCCCGGCGTTGGCCAGGCTGGTCTTGGCGATGTCGCAGGCCGAGGCGAACTGGGTCCGGCCGATGGGATCGAACTGCAGGGCGCAGTCGTCCGGATTGGCGAACACCACAACGGGGGTGGCCGCCTGGGCCTCGGCCAGGGCCGGATTGGCCGCCAGGGTCAGGGCCTTGAAGCCGGGGAAGAAGGCCAGCAGGGCCAGCGTCATGCCAAACCACATGACCCACTTGCGGCCCACCCGGTCCGACAGCCAGGCGAACATCACATAGAGCGGCGCGCTGGCCAGGGTGGCGCAGATCATCAGGGTGTTCACCGTCGCCGGCTCCACCTTCAGGAACCGCTCGAGGAAGATCTGCACGTAGAAGAAGGTGGTGTACCAGACCGCGCCCTGGGCGCTCATGAAGGCGAACAGCACCAGCAGCACGATCTTCAGATTGGGCCACTGGCCAAAGGCCTCGGCGAAGGGCGCCGTGGTCTGCTCGCCGGCGGCCTTCAGGCGGGCGAAGCTCGGGCTCTCGGCCAGCTTCAGGCGCATGAAGATCGACACCGCCAGCAGGCCGGCCGACAGCAGGAAGGGGACCCGCCAGCCCCAGGCGGCGAAAGCCTCCTCCCCCAGGATGCGGCGGGTCACCAGGATGACGCCTAAGGCGCCGATCAGGCCGAAGGCGGCCGAGGCCTGGATCCAGCTGGTGTGCTCGCCCCGCCGGTGGGCCGGGGCGTGCTCGGCCACATAGATGGCGGCGCCGCCATACTCGCCGCCCAGCGCCAGGCCCTGGAGGATGCGCAGGAGGATCAGCAGGGCAGGTCCCACCAGGCCGGCCTGGCCATAGGTGGGCAGGAAGCCGATGGCCAGGGTGGCGCCGCCCATCAGGGTGACCGTCACCAGGAAGGCGGCCTTGCGTCCGACCAGGTCGCCCATGCGGCCGAAGATCAGGGCGCCCAGGGGGCGGAAGGCGAAGCCGGCGCCGAACAGGGCCAGGGCCGCCACCAAGCCCGCCGTCTCGTTCAGGCCGGCGAAGAAGTTACGCGAGATGATCGAGGCCAGCGCCCCGAAGATGAAGAAGTCGTACCACTCGAAGGCGGTGCCGGCCGAGGAGGCCACAACTACGGTGCGCATCGACGGGGCGCCGTCCGCCTCGCCTTCGGATACCATCCTGTCGCTCATGGTCGTCACGCTCCCCAGCCCGTCGATGGCCAAGCTGTAACACCGGTCTGTCAGGGCGAGGAAGCGGTCTGACGCGCACGTCCCAAGACGAGCGCGCGCTCGCTCGTCTGGCCCGGCCGCCGGGGCTTAAGGCTTCGCCGCCCAAGTCCGGCGATCTATCTGCCGAGGCCGCGAAGCTCGTGCGCCCGGCCCTGGCCGCCCCAGACCGCTGAACGGAAAGGGCAATTCCCACTGCGCAGCCGGAATTGCCCGAAACCCACACCGGCGTTGTCGCAAAAAGTCGCAAAAGGCTGATTGACAGGTCCCGGGGTGGCGACTAGATACGCCGCTCCTCGCCGGGGCCGAAAGGTTGGCGGGGCTG
>CAZERE010000165.1:0-5871 GCA_964515365.1 uncultured Phenylobacterium sp. | reverse complement strand
TCTCGTACCTCCGGACCGAGGTCATCCGGCTGCGCGAGGTGGTCGACGACGGCGTCGATCCCGAGGCCGCGCGCAGCGGCAAGGCGTTCACCATCTCCAACCGGTTCGTCGCGGGCCAGCCCTCGGTCCAGCAGCGGCTGATCGACAAGCAGCAGGAAGAGACCGGCTTCCTGGGCGCCATCAACATCGTCCTGGTCGATGAGATGAAGGGCGAGAAGCTGGGCCTGGGTGTCTCCGGCCCGCTGGCCAGCCGCACCCAGACCAACGTCAACGGCTCGGCCGGGCGCAAGACGACCGACATCTCGGCGATCGACGCCGAGGGCTATGAGTGCCGCAAGACCAACTCCGACACCCACATCACCTACGCCAAGCTGGACATGTGGGCCAAGTTTCCGGACTTCCAGACCCGCATCAGCAATCTGATCCGCCGGCGCCAGGCGCTGGACCGGATCATGATCGGCTTCAACGGCCTCTCGGCCGCGGCCAACACCGACAAGGTGGCGAACCCTCAGCTGGAGGACGTCAACATCGGCTGGCTGCAGAAATATCGCACCAACCGGCCCCAGGCGGTCCTGTCGCAGGGCGCGACCGCCGGCAAGGTCCGCATCAAGGCCAGCGGCGGCGGCGACTACCGCAACATCCACGCCCTGGTGATGGACGCTACCCACAATCTGATGCCCGCCTGGGCGCGCAATGATCCCGGCCTGGTCGCCATCCTGGGCGATGACTTGCAGCACGACGTCTTCTTCCCGCTCATCGACGGCGAGAACAAGCCGACCGAGATGATCGCGGCCGATCTGATCCTGGGCGCCAAGCGCATCGGCGGCAAACAGCCGGCGCGCGCGCCGTTCATGCTGCCCAAGTCGCTGTTCATCACCACCCTGAAGAACCTGTCGATCTACGAACAGTCGGGCAAGCGCCGCCGCACGGTCCGCGAGGATCCGGACTTCGACTGCGTCCGGACCTTCGAGTCGACCAACGACGACTATGTGGTCGAGGACTACGACTACGGCTGCCTGGTCGAGAACATCGAGTTCGAACCCTGATCCGCCCGGTCCCGACGATGCAGCGGGGCGGCCTCGGCCGCCCCTGAGCCTCCCCCTCCAGAAGAACCGCCATGTCCCTGATCGCCAAAATCCGCGCCCTCCAAGCCGCCGGCCTGCCCGTGACGCCGGAGACCCTGGGCCAGGTCGAAGAGGCTGCGCCGGCCTCGCCCGCGCCGATCGACGGGGCAGGGGCGGTCGCCTCGTCTGACACCCCGGCCGAACCCGCCGTCTCCCCGGCGCGCCGTCACCGCCAGCAGGTCCTCGGCCGAGTCCTTGCGGCCTCCGGCAGCGGATTCGGCAAGCCGCTTCAGCCGATCGCGGAGAATGAGAACCTGTCGCCGGCCGAGCTGGAGGTGCTCCAGCTGAAGGTGCAGCTGATCGATCACCAGGCGTCCCTGAAGGCCACCAAGTCGCAGGAGACCAAGATTGCGCTGAAGCGGGAGTTTCTGCCCCTCTACGCCGCCTGGGTCGATGGTGTCGTCCAGGCCGACCAGCCGCCGGCGAACGAACAGGCGGCCGAGCTGATTTCGACCATGATGATCTGGCGCATCGACGCCGGCGACTTCGTCGGCGCCATGCCCCTGGCCGCCTTCGTGCTGAAGCACGACGTGCCGATGCCGGCGCGGTTCGACCGCGACGCCGCCACCTTCGTGACCGACCAGGTCTCAGAGGCCGCGATCGCGGCCTACGACAAGGCCCAGCCGGGCGAAGAAGCCTTCCCGCTGCAGATCCTCGCCCAGGTGGAAGACCTGGTCGCGGACGCGGACATGCACGATCAGGTCAAGGCCAAGCTGCAGAAGGCCATCGGCCGCGCCCTGGCCACCGACGCCGGCGAGGAGAGCCGCGTCCGTCAGGAGGAGTGCCTGAAACGCTATCAGCGCGCCCTCGAGCTGAACCCGGCCGCCGGCGTCAAGAAGGACATCGAACGCCTGCAGTCGGCCCTGAAGAAATCGGCCCCGCCGCCCGACAATCCCAACCCGGACCAAGCCAATGCCTGATCTCAAGTCACTCCAAGTGCGCGCCGCCGCGCTACTAGCCCTGCACATCCTCGGGGCTGTAGCCGGCATCGCCGCCATCGTCTTCCTGCGCGCCTACGGCGAAGCCATCGGGGTGGGCGGTATCGAACTCGCGCTGATCGGTGCGCTGGGCCTGTCGGTTCTGCGCCTGATCCCTTCCGTCCATCGCGCAGCGCAGGCCGACCGAGAGGCCGTGCCATACGTCGTCCAGGCCATGGCCAGCATCTTTATCATTGGCGCCGGACTTTCGTTCTATGCCCATGGCGGCTTGCCTTCTGTGGCGGGCTTCGCCGTGAGCCTGGTCTTCTGGAAGAGCTGGCTGGTCGTGCTTAAGGGCCTGATCCCCCTGAAGGCAGCTCATGAGGCGCTGAAGCGCGCCGCTTCCTCTCCGAGCGGAACCGTTTCCGCCTAACCCATCGCCCCCCGGCGCTCGGCGGCGGAGGTCGGTCCGACACCAGCGGGTTCGCCTGCTGCAGCGTCCGTCCGACCTCCCCACCGCCGTAAACCGGACGGGCGGCGCCATGAAAGTGACGCCGGCAGGCGGCGCCCAACAGGACATCTTCGCTCGCGCCATGTCAGGCTTCACTTTCAACCCCGCCAACACCGACGCCGAGCTCCCGGCCCAGCCGCCCGCGGCCGACGTGGTCAACGCCGGCGGCTGGTGGCCTTCGGTCAACATCACCGCCGTTCGCCAGGCCGTGGACCTCAACACCAAGGTTACGCCCGAGCGCGTGCGCGACGCGGTCCGGCAGGCCGTCGTGGATCTCGCCAATGAACCGGCAATGGCCGCTTGGCAGGCCGCCCAGCTCGCCGCCGGCCATTTGAAGCTCGAGGACGTGCCGGCGCGCGGCGTGACCGTCGATGGTCAAAGCGATCTCTGCCTGCGCTGGACCCGCGCCGTCTATTCCCTGGTCGCGGCCGACCTGGGCGAACGTCTGCTGGGCCAGGGCCTGACCGGCGCGGGCGCAGACCGGGCCGAGGCTCTGGGCGCCGAGGTCGGTCTCCACCAGCGCAACGTCGCCCACGCCGTCCGCGACTTCCTCGGTCGCCCCCGAATCCGCGCCAGGATGATCTGATGGCGCGCCTGACCGCCCCCATGACGGTGCGCGCCCTCGCCGGAGAGACGGTGGACGCCTTGGTCTGGCGCATCCTCGGCCTCGGCTCGGAAGCCGTGGCCCGCGTCTATGAGGCCAATCCCAACCTGGCCGACGGCGGCCTGTTCCTCTCGCGCGACCAGGCCGTGCTCCTTCCGGTCTCCGCCGCCACGACGGCGGCTGCGCCCCTCATTCAACTGTGGGACTGACCATGACCAGCCAACCGCTTCAGTCCCAATCCATCGCCCTGCCGTCTTGGGCGGCCCTGGCCTTCTGCCTGGCCCTGGCCGCCCAGCTGGCCGGGATCGTCATCTGGGGCGCCAAGGTCGAGGCGCGGACGACCGAACTCCATGACACCACGGCGCCGCTGCGCCGCGGCGACCTGGTCAAGATCCAGACGGACGTCTCGTGGATCCGCGCCCAGCTCGAGCGGGAGGACCGGCGATGACGCCCGATCCGCAAGATCCGCTGCCGGAAGGCCAGTGGCTGTTTCGCCGCATCTTCACCTGGACCCTGACGCTCCTGCTGCTGGCCCTTCTGGCTTGGACGGCCTGGCGCATGCCGGCCGACGCGCTTCAGCCCGTCGCCCTGTGGCTCATCGGCCTGATCGCCCTGGTCGTGACCTACTATCTGCTCGCGCCCAGCGCGGCCGAGCTGGCGCGGATTTTCGCCGAGCTGCGGATCCGCCTCCCGTTCAACCGACCGTCTGGAGAATCGTCTTGAGCTTCCGCCTGTCCTCCCGCTCCAGGGCGCGCCTGACCGGCGTCCACCCCGCCTTGGTCGCCGCCGTCGAACGGGCGATCGCCAAGAGTCCGGTCGATTTCATGATCACCGAAGGGCTCCGCTCGTCCGATCGACAGGCCGCCCTGGTCGCCGCCGGCGCCAGCCGCACCCAACGCTCACGCCACCTGACCGGTCATGCCGTCGATGTGGCGGCCCTGGTGGATGGACAGGTCCGCTGGGACTGGCCTCTCTACGGCCGGATCGCGGCCGCCTTCAAGGCGGCCGCTGCAGAGCTGGAGACGCCCATCGTCTGGGGCGGCGACTGGAAAACCCTTCGGGACGGCCCACACTTCGAACTGGACCGGAGGGCGTTCCCGTGAAGACCCGGACTCGGACCTTCAACTTCGCCTCGCCCTGGGGCTGGGCCCTGTCCGGCCTGGCGCTCATCGCCTTCCTCTGGCTGGTCGTCGTCGCCCTGGGCGGCTTGGGTTTCCGCTTCGATCCGTTCGACCTGACACGCAAGCGCGCCGATCGGGCTGAAGACAGGGCGGTCATCGCCACCCTCGACGCCGGCGCTCGGGCGCGGGAGGTCGCAGGCGAGCAGGACACCACGCGCCGCGTCGAGGCGACGCGCGATCAGGTGCGCCAGGCCCAGGTCGTCGCCGCCGATTTCATCACCCAAGCCAGAGCTGCTCCCGATGCGAACCAACCGCTCGACCCTGATCGCCTTGATCGCCTGCGCGGCGCTGATGAGCGCCTGTGCCGGATCCGTCCGGCCGTCTGCCCTGCCGACGCCGCCCCAGCGGGAGATGCCGGCGACCGCTAGGGCCGCCTGCGTTCTGCCGCGCCTGCTGACGAACGCCACCTGGGCCGATCTGGAGGCGCTCGTCCAGGCGCGGGGCGCCGCCATCCTCGCCTGTGACGCCGCGCGCCAACTCGCCGTCGATGTTCACGACGCCGAACATGCGGACGAAGCCGCTTGGCTGGCGGACCCACAAGAGAAACCCCGCTGATGCGCAAACCTGACAGCCTGCGCGCCGCCCTCGTCGCCGCCCTGGACGCCAAGCATCGCTACAGCGAGCGGCCGGCCGACCTTCACATCATGATCCAGGACGCCACGCCGGTGGCGGACGGCCGACCGGGCCGGGCCTATGTCTGGCACTACACCCTGGTCGCCGGCTTCCTCGACTTCACCGGCGCTCCCGATGAGATCGCCTTGCCGATCCTGACCTGGCTTCAGCGTTGGCAGCCGGACCTTTTCGCCAGTCCAGAACGGCTGAAGGCCGCCTTCAACATGGAGGTCGAGTTTCTGGCTGACGACGTCGTGGACGTGATGGTGCGCCTCAAACTGACCGAGGTGGTCACCATGATCGATCGGCCGGGCGGGGGGCTGGATCTCGTCAGGCCCGAGGAGCCCATGCCCTTCGCCCTGCAGGAGGGTTCGCTCCTCCATGCCGTCTATCTGGACGACGCCCTGATCCTGCATTGCGACGCCCACCCTGGCGCCGGCCTCGATGGCTGACCGCGCCGACGAGCTGTTGCGGCTGAAGGAGATCGCCTCGGCCTTCCTGGAGCAGATGTCTCCGGCCGAACAGTCCAAGCTGCTGCGGCGGTTCGCCCAGGACATACGCCGCTCCCAGCAAAGGCGGATCGCCGCCCAGGTCGCGCCGGACGGCGTGCCCTGGCCCAAGAGAAAACCTCGTTCACAGCCGACGCCTGCCCCGCGCGCCGTGCGATTTCTCTACCGCAAGCCGAACGGCGAGGTGCGCGTCGCGGATCTTCGCAGCTGGGTTGGACGGGGCGGGTCGATCATCGGCTATGATCGCGAGGCCGAAGGCATCCGCACCTTTCGCAAGGATCGGATGGAACGGCATCTGCCTCCCGAAGGCCAGGCCGACCCCGGCGCCATGTCGGAGGGGATTCGAGGCGCGCGCGGCGGCGTCCGTCGCAAAGTCCAGAAGATGTTCGTGAAGCTGGCACGGCCGACCAACC
>CAZERE010000164.1:0-6016 GCA_964515365.1 uncultured Phenylobacterium sp. | reverse complement strand
AAAAATGGCGCACCCGACAGGATTCGAACCTGTGACCTCTGCCTTCGGAGGGCAACGCTCTATCCAGCTGAGCTACGGGTGCGTGGTCGGCGAGAAGGCCGGAAGAGGCCGCTTACAGCAAGCGGCGGGCGGCCTCAATCCCCGAATACGCAGATGAGGGGCGGATACCGTTCCAAACTGGCGCCGGTGCGAAATGCCGGAGCGCGCCCACGGCCTCAAGCAGCGCGAAGCGCGGTAGGCCCCCAAAAGAAAACCATAGGGCGCCTGGGCCCTATTGCGCGGTCATGCCGCCGTCGATCTTGAATTCGGACCCTGTGACGAACCTGGATTCGTCGGAGGCGAGATAGAGGACGCAGTACGCCACGTCGTCCGGGTCGCCGATCCGCTTCAGGGGAATGCCGCGGGTCAGGCGTTCGTGGGCCTTGGCCTCGTCGCCGCCGGCCATGGCGATGAAGGGATCCAGGATCGGGGTCTTGATGAAGACCGGGTGGACAGAGTTGCAGCGCACGTTCCAGTCGGCCTTGGCCGCCTCGAGCGCCAGGGTCTTGGTGTACATCCAGACGGCGGCCTTGGTGGCGTTATAGGCGCCCATGCCGGGGGCGGCGACCAGGCCGGCGATCGACGAGATGTTGATGATCGAGGCCGGTGCGGCGGCGCGCAGGTGCGGCATGGCGTATTTGGCGCCCAGCATGATCGAGCGCAGATTGATCTCGTACTGACGTTGCCAGTTGTCGACCGTGTCCTGTTCGACGAAGGCCAGGGGGCCGCCGACGCCGGCGTTGTTGACCAGGACCGACAGGCCGCCGTGGTCGGCCACGGCGGCGGCGATCACCTGTTCCCACTGGGCTTCGTCGGCCACGTCGTGGGCGTAGGCGAAGGCGGCGCCGGGGATTTCGGCGTTGATGCGGGCGGCCAGGGCGGCGGCGCGGTCGCCGTCGATGTCGGTCAGGGCCAGGCGGGCGCCCTCGCGGGCCATCATGAAGGCCATGGCCTCGCCCAGGCCGCCGGCGGCGCCGGTGATCAGGACGGTCTTGCCGGCGACGCGGCCGGGGCGGGCGTGGGGAGCGCTCACGAGTTCGCCCCCGTTTCGGCGGCGGCGCGATCGATGAACCGGGCCAGGGCGACGTCCTTGTCCGTCACCCCGTCGGCGTCATGGGTGGTCAGCAGCACCTCGACGCGGTCGTAGACGTTCGACCATTCCGGATGATGGTCCATCTTGTCGGCCATCAGGGCGACGCGGGTCATGAAGCCGAAGGCGGCGTTGAAATCGGCGAACCTGAGTGAGCGCGCGATCGCGGGGCGGTCGCCGTCGTCGGCGCGCCAGGCGGGCAAGGTTTCGAGCGCTTTCGCGACCTCGATGCGGACGTCGGTCATGGGGCTTCCTCTTTTTTCCAAGGCGTAAGGCGTTCGGGAGAGCGCCGCAAGCGTACAGGCGACGCCGCAACATGACCCCGAAAGGGTCGCGGAACGGGGGATCAAGCTTGGGCGTTGGGCGTGGACGAAAAGCGTTGCTGCTGACATCGGATAGAGGAAAGAGGATGATGGACAATCTGTGGATCGCCGCCCTCGATCCGGCGGACCGCGAGCGGATCGAACCCTATCTGGAGGAACGCGAGGTCGCGCGTGGCCAGATGCTGTACGACGCCGGCGAGGCGGTCGATCAGGTCTGGTTCCCGATCAAGGGGGTGGTGTCGTTGATGACCGTCCTGCCTGACGACAAGACGGTGGAGACGGCCGCCATCGGCCGCGAGGGCCTGGTCGGGGTGACCTGCGGCCCGTTCAACGCCCGGGCCGCCAGCCGCGCCATATCCCAGGGCGACGGCGTCGCCGCCTGCTGCTCGGCCGAGGTGTTCGGCGCGGCGCTGGACGCCAGCGAAACCCTGCGCCAGGCCCTGTCGCGCTTCACCGAAGGCCTGATGGCCCAGGTGCAGCAGGTCGCCGCCTGCAACGCCCAGCACCGGCTGGACGAGCGGCTGGCGCGTTGGCTGCTGACCCTGCACGACCGGGCCGAGGACGACCGGATCGACCTGACCCAGGCCGACATCGCCGGCATGCTGGGCGTGCGGCGCGCCACCGTATCCGAGGTCGGCGCGGCGCTGGAGGACAGGAAGCTGATCCAGCGCGGCCGCGGCTGGGTGCGGGTGCGGGACCGCGACGGTCTGGAGGCGGCGTCCTGCGGCTGCTACGGCCTGATGCGCCAGGTGATGAAGGATCTGGCCCTGCCCCAGCCGGAAGCCGGGCCTGAAGCCGGATCCGAAGCGGCCTGATCGCGTGACGGGCGGCGCGCGACGCGCTAGACCCCTGATATGACCGACGCCTCCTCCCACGGCCCGCATTCGTCGGGCGACCGTTCCTCCTTCGGTTTCCGCGACGTCGATGCGCGCGAAAAGGTGAAGATGGTGCGCGGGGTCTTCGACTCCGTCGCCTCGAACTACGATGTGATGAACGACCTGATGAGCGTCGGCGTCCATCGGGTGTGGAAGGACATCGCCGCCGCCAAGCTGACCCCGCGCCCCGGCGAGACCATCCTGGACGTGGCCGGCGGCACCGGCGACATGGCGCGGCGCTATTCCAAGATGGCGCGCGCGGCCCAGGAGCGTCGCGGCGGGACGGACGCCTCGGTCATCGTGCTGGACTATAACGCCGAGATGATCCTGGCGGGCGTGGCCAAGGGCGGCGAGCCGGAGATGAGCTGGTCGGTCGGGGACGCGATGAACCTGCCCCTGCCGGACGCATCGGTCGACGCCTATTCGATCAGTTTCGGCATCCGCAACGTGGCCCATATCGACAAGGCCCTGGCCGAGGCGCGGCGGGTGCTGAAACCCGGCGGGCGGTTCCTGTGCCTGGAGTTCTCGCGCCCCACGGCGGGGCCGGTGCGCAAGCTCTATGACGCCTGGTCCTTCCACGCCATTCCGCGCATCGGCGGCTGGGTGGCCAAGGATCGCGACAGCTATCAGTATCTGGTCGAGAGCATCCGCCGCTTCCCCGACCAGGCGGCCTTCAAGGCCCTGATCGAGGACGTCGGCTTCAAGCGGGTGTCGGTGACCAATCTGTCGGGCGGGATCGCCGCCATCCACCACGGGTGGGCGATCTGACCGGCCGGATCTATCGCACGGCTCCGCCGCCGCCCGCCGCCGTGGCGGTGCGCAACCCCGTGGCCGCCTTTCTGCGCCTGGTCGGCTGGCTGTGGGTGCTGGCGCGCCACGACGCCCTGATCCCGCGCGAGGTCACCCCCCTTCTGCCGGTCTGGACCCGGCCCTTCGCCCGGTTCGTGCAGATGCTGTCGGGCCGTGACGGGCGCGAGGGTCGGCCGGGCCAGAGGCTGGGCAAGGCCTTCGAGCATCTGGGGCCGGTGGCGATCAAACTGGGCCAGGTCCTGGCCACGCGGGCCGACATCTTCGGCATTCAGTTCGCCCGCGACCTGGGCCGGCTGAAGGACGCCCTGCCGCCCTTTTCGCTGGAAGAGGCGCGGCGCGAGATCGAGAAATCCCTGGGTCGCTCGGTCGAGAGCCTGTTCATCGACCTGAGCCCGCCGGTCGCCGCCGCCTCCCTGGCCCAGGCGCACCGGGCGACCTTGGCGGACGGTCGGGCCGTGGCGGTCAAGGTGCTGCGGCCGGGGGTCGAGCGGCGCGTCGCCGACGGTCTGGACGCCATGCGGCTGGGCGCCGCCCTGGTGTACCGGCTGGTTGCCCTGTCGCGCCGGCTGGAGCCCCAGGCCTTCGTCGAGACCATCGCCAATTCGCTGGAGCTGGAGCTGGACATGCGGCTGGAGGCGGCGGCGGCCAGCGAAATGGCCGACGTCCTGGCCAAGGACGGCTATATGTCCGCCCCAGCCGTCGTCTGGGACGGGGTCGGCAAGCGGGTGTTGACCCTGGAATGGGCGCCAGGTCTGCCCATGACCGACCCAACCCTGGCCGAGCTGCCGGGGCTGGACACCGACCTCCTGGCCGACAATGTGGTGCGCGCCTTCCTCGTTCAGGCCCTGGATCACGGGGTTTTCCACGCTGACCTGCACGAGGGCAATCTGTTCGCCAGCGCCCCGGCCCATCTGACGGCCATCGACTTCGGCATCGTCGGGCGGCTGGGCCCGGCCGAGCGACGCTATCTGGCCGAGATCCTGTGGGGCTTCATCAGCCGGGATTACGACCGGATTGCACGGGTCCATTTCGAGGCGGGCTATGTGCCGCCGCACCATTCGGTGGAGACCTTCGCCCAGGCCCTCCGCGCCGTGGGCGAGCCGGTGATCGGACGCGCCGCTAGCCAGGTGTCGATGGGCCGTCTGCTGGGCCAGCTGTTCGAGATCACCGCCCTGTTCGACATGCGGCTGAGGCCCGAGCTGATCCTGCTGCAAAAGACCATGGTCTCGGTCGAGGGGGTGGCCCGCCGGCTTCAGCCCGACCACGACCTGTGGAAGGCCGCCCAGCCGGTGGTGGAGCGGTGGATTCGCCGCGAACTGGGGCCCCAGGCCCAGGCGCGCGACGCCCTGAACGAGGTGATCGCGGCGGCGCGGGCCCTTTCGCGCCTGATCCAGGATCCGCCCGCCCCAACGGCGATGGTCATCGAAAAGCCGAGAACTCCGGCTTGGGTCGCGGCTTCATTGACGGTCGCGGTCGTCGCGGCCCTGACGGCCCTGGGCCTTTCGCTCTGGCCCTATCTGCACTGACCGGAGCCTTCGCATGAAGACCATCCTGATCGTGGCCCTGGCATTGACCGCTGTCGCCGCGCCGCACGCCGCCCTCAGCCAGGTCGCGGCCGGCGCCGTGGCCAACACCTTCGACGGCGCAGCCCCGGCGGCCCAGGTCCCCCCCGTTCAAACGCCCGCCCAGGCCCAAGCCGAACCTCAGACCCAAGCCCAGGCGCCCGACATCGCTCGTGCGGAAGACGCGCTGCGCAACGTCATCGCCTCGGCCCAAGGCGCCGGTTTCAACTACGCCGTCTTCACCCCCGACCTGGGCGGGCGCATGCGCCAGTTGGCGCCCCAGCTGATCCCCCTGATCAAGAGCTTCGGGGAGGTCCGCTCCGTCGACTTCATGGCGGCCGAAGGCGACGCCCAGTTGTTCCGCATTACTTTCGACAACAAGGTGACCGAATGGATGATCCTGTTCGATCCCGAAGATCGGATCGCGGGCCTGCGTTTCCGCCCGGTCGAAGAGTGATCCGAGCCTAGTCGAGCGACGGTCGGCCCCGACCCGACTTGATCGAGGCGCGGCTGGTCTTGGCCTTCAGCCGGCGCTCCTTCGACGCCCTGGTGGGCCGGGTCGGGACGCGGAAGACCGGCTTGATCGAGGCCTCGTCCACCAGGGCCTGCAGCCGTTCGATCGCATCGGCGCGGTTGCGCTCCTGGGTGCGGAAACGGACGGCGTTGATCAGGATCACCCCGTCCAGCGTCAGCCGGCTGCCGGCCAGCTTCATCAGCCGCGCCTTGACCGGTTCGGTCAGGCTGGGGGAGTTCTTCACGTCAAACCGCATCTGGACGGCGGTCGAGACCTTGTTGACGTTCTGCCCGCCGGGGCCGCCGGCGCGATAGAAGCGGAACTCCAGCTCCTCCTCGGGAATGACGGTGCTCATGGAGCGGCCTTGCGCGCCTTGACCACGGCCTGGTCCAGGGCCTGGAGGAAGCGCGACCGGTCGGCGGCCGAGAAGGGCGGCGGGCCGGAGGTGGCCACCCCCATCGACCGCAGATGCTCGCCCACCATCCGCCCGGCCAGGGCCGAGCCGATGGAATCCGGGGTGAAGGCCTGGCCGTTGGCTCGCAGCGCCTGGGCTCCGGCCTTCAGGCAGCGATCCGCCAGGGGAATGTCGGCGGTGATCACCACATCGCCCGGCCCAATGCGTTCGGCGATCCAGTCGTCGGCCACGTCGGGGCCTGCGTCCACCACCACCTGTTCGATCAGGGCCTCGCGCGGGACCTGCATCCAGCCGTTGGAGACCACATAGGTCTTCAGCCCATAGCGTCGTGCGACGCGATAGACCTCCTCCTTCACCGGGCAGGCGTCGGCGTCGATGTAGAGGGCGG
>CAZERE010000163.1:0-6017 GCA_964515365.1 uncultured Phenylobacterium sp. | reverse complement strand
GACCTTGACCAGGGCGAAATAACGCTCGCCTTCCCGGGGCGCGCGGATGGCGCCGACCACGGAGTCGCCGGTGCGCAGGCCGAACTTCCGGATCTGCGAGGGGCTGACATAGATGTCGTCGGGGCCAGGCAGATAGTTGGCCTCGGGGCTGCGGAGGAAGCCGAAGCCGTCAGGCAGGACCTCCATGGTGCCGGAGCCTGAGATCTCCACGCCTTCTTCGGCGAGCGTCTTCAGGATGCCGAACATCATGTCCTGCTTGCGCATCGAGTTGGCGTTCTCGATGTCCATCTGCTCGGCGAAGGTCAGCAGGTCGGAGGAGGACTTCTCCTTCAGCTCCTGCAGGGACATGCGCGTCAGGCCCATGGCGGCGATCGCCTGGGAGGCCAGGGACGGCTCGTCTTCGGCGTCCATGCCGGCCTCGTCGTCGGTCTGGGAGTCCAGGACTTCGGTTTGGGTGTCTTCGCTCATCGGGTCTTTGAAGCTCTGAGAGGGGTGTATGTCGGGCCGCAAACCGCCGGACGGAGTCCGGGCGGGCGGGGACGAGAGGTGGGGCGCAGCGAGGCGGCGCCGGTTATGTTGTCTCGAGGACCGGGCCGTCGGCGATGAACGCGCGGCGCCGGGAAAAGGCGGGGCGCGGGATTTCTCCCGCGTGGCTAACGCAAAACCACAGCCGGGGGGCTGAGGTCAAGGGCCGTCTCACACCAGATGGGATCAGCGGCCGCCGAATTCCAGGGTCACGGCCAGGACGGCGACAACGGCGATCAGGAACGGAATCTCATTGGTGGCCCGCCAGAACTTGGCGCTGCGGGGCCGTTCGCCGGCCGCGATCTTCTTCCGCGCCCCGGCCAGCATGCCGTGCCAGCCGGACAGGAAGATCACCAGGGCGAGCTTCAGCATCATCCAGGGCTGCAGCAGGAAGGCCCAGCCCTGCCCCATGGCGTGCACATGATACATGATCAGGCTCAGGCCCAGGATCCAGGTCAGCACCATGGACGGGTTGATGATGATCTTGAGGAGCTTGGCCTCCCACACCTTGAAGTGGGCGTCGAACTCGCTGCCGGGCGGCGCGGTTTCGGTGTGATAGGCGTAGAGCCGGGGCAGGTACATCATGCCGGCCATCCAGGCGATCACCGCGATGATGTGCAGCCCCCGAAGCAGATCAAACCAGTTCATGCCGCCCTCCCCGTCCTGCAGGCGCATTTTCCATAGTCGGCCGGGCAGGTCCAGCCGCCGGCCGGCGCGATCCTCGGCGCATCGTCCAGGGCGTTCAGCACCACGCCGCCCAGGCCCGCGATGAATCCGGGGGCGATCCCCAGGGCCGGAACCCGCAGATAGGGGGCGCAGCCGATCGCCTTGGCGATCTCGGCATATTCGTGATCGAGCTCGACCAGGGTCTCCACATGCTCGGAGACAAAGGCGATGGGGGTCAGGATCACGCCCTTGCCGTCGGCCTGGGCCTGACGAAGCGCAACCTCCGTAGACGGACCAATCCATTCCATCGGCCCGACCCGGCTCTGGTAACAGACCTGCCAGTCGGCCAGCTCCGGCAGGCGGGCGGCCACGGCGGCGGCCGTGGCCTCGATCTGGGCCTGGTAGGGGTCGCCGCGCTCAATGACCTTCTTGGGCAGCCCATGGGCGGAGAACAGCAGGCGCAGGCCCTCAGGCTTGCCTGCGGCGGCCCAGGTCTGCGCGATCTGGTCGGCATGGGCCTCCACAAGCCTGTCCTCGGTCGGATAGCAGCAGACCGTGCGGACGACGCCAGAGCCCTTATAGGCCTTGGCCCAGTCCTTCAGGGACGAACCCGTGGTGGTGGTGGAAAACTGCGGATAGAGCGGCAGCAGCACGATCTCGTCGGGCGCAAAGGCCGCCACCTCGGCCGCCGTCGCCTCGGCCCGGGGATTCCAATAGCGCATGGCGATGAAGACCCTGGTCTCCAGCTCCGGCGCGGCCCTGGCCAGTTCGGCCGCCAGCGCCTGGCCCTGAGCCTTCGTCTCCGGCAGCAGGGGCGAGCCGCCGCCCATGATGGCGTAGTTGGCCTGGGCGGTCTTCTTGCGGGTGGTGGAGATCAGGGCGGCCAGCGCATAGCGGGCCGGGGCCGGCAGGCCGATGATCGCCGGGTCGCGGAACAGGTTGAACAGGAAGGGCTGGACGGAGTCCTGGTCGTCGGGTCCCCCCAGGTTGAAGAGGACGACCGCGAGCTTTTTCATCAGGTCCCCGTCACGCGGCGGACCGCGCGCTCGATGTTTTCCACCGGGGTGTCCGGCAGGACCCCATGGCCGAGATTGAAGATGTAGGGGCCCTGGCCCCACTGCTCGATCAGGGCGTCGATGCGGGCGTCCATGGCCGGGCCGCCGGCCCGCAGCAGCAGATTGTCCAGGGCGCCCTGCACCGCCTTGCCGCCGGACTGGATCTTGCGCCCCAGGGCCGCGCTCGCCTGGGTGTCGAGGGCCACGGCCTGGACCGGCACGGCGGCGGCGTAGTTTTCCACGAGCGCGCCGGCGCCCCGCGGGAAGCCGATGAACGGGGTGTCGATCCCGGCGGCGCGCACCTTCTCGATGATCGCCGCATGGGGGCGGATGACGATGCGCTCGAACACGTCCTCGGCCAGGCCCTCGGCCCAGCTCTCGAAAAGCTTCAGCGCCTGGGCGCCGGCCTTGGCCTGCATCACGAGGTAGCGGGCGGTGGACTCCACCAGGATGTCCAGCAGCCGGTCCAGGTCCTCGGGGTGTTGATAGGCGTAGGTCCGGGCGCCGGACCGATCGGAACCCCGGCCCTCGATCATATAGGTGGCCACGGTCCAGGGCGCGCCGGCGAACCCGATCAGGGCCCGCTCCGGCTCCAGTTCAGCCCGCACCCGGGTCAGGGTTTCCCCGATCTCGGAAAGCCTTCCGGTCGAGGCCTCGATCTCGGCCTCCATGGCGGCAAGCGCCGGCAGTTCGCCAAGCCTGGGACCTTCGCCGGTTTCGAACCAGACCTTCTGTCCCAGCGCCTTGGGCAGCAGCAGGATGTCGGCGAACACGATGGCCGCATCCAGGGGGAAGCGGCGCATGGGCTGCAGGGTCGCCTCGGCCGCCATCTGCGGATTATGGCAGAAGGCGATGAAGTCCGGGGCCTTGGTGCGCAGCTCGCGATATTCCGGCAGGGACCGGCCCGCCTGACGCATGAACCAGACCGGCGGGCGGTCCAGGGTTTCGCCGGCCAGGGCGCGAAGGAGGCGGGGCTTCGTCGTGTCACTCATGCCAAGCCTTAAAGCCGCTCCGGCCCGCCTGCTCAAGGGGCCAGGTGGACACAGGTCCCCACCCCTCTTCCTGAAAGAAAGATCTGTTTGAGGAGGAGGTTGAGGTAGGGCCGGTCAGACCCGGGGAAAACCGGCGCTGGCCTGCGCCATACCCCCCTTGCCCACAGTGAGCGTCGGACTTGTCCCAAGGCCTAGACGGCGCCTGTGAATTGCGGGCGCCGGCGCCGGCGCCCTCGCCACATTCCTTAATGAAACCTTAAGACCATGGGCCGGTCGCGCCTGTCGGCGCTGGGACCAGGCCTGAGGATGAGCCGTGCTGAGGCGGCGGCCCTGTGTTTACCTTTCGTTAAGACTTTCCCCATGGGCTGAACCGGTGGACGCCTGCGCCCCGAATGTCCGATCCTTACAGGCTGGCCGATCGCGCCCTCGGCGGCGGCGGATAAGTCGCGCCCTATCCCCAAGTTCGCCCGCCTCCTTTAAGAGACTTATCGACTCCTCGGTCCCCAAGAGCATTTTGTCGCAGGCGCCCCCCTCGGTATGACCCACCCGCGCATCGCCACCTATTTCCACGTCCATCTGGTGTCGGACTCCACCGGCGAGACCCTGAACGCCATGGCGCGCGCGGTCTGCGCCCGCTTTGACGACGTCCTGCCGATCGAGCACATCTACGCCCTGGTCCGCTCCCAGCGGCAGCTGGACCGCGCCCTGTCGGATATCGAATCCGCGCCGGGCCTGGTCATTCACACCATTGTCGACGCCGAGCTGCGCGCGGCGCTGGAGGAAGGCTGCCGACGGCTGGAAATGGCCTGCATCCCGGCGTTGGACCCGCTGGTCTCGGCGGTGTCGCGCTATCTCGGGGTCAATACGACCACCCGGGTCGGCGCCCAGCACGCCCTGGACCACGACTATTTCAACCGCATGGACGCCCTGAACTACGCCATCGGCCATGATGACGGTCAGGGCGGGCAGGATCTGGAACAGGCCGACGTGGTCCTGGTGGGGGTGTCGCGGACCTCCAAGACCCCCACCTGCATCTATCTGGCCCACCGCGGGGTGCGGGCGGCCAATGTGCCCCTGGTGCCGTCGCGGCCCATCCCCGACAAGCTCTTACAGCTCAAGAACACCCTGGTGGTGGGGCTGACCATCTCGCCCGACCGGCTGATCCAGATCCGGCGCAACCGTCTCCTGAGCCTCAAGGAGAACCGCACCTCGGCCTATATCGACGTGGACAATGTCCGCGAGGAGATCGTCCAGGCGCGAAGGCTCTATGAGCGGCAGGGCTGGCCGGTGATCGACGTCACCCGCCGCTCGGTGGAGGAGACGGCGGCGGCCGTGATGAACCTGCTCACCGCCGGGCGCCAGGTGGATATCCTCGGATGAGCCGGGTCATCCTCGCCTCCCAGAGCGCCGCCCGCAGCCAGATTCTGGCCGGGGCCGGCGTCGCCTTCGAAAAGATCGTCTCCGGCGTGGACGAGGATCTGGTCAAGGCGCGCATCCAGGCCGAAGGCGGCGGACCGCGCGCCGTGGCCCAGGCCCTGGCCGAGATCAAGGCGGTGACGGTGTCCGACGGCCAGCCGGGCCTGGTCATCGGCGCCGACCAGACCCTGGAGTTCGAGGGCGCCCTCTATGACAAGGCCGCCAGCCTGGGGGAGGCCCGGGGGCGGCTGATCGCCCTGCGGGGCAAGCCGCACTTTCTGCATTCGGCCGTGGCGCTGGCCCAGGACGGCGAGGTGCTGTGGTCGGAGACCGCCTGCGCCACGCTCACCCTGCGCGACTTCTCCGACGCCTTCCTCGACCACTATCTCGACCTGGAGGGCGAGGACCTGCTGGGCTCGGTGGGCTGCTATCGGCTGGAGGGCCCCGGCGCCCAGCTGTTCGCGGCCATCGAGGGGGACTACTTCGCCATACTGGGCCTGCCCCTGATGGGCCTGCTTCACCAACTTCGGCAGCGCGGAGCCCTGGTCCCATGAGCCGTCCCCTCAGCGGCGCAGCCCTGGTGGCCGGCGTGGTCGGCGCGCCGGTGCGCCACTCCCTGAGCCCCCTGATCCACAACGCCTGGCTGGCCGCGGCGGGGCTGGACGGGGCCTATGTGCCGTTCAGCCCGCCGGAGTCCGGCTTTGCGGCCCTGGTCCAGGGGTTCCGCGGCGGGGCGATCCGCGGGCTCAATGTCACCCTGCCCTTCAAGGAAGAGGCCCTGGCGCTGGCCGATTCCCCCAGCGCTGCGGCCCAGGCGGCCGGTGCGGCCAATCTGCTGCTGTTCGAGGCTGATGGCCGCATCCTCGCCGACAACACCGATGGGGTCGGCCTGCTGGCGGCCTTCGCCCAGCAGGCGCCGGGCTTTGATCCGACCGCCCGGCCGGTGGTGATCCTGGGCGCCGGCGGGGCGGCCCGGGGCGCGGCCGCAGCCTTCCTGGCGGCGGGCGTGGGCGAGGTGCGCATCCTCAACCGGACCCTGGCCCGGGCCGAGGCGATCGCCGCCCGCCTCGGGGATCGGGTGAGCCCGCTGGCCCTCGACCAGGCGGAGCAGGCCTTCGCCGACGCCGGCGCGGTGATCAACGCCACCTCGGCGGGCCTCTCGGGGGATGGGGGGCTGGCGGTTCCGCTCGGCGCCACCCCGGCCGACTGCGTGGTCATGGACATGGTCTACAAGCCCCTGCGCACGCCCTTCCTGGCCCAGGCCGAGACCGAGGGGCGACGCAGTGTCGATGGCCTGGCCATGCTGATCGGTCAGGCGGTCCCGTCCTTCACAGCCTTCTTCGGGGTTTCCCCACCGTCAGGG
>CAZERE010000162.1:0-6214 GCA_964515365.1 uncultured Phenylobacterium sp. | reverse complement strand
GTGTTCTGCTGGATGGCGATGGCCTGGAAGGCGTCCATGATCCCCCAAACCGTGCCGAACAGGCCGACAAAGGGCGAGGCTGTGGCCACGATGGCCAGCAGGGGCAGGCCTTCCTCCACCCGGGAGGCTTCGCGGGCGATGATGGCGTCCTGAACCCGGTCGATCCGCTGGATCAGGAAGCCGGCCTGGGTGTCGCTGGACAGGCCCTTGGTCCGGGCCTCGCGCCATTCCCGCAGGGCGGCCTGCAGCATGCGGGGCAGGGCGTGGCGGGGGCGCTCGCCGGCCTCGTTGGCGATCTCCTCCAGGGACCGCCCGGAGGACACCTGGTCCTCGAACCGGTCCGCATGACGGTTGAGCGCGCTGAACCGCAGCAGCTTGTCGATGATCACCGCCCAGGAGAACAGGGAGGCTAGACCGAGGCCGATCATCACGGCCTTGATCACCCAGTCGGCGCGCATGAACAGCGCGACCATGGAGAAACTGTCAGCCGTCAATGTGGCGGAAGCGGCGGGGTCCATGCGGTCTGGGCTCCGTTGGCGAGGGCGGGATTGCGCCCAGGGGGTGGCTTGGAACGTGGCGGTGGCGAACTTAAGGCGCCGATCGTTGACGATCACGTCCCTACGCGCGCCAGTGGAACTGCAATAACCTTACCGAAGCCTGCCTAACGCCCAGAATGGCCGATCGCTTCGAATCGTTTTGCCGACAAGGTGAATCAGCAGGCGGTCGCGGTCACCTATGCCGGTCTTATGCGACGCCGGAACCCTCGTCGGCGGCGAAATAGGGGGCCAGGGCGGCGGCCATGCCCGGCGGCGGCTTGCGGGGCCGGCCGTCCAGGCCGATGCAGGCGGCCAGGACCGCCGCCTGGGCGATCAGGGCCTCGCCGCGCACGATCCTCTGGCTGATGAACAGCCGCGGCCCCTTCACCCGGTCATAGGTGGTGCGCACCTGCAGGGCGTCGTCGATCCGGGCCGGGGCTTTGAAGTCCAGTTCCATGCGCACGATGGTGAAGGCGGACGGCGTCTCCTGGTCCAGCAGTTCGGCGTGGCGCACGCCGGCCAGCCGCAGGAAGTCGGACCGGCCGCGCTCGAAATAGCGCAGATAGTTGCCGTGATAGACGACGCCGGTGAAGTCGGTGTCCTCGTAATAGATCCGGACCGGCAGGACGTGCTCGCGGCCTTCGATCCAGCCGGCGGAGGGTTCGCCAGGGGCGGGCGTCATCGCGTCGGGGCCTTTTCGTCTATTCGTCGAACAGGGTCGCCTGGCCTGCGCCCGGCGGCTGGGGCGGCGGGGTCAGGCCCAGGTGACCATAGGCCTTGGCGCAGGCCACGCGACCCCGGGGCGTGCGCTGGATGAAACCCTGCTGCATCAGATAGGGCTCGATCACGTCCTCGACCGCGTCGCGGGCCTCGGCGATGGCGTAGGCCAGGGTCTCCACCCCGGCCGGGCCGCCGCCATAGTTGTCGATCAGGGCGCGCAGATAGCGGCGGTCGAGGGAGTCCAGCCCCACCTCGTCCACCTCAAGTCTCGCCAGGCCCCGTCCGGCCGCGCCCTTGTCGATCTCCGCGGCCCCTTCGGCGGCGGCGAAGTCGCGCACCCGGCGCAGCAGCCGGCCAGCCACCCGCGGCGTGCCCCGGGCGCGGGCGGCGATCTCGGCGGCGCCGTCCTTTGTCAGGTTCACCCCCATCTTGCCGGCCGCATGAGCCAGGACCTTGATGAGCTCGGCCGGGGTGTAGAATTCCAGGCGGACGGGAATGCCGAACCGGTCGCGGAGCGGCGTGGCCAGCAGGCCGGCGCGCGTGGTCGCCGCAACCAAGGTGAAGGGCGCCAGATCGATGCGGATCGAGCGAGCCGAGGGGCCTTCGCCGATGATCAGGTCCAGCACATGGTCTTCCATGGCCGGATAGAGGATCTCCTCCACATTGGCCGCCAGGCGGTGGATCTCGTCGATGAAGAGGACGTCGCCGGCCTCCAGATTGGTCAGGATGGCGGCCAGATCCCCGGCCTTGGCCAGGACCGGGCCGGAGGTGGCGCGGAAGTTCACCCCCATCTCCCGGGCGATGATCTGGGCGAGCGTCGTCTTGCCCAGCCCCGGCGGTCCGAACAGCAGGACGTGATCCAGCGTGTCGCCGCGGTCGCGGGCGGCCTGGATGAAGATGCGCAGATTGGCCTTGGACTGCTCCTGGCCGACGAACTCCGCCAGCGTCTGGGGACGATAGGCCCGGTCGGTCCCCTCGGCCGGGGCGGCCTCGCCGCTGACCAGCCGGCTCACCGGCCCAGCTCCTGCAGGGCCGCCTTGATCAGGGCGGCGGCTTGCGCCTCCTCGCCCAGGCGCGCAGCCGCGGCCTCCACCAGCCGCCGGGCCTGGGGCTCGGCCACGCCCAGACCCATCATGGCTGCGACCGCTTCACCCGCCGCCGAGGGCGCGGGCGCCGGTTCGGCCGCGCCGGCGCCCGGGGCAAAGGCGCTGATCGGCAGGTCGGTGAGGGGCTTATCCTTCAGCTCGGTGGCGATGCGCAGGGCGAGCTTGGGGCCCACCCCTTGCGCACGGGCGATGGCGGCCTTGTCCTGGCGGCCGGCCGCGGCGGCGAGCTCGGCCGGCGGCAGGACGTCCAGCACGGCGAGCGCGGCCTTGGGGCCGACGCCCTGGATTTCCTTGAGGATCAGGAAGGTACGGCGCTCGTCCCGGGTGAGGAAGCCATAGAGGCGCATGCCCGCCTGCTCGCTCCACTGGGTCTCGATGTGCAGCACGGCCTCTTCGCCCACCGGCGGCAGCCGGGCCAGGGTTCGCGCGCCGCAGCGGACCACATAGCCGACGCCGAGGACGTCGATCAGGGCGTCCTCCTCGCCGATCTCGGCGACCGTTCCGCGCAGCCGGCCGATCATCACGCCACCCGCCTCGCTGGCGTATGGCTGGCCAGGCTGCGCGCCGTGCGCGCATGGGCATGGGCGATAGCGACGGCCAGGGCGTCGGCCGCATCGGCGGTGACGCCGCTGGCGGCCGGCAGCAGCCGGGCGATCATGAAGGCCACCTGGTCCTTGTCGGCGCCCCCCGTGCCCACCACCGCCTTCTTGACCACGGTGGCGGCATATTCGGCCACCGGCAGGCCGGCGCGGGCCGGCGCCACCAGGGCCATGGCCCGGGCGTGGCCGAGCTTGAGGGCGGAGGCGGCGTTGTTGTTCATGAAGGTCTCCTCCACCGCCGCCTCGTGCGGCGCATGATCGGCGACGATGGCGCTGATGGCCTCGAACAGCACCAGCAGACGCTCGGAAAAGGGCAGGGAGTCCTTGGGCGCGATGACCCCGTGGGCCACGTGGGCCAGGCGTGCGCCCTCAATGGTGATCACCCCCCAGCCGGTGCGGCGGAGGCCGGGGTCCAGTCCAAGGATGCGCACGGCGGCCATGAGCGACTCTATAGGCGTGTTCGGGGATTGTTCCTACCAGCCGATAAGCCCGGCGCAGGGTTAAAGCGCCCTTAACCCGCCTAGAGCCCGCGGATCTTGGTCAGGTTTGGGCGGGGGATGGGGTTCTTGAACGTCCCCTTGGTCTTGGCCTTGTCCCGGGCGAGCTCAGCCCAGGCCGCGGCGAAGCCGGCCGGGGTGCGGGCGTCGGTGGGCTGGGTTCGAACCAGGCTCAGCGTGCGCCCGGTCAGGGCCTGAGCCACCGCTTCCCAGCCCTCCGCCTCCGGGTCCGGCGCGCCGTCCTCATTCAGCCAGCCGGCCGCCCGCCGCGCCGACATGGTGCGCACGCCTTCGATCAGCAGCGGGTCGGACAGGTGCAGGGCCACGCCCTGGTCGGCCGGGAGGTCGATCAGCGCCGCCTGTAGGGCGCGGACGCAGAAGCCCCCGGCGTCCAGGTCCCGGTCGCCGCCCGCGGCGCCGGAAACGGCCTTGCCGGTCTGGCGGAGCCAGGCCCACCCGCCGGTGCGGTAGGGGGCCTGATGATTGGTTTCAATCCAGATTCGCAGGGTCATGAGGGCGCGGTCTCTAGCATTGTCGGCACGGCCCTGTCGCCTGGGTCAGTCCTTTCGCGGCGCAAGCCTGTATTCCACCACCTGGGGATCGTCGCGCAGGCGCCGGGCCAGGCGCTCCACTTTCAGCTGGCCGCTGCCATGCAGGGTGGCGCTGTATTCCACCCGGCCAAGCCGATCCTCGCCGCCGGCCCAGAGCCTCTGGCTGATGGCGCCCGCATGCAGGCCGAACTCGCCCATCAGCTCGCGGAAGGCGCTTTCGTCGAGGGCCTCGGCGCGACGGTAGCAGACCCGGACGTCGATGATGTTGAGCTGAGGCATGTGCCGGTCGGCCCACCGCAGGACCCCCAGGACCAGCACCGTCACCGCCGTGCCGCCGATGGCCAGGCCGTAGAAGCCGACGCCATAGAGGGTGCCGAGCGCCGAGGTGATCCATAGCGACGCCGCCGTGGTCAGGCCGTGCACGCTCAGCCCATGGCGGAAGATGACGCCGCCGCAGAGAAAGCCGATGCCGGTCAGTATGCCGTGGGCCATGCGCACCGGGTCGATGCGGATGATCTCGGTCGAGACATCGCCCATCCACTCGATCTGGTGCACGGCGGCCAGCATGAGCAGGGCCGAGGCGAGGCTGACCAGGATGTGGGTGCGGAAGCCGGCCGGGCGGCCGCGATACTCCCGCTCGAACCCGATCAGTCCGCCGGCGACGACGGCGCCCGTGACGGGCAGCACATAGGCGGCGAACCACTCCATGGATCCCCAACGCGCGAGGCGCGCTGAAGCTTCATGGGGGCTCAGCCGGCGTAGGTCTCCAGGTCCTCGTCGGAGATGTCGTAATTGCCATAGACGTTCTGGACGTCGTCATCGTCTTCCAGGGCGTCGATCAGCTTCATCAGGGTGGCGACGGGTTCGCCCTCGACTGGGGTCAGGGTCTTGGGCCGCCAGGCGATGGCGGTGGACTTGGGTTCGCCCAGCGAGCCTTCCAGGGTTTGGGCCACGTCGGAGAGATCTTCGAAGGCGGTGTAGATGGTGTGGGTGTCCTCGTCGGACTCCACGTCCTCGGCGCCGGCCTCGATGGCGGCTTCCATCACCTTGTCTTCGGAGCCGACGCTGGCCGGATAGACGATCTGGCCCACCCGGTCGAACATGAAGGAGACGGCGCCCGTCTCCCCCAGATTGCCGCCGTTCTTGGAGAAGATCGCCCGCACATTGGCCGCCGCGCGGTTCCTGTTATCGGTCAGGGCCTCGACGATCAGGCCCACGCCGCCCGGGCCGAAGCCCTCATAGCGGATCTCCTCATAGGCCTCGGCGTCGGCGCCGGACGCCTTCTTGATCGCCCGGTCGATATTGTCCTTGGGCATGGACTCGGCCTTGGCGTTGGCCACGGCCAGACGCAGGCGGGAGTTCATCGCCGGGTCGGGCATGCCCGACTTGGCGGCGACGGTGATCTCGCGGCTGAGCTTGGAGAACAGCTTGGACCGCACCGCATCGGCGCGGCCCTTGCGGTGCATGATGTTCTTGAACTTTGAATGTCCGGCCATGGGTCCTGGAGGTCTGGTCTGCAGCGTTCGAGCGCCGCTTCTAGCGCCCGCCGGGGCGCAAGGCAAAACCCTGCGCCCCTTCGAAGGTTGCGCCTATCGGGGGCCGCCGCGCTTGCCCACGGGATGTGAGGACGAGAGACCGCCGTCCACGGCGATGGCCTGGCCGTTGACATAGGAGGCCTCGTCGCTGGCCAGGAAGAGCGCCATGTGGGCGATCTCGTCCGGCACGCCGGCGCGCTTCAGCGGATTGAGCTGGCCGATCCTGTCCTCGCTGCCGCGGGACCGGGCATAGTCGAAGACGCTCTGGGTCATGCCGGTCTCGATGAGGCCGGGGCAGACGGCGTTGACCCGAACCCCCGTCCCATAGAGCTCGTTGGCCGCGGTGGTCGCCAGGTTGATGACCCCGGCCTTGGAGGCCGAATAGGAGGCCGGGCCAGCGCCCGAGCGGATGCCGGCCACGGATGCCGTGCAGACGATGGAGCCCTTGCCCTTGGGGATCATCACCTTGCTGGCGTGCTTGATGGCCAGGAAGGGGCCGATCAGGTTGATCCGCAGCACCTCGGTCCAGATCTCCGGCGTGAGCTCGAAGAAGGGTGTCGGACCCCCGGTGATCCCGGCATTGGCGTAGACCGCGTCCAGGCCGCCGAACTCGTCCACGGCGCGCTGAATATAGGATTCGACGAAGGCCTCGTCGCCCGCGTCGCCGGTC
>CAZERE010000161.1:0-6427 GCA_964515365.1 uncultured Phenylobacterium sp. | reverse complement strand
GCGCTGATCGTGTACGCGACGGCGTGGATCAAGTGCCATCACCCCGACGTCTTCTGCGCCGCCCTGCTGAACGCCCAGCCGATGGGGTTCTACGCCCCCGCCCAGATCGTTCGCGACGCGCGCGAGCACGGCGTCGAGGTCCGGCCGGTCTGCGTCAACGCCTCGCGCTGGGACTGCACCCTCGAACCGACGGAGCGGGACAACCGGTTCGCCGTGCGGCTGGGCCTGCGGATGGTGCGGGGCCTGGCCAACGCCGACGCCGCTCGCCTGGTCGCGCATCGGGGCGAGAGGCCGTTCAGCGGCGTGGACGATCTGTGGCGTCGGTCGGCCACGCCGGTCGGCGCCCTGACCCGGCTGGCGGAGGCCGACGCCTTCCTCGAAGGGCTCAGGCTCGGACGCCGGGACGCCCTGTGGGCCATCAAGGCGCTGCGGGATGAGCCCCTGCCTCTGTTCGCCGCCGGCGCCGGGCGCGACGCGATCCCCGAGGTCGCCGAGCCGGACGCCGGCCTGCCCGCCATGCCGGAAGGCCAGGAGGTGGTGGAGGACTATTCCCACATCGGGGTGACCTTGCGCGATCACCCGCTCGCCTTCCTGCGCGACGAACTGCAGGCCCGTCACGTGATGACCTGCGCCGACGGGACGGCGATGCGGGACCGGCGCCTGACCCGCGTCGCGGGCCTGGTCCTGGTCCGCCAGAAGCCGGGGTCGGCCAAGGGGGTGATGTTCATCACCATCGAGGACGAGACCGGCGTGGCCAACCTGGTGATCTGGCCGAGCCTCTATGAAGAGCAACGCCGGGTGGTGCTGGGCGCCAGCCTGCTGGTGGTCGACGGCAAGGTGCAGCGCGAGGGGGAGGTGGTGCACATCGTCGCCACCCGGCTTCACGACGCGTCCGATCTCCTGACCTCCCTGGGGCGACGCGAGGGTTTCCGGCTACCGCACGGGCGGGGCGACGAGGTCTATCGCGGCAGCGCCCCGGACGCCCGAACGCCGAAGGCCCGCGACATCTACATCCCCGACCTGTCGCTGGAGGCCATCAGGGTGCGGACCCGGGATTTCCGGTGAACCTCGCGCACGCGCCCGAGACGTCTGCGTGTCCTTGCGTCCACCGGTCTGAAAAATGGCGTGGACTAGGGGCCGTTCCGACCCGGATACGAGGTCACCTGTGTGACCGGTCTCAGCGCTCTGGCGCTCCCTTGTTGCAGCACCAGCCGGAACACGGCGGCGGCCAGGCTGACCATGTCGACGAGCAGTGCTGCCGCGGCCAGGGTCAGGACCGTTGGGCCGTATCGCTGCGGATGAAGCATCACATACAGGCTGACCGACGCGACCAGCACAATGATGGCGATGGCGACATAGCCCATGGCCAGTCTTAGACCGAACCACAGACGATCCTGCGACCGCGCCTGGTCGAACGTCTCCCGTTCCTGACGCAGTTGCTCAGCGGCCGGACTTCTCGCCATAGCGCCCTAGCCTCCGGGGTCAACGGGCGGCGGGGCCCGCGGGCCGGCCGTCGCGGCGATCAGATCCTCGACCTGAAGCAGGGTCGCGTTGACGATCTCGCCGAAGGGAAAAATGACCACCGGCTCGGCATGGATGCCTTTCCGCGCCAGGGCGGCCCGTTGGTCCGGATCGATCGGGCGCTCCTCGCCGCCGGTACGCTTGCGCCTCTGAAAGACGCCGTCGAACGGTTCGGTGAAACTCGACACCCGCATCTCAAAGGCGTCGCCCACGGTCGCCCCATACTTGAGCGCCAGCAGGCTGTATCCCGCCGAAGCGATCACGGAGACGGAAGCCTCTTTCCGCGTGGCCGCGTCCGGCTTCATCGACAGATGCTCGTTCCAGCTCGGCAGTCGTCCGGCCAGGAGAACGCGTTCGGCTTCGCCGGCGAGGTCCAGGCCGATCGACAGCGCCATGCCGAGGTCCGCCACACGGCGCATGAGCGCAAGCTTGACGATATCCAGCGGCGAGTAGAGCCGTCGCCGCCCCGTGCCCGGGTTCTGGTCCCCGAGCGCGATGACTCCCCGGTTCATCCAGGTCTGGAGAACGTCCTTACGCAACCGCGTGACGGCCAGGACGTCGCCTTGGGTAAACCGGTGAGTGGTCAGATGGGAGGACAGCACCCGACCGAGATAGCATTGCCATCTTTAAATAGCAATGCCACTTACTTCCTCTTCGGCCGTTTGTTTCCTGCGGCTGCCTCTGACTTGGCCTTGCCCGCTGGGAACGCTGACCTCGCACCGGCTCAGGGCCAGGCTTCGTCATCTCGCTCGAACACGTCTCGTTCCCATTTGCCGAGATCGAGGGTGTAGGTCGTGTCCTCGAACTCGGTCGGGGTCAGGGTCGAAGCGGTGAAGGCGAGGGTGAACTTGAAGGTCTCATCCAGCTCGGCGCCGTCGCCCCGCCGGACGTCCGAGTTCGATCCCCACTGCAGTCCGACATCGATGGAGCCGGCCACCTCGAAGCGAAGTCGATCCGGCGCGGCCTGGCGAACCTTGACGTCGTCGACCCAGACCGACTCGATCGAGTGATGAGTGGCCAGTTCGTCGACCGCCGCGATCGTGTCCAGAACGAAAGCGTTGAAGGCCTCGTCGTTGATCTCCTCGGCGAGGGCGTCGATGACTGCGGCGCGCGCCTCCTCCGCCGCCGCGAATACCGTCTCCAAGGCGTCCAGTGAGGATCGGACCAGAATGAGGACCGCCGTTTCCTCGTGGACGTGCGTGCCTTCCCGGACATGGACCCGCTTCGACAGTTCCCGCAGGGAATCCTTCCCGGTCTTCACCGCCCCGCTGATGTCGACGGTGAGGTGCTCCTCCATGAAGGCAGGATCCAACCCCGCCCGAGCCCAGTAGGCGAACCGCTGGGCTTGCGTTGGACGGTCCTGATCCTCTTCGAGCTGGAAGTCGGGCGTCGCCATGACGGCTTCGTCGGGCGCGTTCGCATGCAGGGAGATGCTGACCACCTCCCGCATCGCGGCCGCGAAGAAATTGCCCCGAAGCGGGATATCGATCGGTGCCACGGCGAGCGCCGCATCCAGGGCGGTCCGGCTGAAATCGTCGGGCAGATGATCCCGAAGCGCCGCCGCCTGGTCCGCGAGCGCGGTCCATTCCGAAGCCTGGGTCATGAGGAAGCCCCGCCCCTTCAGATCCGGGTGGTCTGGGCGCGGTCGCCGTCTGCGTCCGGCATCGACCAGTTGTTCTCTTCGGAAATCTCGAAGATCGCGAGGAAGTCGTGCCGCTCGACCAGCAGCTTTTCCAGCTCGACGCCGACCTGCTCGGCGGTCTTGGACACGTGGATGATCCAGCTTGAGGTCGAATGGTGACCGTCGTCGTCGAAGTTCTTGAAGCTGTAGCCGGCCATCGGCTTCAAGGCCTCGCACAGCGCCTCGTACCGCTCCGCACGGTCGCCCTTGCCGGCGGCGTCCCCGGCCGAGGCGAGGCGGTAGTTCACCAGGTATTTCTTGACGGCGAAGTGTTCGTTGACGGTGTCGGCGTGCTGGCGGATTTGATCGGTCATGGGGTCTCGGCGGGCGGGAGGACGGGCCTCATGACATGGTCATTCCGCGGCGGCGACGGAAGGGCCGGCTGGGCTGACGGCATAGAGCGACGGGCGTCACGGGAATAATGACCCACGGGAATGACCTGGGGTATCCTCCGGCCATGACGAAACAACCGAAGGGCGCCGCCAAGGCCGCCACCAAACCCAAGCCCCCTGCCGCCGCGTCGACGGCCGCCAAGGCCCTCGCCGCCGCGCCCCAGGAAGCCCACCTCGACGCCCTGCTGGGGCAAGCCCTCGCGGCCGCGTTTCCGGGCATCGACCGCGCGAAGATCCGCCACCAGACGACGCTGACGGTCCGCATCGGCCATCAGGAGAAGACGTTCGATGCGAAGGCCGAGTGGGAGGGATCCGGCCGCGCCGATATCCTGATCTTCCACGAGGATCGGTGTCTGGCGGTCGTGGAAGTGAAACGCACGACCGTGAAGCTCGCGTTGGACGACGCCGCCCAGGCCCAGAGCTACGCCAACCAGTTCACGCCACGCCCGCCTCTGTTGATCGTCACCAATGGATCGGAGACGATCACCTACGACAGCGCGACCGGGGAACGCTGGTCCGTCGGTTCCGACGCGGAAAAGGCCGTCGCGAAACTGCTGGAGAACGCGACGGCCGTCGCCGCCGCGAACATGAAGTGGGCCGTCGAGGTCCTGCTTGGCCCGGGCGCCGACATCTGGCCTGGGGTCGTGCGCGACCGAACCAGAGAGTTGATCGCGCGGCAGACCGCGCCGGCCGGACAGGGCCGCAAGCCTTTTGCCGAGGGCCTCAAGCTGCCTCGCGATGCGACCCAGAAGGTGCTGGCCCGTCTTCGCGCGGGGGTTCGGTTCGTGCTGGTCGACGGACCGCCCCTGGTGGGGAAGTCCAATGTCCTGCGTGAACTGGCGGAGACCACGCAGACCAGCGAAGAGTTCGCGGTCCTCTTCATGCGCGGGGGCTCGACCGGGCTCTACCAGTCGATCGCCAATATCCTGTCCAGCGCCCTGGAATGGGAGGTGACCCCGGACAATGTGCGCCAATGGCTGCGCCGTCTGTCCCGCTTCGGTCGCGGTCCTACACTGATCCTCACCATCGACGGCCTGGAACCCGGCAACGCCATGGCCAGGGACCTGGAGGAGTTGGCCGACGCCGGGTTCGGCGAAAAGGTGCGGATCGTGGCGTCGATCGACGATGCGCGCCGCATCCTTTTCACCGGTAACAACCGGAACCGGACGGCGATCAACGATCAGGGAGCCGAGACCGTCACCGTGGGCCCCCTTTCGGCGGACGAGTTCAAGTGGGCGCAGGACGCGTTGACGGCTGCGGAGATCCGCTTCCAGCCCGGCGCCCTGCACAGCGCCGACTATCGGGCTCCCTGGGTTCTGCGTGTCCTCTACGACGGCCTCGTCTCGATGCCGGGCTATGACCCGAAGAAGGGGTTCTTCATGATGCCCGCGACCCTGGGCCTCGCCGTTATCGATCACACCCGTACGTCTTTCGAAGATCAGGTCGAAGTCGAGCACGCCTACGGCCTTCTCGCCCGCGATTACATCGACGATGTCGGCGAAGAGCCTGCGGGCCTCGCCCTGGCCCGGTCCTACGCTTTCGTCATTCGCCGGGCCGCGCTCAGCCCCGCCTCTGAGGCCTGCCTTGGTCAGCTCGAAACGAACGGCTGGCTGACCCGCTACCGGAACGACGACGGCCTCGATCTCGTCGCCCCGACCGCGCCGGAGCTGTTCATCAGCGAACTCGCCCGCGCCATGAGCGAGGCGCTGGAACAACGCGCCCAAGACGACCCTATCGCAGCGGCCTACTGGATGGCGGAACGCCTGGAGGCCACCTGCTTCTCCGACCTGATCGGGGCGCAGGCGATCCGGGATTTGGTGAACCGAACCGGCGGGCTGAACTGGCGCATCATCGAGACCCTGCTCGCCATCGAGCCCGAGACCCACCAGGTGAATGACACGACCGTGGCCTTCAAGGCTCCTGATGGGCGGCTGGTGGACCTTCGCGTTCAGGAGGGACGCGCGTGGCTCGTGGATAAGGCCGGTCGGCAACGCAGTCCCGCCATCGATTTCGAGGGTGAAACCCTGAAGAGCTACGCCCGCCTGACGCCTTGGATGATGCTGGGTCAGCTTGCGGCCCTGCCCATGGCGATGGACGAGAATCCCGAAAACCGTGTCGACGCCCGCCTTCTTTTCGAGGTCGGCCAGGCGCCGCTGCCTCTGCTGAGGGATACCGGCGAGAAGATCGGCCACCTCGTGCACGACTTCGGCGATGTCAGTCTGCTTTGCCGAGACAACGGCGTTATCGAGCCGACCACCGCGGCGATGGTTCGGCTGCTGCGATCGAACTGGCCCTATGTGGACGGTTGGATCGACGCCGCGATTGACAGTGGCTCCCTGCCGTTGGTCAACCGCATCATGATCGCATTGTCCGCCATCGGTTCCACGGTTCCGTCACGGTCCGACTGGGCGCGATCCGCACTGGCCGATCGGGTCAATCCCGCAATCGGGGCCCTCATCGACGCGCAGGCCAAGCAGGCCGGCGTCGCCTAGGGCTTGAAGGCGTGTCCTTGCGGCGAGTGTCCGCGGAAATCGTCCAGATCGAGCCAAGGAAATCCAGCGCGGTGACGCGCGACCCACTCCAGCCAAAGCGGAGACGTGGTTCAGCGCGTTCCAGCGAGTTTTGTTTTCACTGCCCCACTAGCGCCCCACTAGCCACTTCAGGGCCTCAGAAACGGCCGGTCAGACACCAGCGACCAGTGCCCAACAATCTGATTTTTCTAGGGAAAAAATAACTGTAATAGGAGCGGGTAGAACAGATGCCGGAGTCCATGCTATCGGTCAAATTGCTCATTTTGATTTGAAAAAAAAAATAAAGAAAAAAAATTTTATAC
>CAZERE010000160.1:2840-6512 GCA_964515365.1 uncultured Phenylobacterium sp. | reverse complement strand
ACGAAATCCTCGACCGGCTCAAGGCCGACATGATCGCCCCGGTGCTCGTCGACCTGCGCAACATCTATAACCCCGCCGAGGTCCGTCGGCAGGGCTTTCACTATACCAGCGTCGGGCGGCTCTAGAGCCCTCAGCCAGCCCCGACCATCAGGGCCATGAGCTGCTGAACGATCCAGACAGCGCCGACCCAAAAGGCCAGGGAAATGGCGGCGACAAAGGCCATGCAGGCGATGGACGCCGGAGCGCCTCTGCCTGCTTGCCCCTGCCTGCGGCCCACGAGCGCGGGGTTCCGAGACATGCATTCCTCCCAGTCGTATCTTTGTCTCCACGCCGGTCGAGCGGCCTGGACATTACGAAACTGACATAATGCGCGGGTCTTGGATAGGGTTTCTGAAACCCTGTCAGCCAGCGGGCAAATCGGCCTCAGGCGGCGGCCTGGCGCACCACGCCGGCCAACTCGTGGACGATCTCGAAGATCAGTTTTTCGTCGTCCCCCTCGGCCATGATCCGAATCAGCGGCTCGGTGCCCGAGGCCCGGACCAGCAGCCGGCCCGACCCGTTCAACCGCTGCTCGGCCAGGGCGATGGCGCCCTTGACGTTCTCGCTCTCCAGGGGACGCCCGCCGCCGAAGCGGACATTTTCCAGAAGCTGCGGCACGGGCTCGAACTGGCGGGCGAGCGCGCTCATGGGCTTGTCGGCCTCCTTCAGCACCGCCAGCACCTGCAGCGCCGCCAACAGACCATCGCCGGTGGTGGAGAAGTCCGACAGGATCACGTGACCCGACTGCTCGCCGCCGAGGTTGAAGCCCCCTTCGCGCATCCGCATCATCACCGCCCGGTCACCCACGGCGGTGCGTTCGAGCTTCAGCCCCTTCCCGCCCAGGAATCGCTCCAGGCCGAGATTGGACATGACGGTGGCCACCACGCCCCCGCCGGTCAGGCGGTCGCGCTGCGCCCAATGGGCGGCGATCAGGGCCATGATCTGGTCCCCGTCCACCACCCGGCCGTTTTCGTCGCAGATCACCAGGCGGTCGGCGTCCCCGTCCAGGGCGATGCCGATGTCGGCCCGGTATTCCTTGACCATCTTGGCCATGGCTTCGGGATGGGTCGAACCGCACTCACTGTTGATGTTGAAGCCATTGGGCTCCACGCCCAGGCGCATGACCTCGGCGCCCAGTTCGTAAAGGGCCGTGGGCGCCACCTTGTAGGCCGCCCCATTGGCGCAATCGATGACGATCCGCAGGCCGCTCAGGCTCAGGCGGCGGGGGAAGGTCGCCTTGGCGATCTCCACATAGCGGGCCTGGGCGTCGTCCACCCGGGCCACGCGGCCCAGGGCGTCCGGCGCCGCCAGACGTTCCTGCAGGCCCTCGTCCATCAGGGCCTCGATCTCCAGCTCGCGGGCGTCGGAGAGCTTGAACCCGTCGGGGCCGAACAGCTTGATGCCGTTGTCGGAATAGGTGTTGTGCGAGGCGCTGATCATCACCCCCAGATCGGCGCGCATGGACCGCGTCATCATCGCCACCCCGGGCGTCGGGATCGGCCCCAGCAGGCGGACATCCATGCCGACGCTGGCGAACCCGGCCACCAGGGCCGGCTCGATCATGTAGCCTGACAGCCGGGTGTCCTTGCCGATCACCACCAGGTGGCGTCGTTCGTCCTGCGACATGAAGACCTTGCCGGCCGCCATGCCGACGCGCAGGGCGACCTCGGCGGTCATGGGATGGCGGTTGGCCTCCCCCCGGATGCCGTCGGTTCCAAAATAGGCGCGCTTGGTCATGGTCGGACTCACGAAACGATCGGAAACCCAGATTTAGTCGACGTCGCGTTTGCGAATGCTAAAGGCGGCGCGGGGCCAGACATTAGTCGCGTCGGCGGCGTCCGACAAAAAGTGAGGTTAAGGCCATGTGCGGCATCATTGGCATCGTCGGCAAGACCCCCGTCCAGGACCGCCTGGTCGAGAGCCTGCTCCGGCTGGAATACCGGGGCTATGATTCGGCCGGCGTGGCGGGCGTGACAGGGCCGGGCGTCGTCGAGCGCCGGCGGGCCAAGGGCAAGATCCGCGCCCTGCAGGACGTGCTGATGGAGACCCCGCTGATGGCGCAGGTCGGCATCGGCCACACCCGCTGGGCCACCCACGGCGCGCCGGCCGAGCGCAACGCCCACCCCCACACCGCCGGCCGGGTGACCCTGGTCCACAACGGCATCATCGAGAACTTCGCCGAGCTTCGCCGCGAGCTCGAGGCCCAGGGCCGCGTCTTCGAGAGCGAGACCGACACCGAGACCATCGCCCATCTGCTGGACGCCCAGTTGCAGTCAGGTCTTGCGCCCCTGGAGGCCCTGAAGGCGACCCTGGACCGGCTGAGCGGCGCCTTCGCCCTGGCCGTGCTGATCGCCGGCGAGGACGGCATGATCCTGGGCGCCCGGCGCGGCAGCCCGCTGGTGGTCGGCTATGGGGACGGCGAGATGTATCTGGGCTCCGACGCCCTGGCGGTCGGCCCCTTCACCAATCGCATCGCCTATCTGGAAGAGGGCGACTATGTGCGGATCGATCACGCCCAGGCCCAGATCTTCGACGCCGCCGGCCAGCCGGTGCTGCGGAACATCAAGCAGGTGGCCCGGGCCGCGGCCCTGGTGGAGCGCGGCAACTATCGGCACTTCATGGAGAAGGAAATCCATGACCAGCCCGACGCCACCCAGCACACCCTGTCGGCCTATATCGACCCGGTGACCGGGCGGGCGACCGCGCCGGGCGGCTTCGATTTCAAGACCGCCGAGCGCCTGCAGATCATCGCCTGCGGCACCTCCAACTATGCCGGCCAGATCGCCCGCTACGCCTTCGAGCGCCTGGCCCGCCTGCCCACCGATGTCGAGGTCGCCTCGGAGTTCCGTTATCGCGAGCCGCCGCTGGGATCCGGCGTCCTGGCCCTGGGGGTCTCGCAGTCCGGGGAGACCGCCGACACCCTGGCGGCCATGCGCTGGTGCAAGGCCCAGGGCCTGAAGACCGCCGCCATGGTCAATGTGCCGGAGTCCAGCATGGCGAGGGAGGCCGACCTGCTGTGGCCCACCCATGCCGGCCCCGAGATCGGCGTGGCCTCCACCAAGGCCTTCACCAGCCAGGTGGCGGCCCTGACGGCGCTGGCCATCGCCGCGGCCGCCGCCCGGGGCCAGATCGACGCCGCCGAGGAGGCCCGGCTCTCCAAGCACCTGCTGGAGGCGCCGCGCCTGATCGCCGAATCGATCGGCGTGGAAGAGGCGATCCGCGCCCTCGCGCCGGAACTGGCCAAGGCCCGGGACGTCCTCTATTTCGGCCGCGGCGCCATGTTCCCCCTGGCCCTGGAAGGGGCGCTGAAGCTCAAGGAAATCAGCTACATCCACGCCGAGGGCTATGCCGCGGGCGAGATGAAGCACGGCCCCATCGCCCTGATCGACGAGGCGACGCCGGTGATCGTCATCGCCCCCAGCGACGAGCTGTTCGAAAAGACCATGTCCAATATGAGCGAGGTCGCCGCCCGCGGCGGCCCGATCGTGCTGATCACCGACGAGAAGGGGGCCGCCCACGCCCCGGCCGGCGCCCGGGTGATCATCGCCCCGGCCTGCGATCCGCTGATCGCGCCGCTGGTCATGTCGGCCCCCATCCAGCTGCTGGCCTATCATGTGGCCGTGCAGAAGGGCG
>CAZERE010000160.1:0-2830 GCA_964515365.1 uncultured Phenylobacterium sp. | reverse complement strand
CCTGGCCAAGTCGGTGACCGTCGAATAGGGCCGGCGGCCAGCCTCTGGCGCCGATCTCAGAAATCCTGCGATTGACCCCTCAGGCGCCGGCGCTACTGATCGGTGATCAAGCGGCGCCAGACCGCTCCAGGAGAGGATAAACCATGCGGTCCAGCCCCCTTCGCCGCCGCGCCCCTGGCGCCGGCCTGCTGGACCTGCGCCCTTGAACCTCCGCGTCTTTGTCCTGGCGCTGTCGACCTTCGCCTTCGGGTCCGGCGCCTTCATCTTCGCCGGCCTGCTGGAGCCCATGGCCGTCGAGCTTGGCGTCTCGGTGGGGGCGGTCGGGCAGCTTCAGACCGTCTATGTGCTGACCTCGGCCCTGGCCGGGCCGCCCCTGGCCTTCCTGGTCGGCCGGTTCGAACGCAAGCGGGTGCTGCTCCTGGCCCTCTCAGCGGCGGTCCTGCTCAACCTCGCCTGCCTGCTGACGGCGGAATTCGGCGTCCTGCTGGTGTTCCGCGCCATCCTGGGAGCCGTCGGCGCCATGGCCGGCCCAGCGGCCTCGGCCGCCGCCAGCGCCCTGGTCCCGCCGGAACGCCGGGGCTCGGCCCTGGCCATCGTCATGGGCGGCATGACGGTCGCCTTCCTGATGGGAATTCCCCTGGGCAGCGTCGTGGGCTCGGCCTTCGGCTGGCGGTCCACCTTCCTGCTGTCGGCCGGCCTCAGCGCCCTGGCCCTGGCGGCCATCGCCCTGTTCGTTCCCAAGGTGACGCCCCCCGGCCCGGGCGTCGGCCAGGGCCTGCGGGGGGCTGGCGTCCTGCCCCTGTTCATCTCCACCTTCCTGGCCTTCGGGGCCAATATGACCATCACCACCTATATCGCGCCGATCCTGCGGTTGCAGATCGAGGTGACCGGCGCCGGCGTGGCCGCCTTCCAGATGCTGGTCGGGGTGGGCAGCTTCCTCGGCCTCACCCTCGGCGGTCGCGCCGCCGACAAGGGCGCCGGCGGGACGAGCGTCACCCTGGGCTTTCTGGGTCTGGCGACCGCTGCGGCCCTTCACAGCCTGGAACTGGCCCGCGCCGGCGCCCCGGGCCCTGGCGCCTACGCCACCGTCGGCCTTGCAGTCCTGACCGGCTCCACGGCCCTGTTCTCCATCCTGCCGGTCATCCAGACCCGGCTGATCCAGCGCGCCCCGGCCTCGGCGCCCCTCGCCCTGGCCTTCAACGCCTCCTCGGCCTCCCTGGGCCAGGCCTTCGGCGCTGCGCTCGGCGGGGCGCTGCTGGTGCAGGGCGGCGGTCTCTCCGTCACCTTCGCCGGCGGCGCGGTCGCGCTGGCCGCCGTGATGTTCTGGCGCCTGACCCATCGCCTCGGCGCCCCCGCCAAGGCCAGCTGAAGCCCCCGGCGTGGCCTGAGGTCGCATAGCGCGCACCACTCGCTTCAGGGGCGAGAAAGGTGTGCGGGCGACGGCGAAATCCCCTAGATACGGCTCGATTCTCTGGAGCCGATTTGATGACTGATCGACCGCTGTTACTTTTGGTCGACGACGACGTAACATTGTTACGAGCCACCTCCGCAATACTGGAGGTCGAAGGGTTCGACACTATTCTATCGGACACGGCCGCCCGGGCGATCGAGTTCCTGCAGCATCTTCCCGTGGCCGCTGTGATCGTCGATATTTTCATGCCGGATCAGGACGGGATGGAGACCATTGGCCAGATTCACGGCCTGTGGCCCGACCTGCCGATCATCGCCATGTCCGGCGGCTGGCGCACCATCAGCCCCGAGACCATCCTGGAAACCGCCCAGGCCCTGGGCGCCCAGGGGGCCTTGAGCAAGCCCTTCGACCGCCCGACCCTGATCGCGGCCGTCCGTGGGGTTCTGGCTGAGCCTTAGGCCATCCGCCAGCGGCGCAGATGCTCAAGGACGTCTGCGACAAGCTGCTCGCGTGTGAAGCCCGTGACATCCCGCGCGCGGTTCACATCGTCGGATCGCGCCACGAGACGCCACTCCATGGCGCGCCGCCGCTCAGGCGCGTCCAGAGCCGTCATAGCCGGACGGGGTCGGTCGTGCGCCGCCAGCTGATAATGGAAGGGCCTGCCAGGACCTGGCGCCGTCAGAGTGATGGCGTCCTCATCACGTCGCACCTCCGCGATCAGGCCCTCGGCCGCCAGACCCTCGCTGACGCTTTCGAGGGCAGGGATGGCGACACGGTCTATCTGGCGCTGAATATCCCGCCGGCTGGCTGGCGCCAGAAGGCGCTTGAGCTGCTCGGCCAGGGGCGGCCCCTCGGTCTCGACGACCCGGCCGGCCACATCGGCGTTCATCTGTCGCGTGAGGCCGACCGACAGTAGGATCATGATCACCGTGAAGGGCAGCGCCGCCACCAGGGTGGCGGCCTGCAAGGCGCCCAGGCCGCCGGCCAGCAGCAGCAGCCCCGCGACCAGGCCCAGCAGCAGGCACCAGTAGACCCGCTGCCAGCGCGGCGTGTCGTCGGCGCCGCCCGAGGCCAGGGTGTCGATCACCAGGGAGCCCGAGTCCGCCGAGGTGATGAAGAACACCGCCACCAGCACCACGGCGACGGTCGAGGTGACGGCCGCCCCCGGAAGTTCGGCGAAGAACCGGAAAAGGGCCGTCGACAGGTCCGCCGTCACCGCCGCCGAGATCGTCCCGGCCGCCGCGCCCATGTCCAGGCTGATGGCGGTGTTGCCGAAGATGGTCATCCACAGGAAGGTGAAGCCGGCCGGCACGAGCAGGACGTTGAGGATGAACTGGCGCACCGTGCGCCCGCGCGAGATCCGCGCGATGAACATGCCCACGAAGGGCGACCAGGCGATCCACCAGGCCCAGTAGAACA
>CAZERE010000159.1:0-6588 GCA_964515365.1 uncultured Phenylobacterium sp. | reverse complement strand
GGGAATTCAACATTCTGATCACGGCCATCCTCCTGGCCGGCCGATCGGCCTCATCCTTCGCCGCCGAGATCGGCTCGATGAAGATGAATCAGGAGGTGGACGCCATGAAGGTCATGGGCGTCGATCCCTTCGAGGCCCTGGTCTTCCCACGCTTCATGGCCCTGCTGGTGACCATCCCCCTGCTCACCTTCGTGGCCACCCTGGCTGGCCTCTGCGGCGGCCTGGCGGTCACCTGGAGCGTGCTGGACATCGGCCCCAACTTCTTCTTCCAGCGCATCCTGGAATATGTCGGCCCCACCCACTTCTGGGTCGGCCTGTCGAAGGCGCCGATCATGGCCATCGTCATCGCCGGCATCGGCTGTCGCCAAGGCATGGAGGTCGGCGGCGACGTGGAATCCCTGGGCCGCCGGGTGACCGCCGCCGTGGTGCACGCCATCTTCGCCATCATCATGATCGATGCCGCCTTCGCCCTGCTCTATATGGAGCTGGACATTTGACCGACCTGGATCACCCCATTGCGCCGGACCCCGCGGGCGTCCCGGAAGAGACCCCGGCGAACGACTACGTCATCGAGGTCTCGGACCTGCGCTCGCAATTCGGCGACCACGTGGTGCATGAGGGCCTGAACCTGAACGTGCGCCGGGGCGAGATCGTCGCCGTGGTCGGCGGGTCCGGGTCTGGCAAGTCGGTGCTGCTCAACACCATTATCGGGCTCAAGTCGCCCGAGGGCGGCTCGGTCAAGGTGTTTGGCCAGGATGTGGACAAGGTGCGGGAAGCCGCGGGACTGGAACGGCGCTGGGGCGTTCTCTTCCAGCACGGCGCCCTCTTCTCCAACCTGACCGTGCGCGAGAATGTCGAGGCGCCCATGCGCGAACATACCCGCCTGTCCGCCCGCGAGATGGAAGAGCTGGCCGATCTCAAGATCGCCCTCGTCGGCCTGCGCCCGGACGCCGGCGCCCTGAAGCCGGCCGAGCTGTCGGGCGGCATGCGCAAGCGCGCGGCGCTGGCCCGGGCCCTTGCGCTCGACCCCGACCTGCTCTTTCTGGACGAACCCACGGCGGGCCTCGACCCGATCGGGGCAGGCGCCTTCGACGAACTCATCCGCGACCTTTCCGACAGCCTTCACCTCACGGTCTTCATGATCACCCACGACCTCGACAGCCTCTATGCGATCACCGACCGCGTCGCCGTGGTCGCCGACAAGAAGGTGGTCGCCCAGGCGCCGGTGACTGAGCTGGAGAGCTCCGACCATCCCTGGATTCAGGAATACTTCCTGGGTCCCCGCGGGCGCGCCGCCGCCAAGGCCCGCGTCCAGGCGAACGAGGCCTGATCGTGGAGAAGAACGCCAACTACGCCCTGGTGGGCCTTTCGACCCTGATCCTGTTCGTCGGCCTGGTGATCTTCAGCATCTGGCTGGCCCGCGTAGCCTTCGCCCAGGACTACGATGTCTATGACATCCTGTTCCAAGGCCCCGTCCGCGGCCTGACCGAGGGCGGCGAGGTGCACTTCAACGGCATCAAGGTCGGCGAGGTGACCGACATCTCGCTGGACCGGACCAATCCGAGCCGCGTCATCTCGCGCATCCGGGTGAATTCCGACGTGCCGATCCGCGTCGACTCCTTCGCCACCCTCGAGCCCCAGGGGATCACCGGCCTGAACTACGTGCAGATCACCGCCGGCACCTCGACCCGTCCCCTGCTCAAGGAAGCCGCGCCCGAAGGCAAGGTGCCCATCATCCAGAGCCAGCGCAGCACCCTGTCAGACCTGCTCGAGGGCGGCGGCACCGTGCTGTCGCGCACGGTCGAGGCGCTCGATCGGGTGAACCGGGTCCTGTCGGACGAAAACATCCTGACGCTGGGCGCGGCCATTTCCGACGCCCAGGCGGTGACCGCTGAACTGCGCGAGCGCAAGGCCATCATCGCCGATGCCCAGGTCGCCCTGCAGAACATTGGCGAGGCCGCCGAGGAGGCCCGCGCCCTGGCCGCCTCCACCCGCGACATCGTCGACACAGATGGCCGATCGGCGATGGCCAGCATCAGCGAGGCCGCCGCCGAGACCGAGGCCGCCGCGGCCGATATGCGGAAGATCCTTGCCGGCCTCGAAGGCCCGACCTCCGACTTCGCGACCTACGGCCTGCCCGAGATCACCCGGGCCGCGGAAAGCCTGCAGGAGACGGCGGAGTCCCTTTCGCGCCTGACCGACGAGGTCAGCGCCAATCCCCGCGGCGTGGTCGGCAAGGCGCCGGCCATGGAAATCGAGGTGAAGCCATGATCGCCGCCCTTCGCGTCCTCAGCCTGACCGCCGCCGCGCTCGCCCTATCGGCCTGCGTGTCGCTATTGCCCAAGGCGGAGCCCTCGCAGCTCTATCGCCTGGATGCGGCGATCGATCCGGCGGCCACGGTCGCCCCGCCGGCGCCGACCTTCGGCCTGGTCCTGCCCAGCACGGGTTTTGTCCAGGCGGCCAGCGGCGACCGCATCCTCACCGTCACCGGCGACGAGGTGGCCTATATCGCCAGCGCCCGCTGGGTGGCGCCGGCCACTGATCTGTTCGAAGAGGCCGTCGAGCGCGCCTTCGACGCCAATAGCGGCCCCGCCCGCCTGGTCACCCGTGGCGAGATGCGGACAGCCGAGAGCGTCCTGCGGCTCGATGTGCGGCGTTTCGAAGTGGTCTATGACCGCGGCCAGGAGGCCGCCCCGCTGGTGGTGGTCCGCCTGCGCGCGACTCTGGTCAATCGCGGCGATCGGGCGCTGATCGACGAGGAGGTGTTCGAAGCCGAAGTCCGTGCGACCGACAACCGCGTCGGCGCCATCGTCGCGGCCTTCGACGCCGGAACCGGCCAGGTTCTGACCCAGCTGGTCGACTGGTCGAACCGGACCGGCGCGCCCCGAACCTAGCGCCCCTCCCCTATTCCTAGTCGAGGCCGTTCTGCCGCTTGGCCGCGGTGAGGGTGTTCTGCAGCAGGCAGGCGACGGTCATCAGGCCGACGCCGCCGGGCACGGGCGTGATCCAGCCGGCCACGTCGCGGGCCTCCTTGAAGGCCACGTCGCCCACCAGTTTGGTCTTGCCGGCCGCGGCCTTCTCCGGATTGTCGAAGGGCACCCGGTTGACGCCCACATCGATCACCGTGGCGCCGGGCTTGATCCAGTCGCCGCGGATCATCCGCGGTCGGCCCACCGCAGCCACCAGGATGTCGGCCTGACGGCAGACGGCGGCCAGGTCCTTGGTGCGGGAATGGGCGATGGTCACCGTGCAGTCAGCCTGCAGGAGCAGTTGCGCCACCGGCCGGCCGACCAGCACGGAACGCCCGACGACCACGGCCGACTTCCCCGTCAGATCGCCCAGGGTCTCGTGCAGCATGATCATGCAGCCCAGCGGCGTGCAGGGGGTGAGCGCCGGCTCGCCATTGGCCAGGCGGCCGGCATTGACCACGTGCAGCCCGTCCACGTCTTTGTCCGGGCTGATGGCCGCCAGGGCGGCGCGCTGGTCCAGGTGGCCCGGCAGGGGCAGCTGCAGCAGGATGCCGTGGATGCGCGCATCCTCGTTGAGCCCGGCGATCAGCAGCAGCAGTTCGTCGATATGGGCGTCGGCCGGCAGCCGGTGGGTGACCGAGTGCATCCCCGCCGCCAGGGATTGTTCGCCCTTGGACTTCACATAGACCTGACTGGCCGGGTCGTCGCCGACCACGATCACCGCCAGGCCCGGCTGAATCTCATGGTCCCGGCGCAGGCGCGCGACCTCCTGCGCCACCTCGGCGCGGACGCGTTCGGAATAGATCTTGCCGTCGATGATCTGGGCCTGGGGCATGACGACTCCTGAGGTGAGGCTATGGCCCGCCACCTAGACCCTGGCGGCGCGCGGCGCAACGCAGTGGGTTCTCGCCCTTCAGCCGCGGCGCAGCCAGCAGGCCAGCGCCCAGGCGTGGCTGTCGCGGCTGAGCAGGGTCAGGGCCTCGGCCGGCGTGCGCCAAAAGAGGGTGTGGTCGGCCTCGATCTTCTGTTCGGGGCGCTCAGCGAGAATATCGACGGCGAAGAAGACGCCGCGGGTGTTGTAGGCCTCGGACGCGCCATTGACGAAGAAGTGGTCGGCCAGGGTCAGGCGGGCCCGGGCGGCGACCTCCAGCCCCGTCTCCTCGACGAACTCCCGCGCCACGGCGACCTCGGCGGACTCCCCCGGATCGATCCCGCCGCCGGGCAGGTCGATGCGGACCGGGCCGTCGGCCGGCTCGACCCGGACCAGGGCCACCAGCCCGTCCCGCAGGCCCACGCCGAAGGCCACGGGCCGGTCGGGATAGGCGCGGCCAGGCTCCGGAACGCCGAATTGAGGAATGGCGCCCATCAGTCGACCGAATACAGGGAATCGAAGGGATCAACCTCGCCGGCCACCACATCGGCCACCTTCACCGGGCGCCAGCCCACCTGGGAGTCGGCGCTGTCGCGCCAGGCCTCGACGATGAGGTCCCGCAGTTCCGAGGCGCCGGCGGCGGTCTGGGTCAGCACGAAGGCCACGCCGCGCCCGTCGCCCTCGGCCAGGCCGCCGGCCTTTTCCAGGGCGTAGAGCGGCTCGACCTTGGAAAAGCCGGCCAGGATGTAGTCGACGGCGCGTTCCTCGACCGGGCAGTCGCAGAGGCGCAGCGGCGCCATGGCCCCCTTCAGGTCGGCCAGGCTGACATGGGCGCGGGTGAACTCGCCCTCGAACGGGCCGTGGATCCGGCCCAGGGTATAGCCCTGCGGATTGGGATAGTCCCCCCAGCCATTGTAGTGGACCGAGGTGTGCAGGGGCTGGGCGCCGTCGGCCACATAGTGCGACAGGGCGCCAAGGGTCGTCTTCAGCAGGCCCTCCCGCAGGGCGCGGTCCTGGGCGTACCAGGCGCGACGGCCCGGATCGGTCTCGCGGGCCTCGGCGGCCACCAGCACCCGCCAATAGGCGAAGTCCAGGGTCAGCTGCTGATACTGGTCGACGATGGAATACTGCAGATAGCCGGCCTTCCAGCTGTCGGTCCCGGCGGCCTGCAACAGGGCCTCGTAGTCGGCGCGGGTGGGCGGCAGGGGCTTTTCGAACCTGGGGCCGCCCATCACCAGGCCCGCATCGTCGAGATCGACGAAATGGGCCGGATCGCGGTTGGAGTCGTGGATCTTGCCCGCCCCCTTCGAGCGGTCCGGTTCGCGGCTCAGCTCTCCAACCTGGGTCGCGACCGTCGGATCGCGCAGGAAGGCGGGGACCTCGTCCGGCAGAGCCTCCATGGCGGCCACGCCGATGATCCGGTGGCCGTGACCGCCCCAGGCCAGGGCCTGACTGGGCGCCGTGAGCGACAGGGCCGCCAGGACCAGGGGAAGCGCAGCGATCCGCATTGAGGAAGACTCCTAGTCTTTGATCGGCAGGGCCGCTTCCACCCGCGCGATCCAGGCCTGGACCTTGGGATAGCGTGACAGGTCGAAGCCGCCCTCGCCGGCCAGCCGGGTATAGGCGACCAGCGCGACGTCGGCGAGACTGAGCTGACCGCCAACCAGAAAAGTCCCCACCGCCAGGGCGTCTTCCAGCCGCTGCAGGGCCGCAGCCCCCCGCTCCACCAGTCGCGGCTCAAGGCTTTCGACGGGCATGCCCTCGTAGCGGACCTTGAATCGGGCGACCGCCACATAGGGCTCGTGGCTGTACTGTTCCCAGAACATCCACTCCAGCATCTGGGCCCGGGCATAGGCGTCGGCCGGGATCAGGTCCGAACCTTCGGCCAGATGCAGGAGAATGGCGTTGGACTGGGCCAGCGGCCGTCCGTCGGGCAGAATCACCACCGGAACCTGGCCGGCCGGATTGATCGCCAGGAACTGGGGCGTGCGGGTCTCGCCCTTCAGCAGGTCGATCTCGATCCATTCATAATCGAGGCCCAGCCGCTCGGCGGTCCACTTCGCCTTCAGGCAGTTGCCCGAGATGGAATCCCCAAAGATCCTAAGGCCCATCGCCCCGCTCCCAGACTGCTCGCCTGCCTGCTGATACCTGACCTGATCCAGGCGCCAAGCCTGTTCGACTCCCCTCGCCGCAAGAAGACCTCAATTGAACGGCTTGCGAGGCCGGCGCGGCCCGGCTACGCACTGGCCACCAGCTTCACGACGCAGGATGACGCCGCCATGCGACGCCGCCTCGCCGCCCTGGCGGCTCTACCCTTCCTGGCCCTGGCTTCCAGTTCCCAGGCCGCGACGAGCGATCCGATCGGCGATCTGATCGTCGGCGCCATGACCGGGGGGCTCCCCGGTACGCCTGCCTACCGAATGCGCGCCACCCTCTATCATGCGGGCGCCGCAGGCGTCGGCGCCCTGGACTCCCTGGGCTGCAAGGTGGTCGCCATGCGCACCGCGGCCATCGACAAGAAGCTGATCCCCCGCCGCACCGTGCTCTTCATCAAGGAGACCGTCGGCCTGCCCATGCCCGACGGCGGCATCCACGACGGCTACTGGTACGCCTCAGATGTGGGCGGCGCGATCAAGGGTGAGAAGATCGACCTCTATACCGGCCATGGACGCGCCTCCATGAAGCCGATGATGCCGCTGAACCTGTCGGAACTGACCGTCACCAAGGTCGGCGAATTCAAGGGCTGCC
>CAZERE010000158.1:0-6746 GCA_964515365.1 uncultured Phenylobacterium sp. | reverse complement strand
GCCGCGGCGACCATCACCCGCTGGCGCATGCCGCCGGACAGCTCGTGGGGATACTGGCGCAGGCGCCGGGCGGCGTCGGGGATGCGCACATGGTCCAGCCACTGGCGCGCCCTGGCCATGGCGTCGCTGGCCGACAGGCCCAGGTGCAGCCGCAGGGGCTCGGCGATCTGCTCGCCGATCCGCACATGGGGGGTGAGCGCCGTCAGCGGATCCTGGAAGATCATGGTCATCTTCGACCCGCGCAGGCGGTTCAGGGCCCGGGGCTTCAGCCCCAGGATCTCCTGGTCCTGGAACCGCACCGAGCCTGAGGCCCGGCCGTTCTGGGCCAAGAGGCCCATGACCGTCATGAAGGTCTGGCTCTTGCCCGAGCCGCTCTCGCCCACCACGCCGAGGGTCTCGCCCCGGGCCACCTGCAGGCTCACCCCGCGCACGGCCTGAACCGGTCCGTCATGGGTGTCGAAGGTGACCTTCAGATCATCGATCGCCAGGACGGGCGCCAGGACGGGCGGGGCGGATTCAGTCACGGACAAGGGCGAACTCCAGATCGTCTGGCGCCGACCATAGACCGGGCGGCGCCCCTTGTGAAACAACCGGCAGGTCCATTCCCGTTCCGCCGTCCGGAGGCTCAGCCGACCATGTCCCCGCCCGACGCCTCACCGCCGAGGCCCGCCCTCTTCCTGGACCGCGACGGCGTGCTGAACCTCGACCGGGGCTATGTGTCGCGATGGGAGGACTTCACCTGGGTCGACGGCGCCCGGGCGGTGGTGCGCGCCTTCAACCAGGCCGGCTGGTGGGTCTTCGTGGTCACCAACCAGTCCGGGATCGGCCGGGGCTATTATGCCGAGGCCGACATGCACGCCCTGCACGACCGCATGGCCGAGGATCTGTCGCAGGACGGCGCCCGCATCGACGCCTTCTACTGGTGCCCGCACCATCCAGAGGCGGCGGAAGAGCGCTACCGGCACCCGGACCCGCCCGACCGCAAGCCCAATCCCGGCATGCTGCTGCGCGCGATGGCCGACTGGCCGGTGGACCGGGAGGCCTCCTTCATGATCGGCGACAAGCCCGGCGACATGGAGGCCGCCGCCCGCGCCGGCGTCGAGGGGCTGCTCTTCGAAGGCGGCGATCTGCGCGCCTTCCTCAAGGCCCAGGGCCGTCTGCCCTGAGGCACGCCCCTGCGGCCGCCCTCGTCCTTCGAGGCCCTGCTGACGCAGGGCGCCTCAGGATGAGGTCGGACTGGAAGACCGCGCCTCTACCCACCGCCCTCGTCCTGAGGTGCGAGCGGAAGCGAGCCTCGAAGGACGCAAAGCGCCCCGCCCCCTACCGCCGCTCCATCTGGTCCAGCATCCGCTCCAGGGTGGAGAGCTCGTCGGCCTCGCCCGGCGGCTTGTCCCAGCGCAGGCGGCTGATCCGGGGGAAGCGCATGGCCACGCCGGACTTGTGGCGGGTGGAGCGCTGCAGGCCCTCGAAGGCCACCTCGAAGACCAGCCCCTTATGCGGCTCGGCCCGGACCGAGCGGACCGGGCCAAAGCGCTCGAGGGTGTTGTCGCGGACGAACTTGTCGATCTCCTTCAGCTCGGCGTCGGTGAAGCCGAAATAGGCCTTGCCCACCGGCGTCAGCACCCGCTCGCCCTCAGGCGCGATCGTCCAGACCCCGAAGGTGTAGTCGGAATAGAAGCTGGAGCGCTTGCCGTGGCCGCGCTGGGCGTACATCAGCACCGCATCGATCAGGAACGGGTCGCGCTTCCACTTGAACCACGGCCCCTTGGGCCGACCGGCCTCATAGATCGAGGTCAGGTGCTTGAGCATCAGCCCCTCGGCGATCTGCGGATCGCCAGCCGGCGGAGCGGCCCGCAGCTCGGCCAGCTCCGCCCAGGTCTCGAAGGGCTGCAGGGGCGACAGGTCGATGCGCGGATCGGCCAGCTTCGCCACCAGGGCCTCCAACCGCCCCCGCCGCTCGGTGAAGGCCAGGGTGCGCAGGTCCTCGCCCTCCAGGGCCAGGACGTCATAGGCGCGGATGGCGGCCGGATAGGCCCGCAGCATCTTGGCGTCCACGGTCTTGCGGTTCAGCCGCTGCTGCAGGTCGCCAAACGGGGCGACGACGCCCTCGCGGCGCACCAGCAGCTCGCCGTCCAGGGCGCCCTCGAAATCCAGCGCCTCGACCACGTCGGGAAAGACGCCCGAGATGTCGTCGCCGGTGCGGCTGTAGAGTCTGCGGATTCCCTGCTCGCTGACCGCCTGGATGCGGATGCCGTCCCACTTCCATTCCGCCGCATAGTCGGCCGGGTCCAGCCTGCCGAAATCCACCGCCTCGTCGATCGCCTGGGCCAGCATCACCGGGCGGAAGCGGCCTGGCGCATCGGGGGCGGGCCGCGTCCCGTGACCCTCCAGCCAGGCGAACAGGTCTTCATAGGGCGCGTGCAGGGCATGCCAGACCTCCTCCACCTCGCCGATCGCCACCCCGCCCAGGTCGGCGCAGGCCTGCTTAGCCAGGCGGGAGGAGACGCCGACCCGCAGCCCGCCGGTCATCAGCTTGAGCAGCGCCCAGCGGGCGGTGGGGTCGGTCAGCGCGTCGAGCCAGCCCTCGATCAGCCGCTGGACCTCCGGCCGGGTGGCGCCGGCCAGCGCATCGATCACCTCCGACAGCTCCGGCTCGCGATTGGCGCCAGGGCGGGCGGGCCAGACCAGCGCCACGGTCTCGGCCAGGTCGCCCACATAGTCGTAGGACCAGCGGAACAGGACGGCGTCCATCCGCTCTTCCACCGCCTTGCGGATGAAGGCCGGCTTGGCGGCGGAAAAACTCAGCTCGCCGGTCAGCGCCGCCAGGGCCCAGCCCCGGTCGGGGTCCGGCGTCGTCGCCAGATAGTCCCGCACCAGGGTCAGCTTGGCGTTGCGCGAGGCGGTCAGGGACAGCCGGTCAAGAAGCTCGGCGAAGGCGCGCATCAGCAGGTCGCCCCCGGCTGGCGCGCCGCAAGACTTGGGCTATAGCGGAGGCGACCGCGCGCCTCGGCGGCGCGCCAGCCCGGGAGCCCCTGACCATGGCCGACGCCCGCGTGACCTGCATCACCAGGCAGCCCCGCAAGAGCCCGCACGAGGGGATCACCCATCTGGGCGGCCACGGCTGGAAGCGCACCAAGGCCGAGGTGATCGCCGCCATCGAGGGGGGCCGCGACACCTTCTATATCCAGACGGGCGTCAACCGGGCCGAGATCGGCGTGCTGAACGGGCCGAACGGCAAGTATCTGCGGGCCTATGAGCACGGCCAGTGGAACGACAGCCTGCTGACCCTGCCCACCTGCATCTGAGCGCGGCCGCCTCACGCCTCGTCCTCTTCCTCATAGCCCACCAGGGCCAGCGCCCGGGCGGGAATGCCCGCAAGTTCGGCCCAGCGGGCCAGGGCCTCCTCGCGGCCGTGGGTGATCCACAGCTCGCCAGGGCGGATCTCGTCCACCGTGGCGGTCAGTTCGTCCCAGTCGGCGTGGTCGGAGATGATCAGCGGCAGCTCCACGCCCCGCTGGCGGGCCCGAGCGCGGACCCGCATCCAGCCTGAGGCGAAGGCCAGGACCGGGTCGTTGAACCGGCGGCCCCAGCGGTCGGCGAGCGCCGAGGGTGGGCCGACGACGATGGCGCCGGCGAAGTCCTGTTTCTTGCCGGGGGTGGCCGGCAGCAGGGGGCCGAGATCCACCCCGTGATCTTCATAGAGGCGGTTCAGGCGCTCCAGCGCCCCGTGGACGTAGATCGGCTTGTCCCAGCCGCCTTCGCGCAGCAGGCGGATGACCCGCTGGGCCTTTCCCAGGGCATAGGCGCCGACCATGTGGGTCCGTTCGGGAAACTGGGCCACCGAGCGCAGCAGGCGGGCGATCTCGCCGGCGTCGTCGGGATGGCGGAACACCGGCAGGCCGAAGGTGGCCTCAGTGATGAAGACGTCGCAGGGCACGGGCTCGAAGGCCGCGCAGGTGGGATCGCGCCTTCGCTTGTAGTCGCCCGACACCACCATGGTCAGGCCCTTCCAGCGGACCACCGCCTGGGCCGAGCCCAGCACATGGCCGGCCGGGACCAGGGTGACCGCCACATCGTCGCGCGCCACCGACTCCCCATAGGCCGCGGGCTGGCGGGTCCGGGCGAAGCCTTCGCCATAGCGCTCGGCCATGATGGCCAGGGTTTCCGGCGTGGCCAGCACCGCGCCGTGGCCGGCCCGGGCGTGGTCGGCATGGCCATGGGTGATCACCGCGCGGGCCACCGGCCGGACCGGGTCGATATAGAAGTCGCCCGGCGCGCAATAGAGTCCCTCGGGGCGGGGACAGAGCAGATCCTGCGGCTTGATCATCGCCCCTCCAGATGGTGAAGCCCGCGGCCTCCCGCCAGATTACGGAACGTCCATTTCATTACACAGTATTCATATTGTGAAATCGGGCTCATGACCAAGACTTAACGAGTATTCGGGGATCGACGGAACTATACACGGGTCATCGGAACGCGGCCGACGCGCTCCACCCTCACAAGACCAGAGAGACCCGCCATGATCCGCACCAACCTCCTCGCCTTCGCCAACATCGCCCTGGCCGCCACCCCGGTCCTGGCCATCGCCATCGCCGCCTACAGCAACACCCTGCCCCTGTTCTAAAAGCCCTCGGGCCGGTCGCCGACGGCCATTGCTACAAGCCGGCCCGCGCCGTTTTCGTTGACCACCCCAAGGGCAAGTCGCTAGGCCCTTGCGGATGGTCAAGCCGCCCGACTTCATCGCCGCCATGACCGGGTCCCTCGACGACGAGGCGGCCCGGCACATGGTCACCCGCACGCCCCAGACGGAGGCGCTCGGTTTTCAGTTCGTCTCCATCGGTGAAGCCCGCGGCGCCATCCGGGTTCCCTGGCGCGCCGATCTGGTGGGCGATCCCGAGACCGGGGTCATCGCCTCGGGCGTCGTCACCACCCTGCTCGACCACGTGTGCGGCCTGTCGATCCGCGCGGCTGCCGCCATCCCCCAGGGCACGCTCGACCTGCGCATCGACTATATGCGGCCGGCCAGGCCCAAGGCCGATCTCGTCGCCGACGGCCATTGCTACAAGCTGACCCGCACCATCGCCTTTGTCCGGGCCCTGGCCCATGACGGCGACCCCGACGATCCGGTGGCCACCGCCCAGGCGGCCTTCGCCCTGATCGGGGGCGGCGCATGAGCCTCGAGACCACACCGGCCGAGCGGCTGGCCGCCTTTCTGGCGCGCACCCCCTATATCGCCTTCCTCGGCATGCGGGCCGAGCTGGCCGGCGACGAGATGACCGCCATCCTGCCGTTTTCGCCGCACCTGATCGGCAACACCATGCTGCCGGCCCTGCATGGCGGCGTGCTGGGCGCCTTCATGGAGATGACGGCGCTGGCCCAGCTGGCGGTAATCACCGGCGGTCCGAGGCCGGCCAAGACCATCGACGTCACCATCGACTATCTGCGGCCCGGCCGGGCCATGGACACCTATGCCCGGGCGGAGATCAAGAAGGCCGGCCGCCGGATCTCATCGGTGCATGTGGAAGCCTGGCAGGAGGCCCGCGCCAAGCCCGTCGCCGCCATCCGCGGCCACTTCCAGACGCCCACCGAGGGCTGACGGGCGCACCTTCCGCGCCGCAGGCGCCGTCAAGAGGTCACACGAAGAGCACTAAAGGTCGCAAAGGACACGAAGGACACGAAGGGCGCGCCGCTCCCTCACTTCGTGTCCTTCGCGCCCCTTTGTGGGCTTCGTGTCGCGTCTTTTTTCGCGCTCCGCGCAGGCCATGGGGAGGAATGCCGCTTGAGGCGCGGGGTCATGCGCGCTACCGCCTGAGCCATGCTTCAGGGACTTTCACATTCGGCCCAAGGGGCCAAGAGCTGGCCGTTCGAACAGGCGCGCGCCCTGCTGGCGCGGATCCTGCGCCTGCGGCTGTCCGACGCCGAGCGGGATCTGGCCGCCACCCTTATCGCCGCCGGCAAGGCCGACGAGGCCGTCGCCACGCTTGAGCCCCTGCAGCGGTCGGTCATCTTCGAGACCGGCTATGGCCCGTCCGGCCTGCCCCATGTGGGCACCTTCGGCGAGGTGGCCCGGACCACCATGGTGCGCACCGCCTTCCGCGCGCTCACCGACGACGCCATCCCCACCCGGCTGATCGCCTTCTCCGACGACATGGACGGCATGCGCAAGGTCCCGCCGGGCCTGCCCAACCAGGAGATGCTGCAGGAGGACCTGGAAAAGTCGCTCAGCGTGGTCCGCGACCCGTTCGGGACCCATGAGAGCTTTGCGGCCCACAACAACGCCCGCCTGCGCGCCTTCCTCGACGGGTTCGGCTTCGACTACGAATTCATGTCCTCGACTGAGGCCTATCGCTCGGGCCGGTTCGACGCGACCCTGTTGGTCGCCCTGGAGCGGTTCGACGCCATCCAGAAGATCATGCTGCCGACGCTCGGCGAAGAGCGCCGGGCCACCTATTCCCCCTTCCTGCCGGTGAGCCCCAGGACCGGCAAGGTGCTGCAGGTCCCGACGCTGGAGCGCCATGTGGATCGCGGGACCATCGTCTTCGCCGACGAGGACGGCGAGCGGGTCGAGGTTCCGGTCACCGGCGGCCATGTGAAGATGCAGTGGAAGCCCGACTGGGCCCTGCGCTGGGTGGCGCTCGGCGTCGATTACGAGATGGCCGGCAAGGACCTGATCGACTCGGTCAAGGTCTCCCGCCAGGTCTGCCAGGTGCTGGTCGGAACCCCGCCGGAGGGCTTCAACTACGAGC
>CAZERE010000157.1:0-6867 GCA_964515365.1 uncultured Phenylobacterium sp. | reverse complement strand
TGTTGTCGCGGCCGAACTTCTCGCCCATGAACTGCTGCAGCAGCATCTTGCGGATGGGCTCCAGGGTCGCATAGGGCAGCAGCAGTTCGATGCGCCCGCCGCGGTCTTCCATGTCGATGCGCAGCTTCACCAGGATGGCGGCGTTGGCCGGCCGGGCGATGGCGGCGAAGCGGGGATTGGTCTCCAGCCGGTCGAGCACGAACGAGACCGGCGTCAGGGGCTCGAAGGCCGCCCGCGCATCGGCCAGCACGACCTCGACCATCCGCTGGACCAGCACCCGCTCGATGGTGGTGTAGGGCCGGCCCTCGATCCGCATGGCCGCGGTGCCGCGGCGTCCGCCCAGCAGCACGTCGACGATGGAATAGATCAGGTTCGAATCGACCGTCAGCAGGCCGTAATTCTCCAGCTCCTCGGCCTTGAACACCGCCAGGATGGCCGGCAGCGGGATGGAGTTCAGATAGTCGCCGAACCGGATGGACGAGATGTTGTCGAGGCTGACCTCCACATTGTCCGAGGTGAAGTTGCGCAAGCTGGTCGTCATCAACCGCACCAGGCGGTCGAAGACGATCTCCAGCATCGGCAGGCGCTCATAGGAGACCAGGGCCGAATTGATGATGGCGCGGATGCCGGTGCGCTCCGACGACTCGTCGTCGGACAGATCAAAGCCCAGCAGGCTGTCGATCTCATCCTGATTGAGGATGCGCTCGGCCCCGGCGAAGGGATCGGCCTCGGCCGCGCCGCCCCAGGCGTCGGGTCCGTTTTCCTCAGTCATGTCGCTGTCGTCTGCCATGGCGAAAACTCGACCGTCCGCGAGCTGCGGATCAGTTGATGAGCATCTCCTCGATCAGGACGGCGTTCACCTTGGCGGGCGCGATCACCAGGTTGACCCGCCGCAGGATCTCCATGCGCAGCTGGTAGCTGCCCTGGCTGCCCGACAGGTCCTCGGGCCGCAGTTCGCGCAGGAAGGTCTGGAACATGTCCTGCAGGCGCGGAAGGTTGGGATCCAGCTGCTCGGTCACCGTGCCGTCCGGCAGCTCCAGGGTCAGCTTGAGCTTGAGGAAGGTCGCCTTGCCCTCGGCGGTCTGCATGTTCACCACGATGTCGGGCAGGGTGTAGAAGACCACGCCTTCGGGGCCGGGGCGGATCACCGCGGGGCTTTCGGGCGCCTCGGCGTGCTCGCCTTCCTTGCCCTTTTCCTTCTTCTCGGCCTTGGCCTCGGCGTGCTCGCCCTCGGCCGCCGGCTTGGGCTTGAGGAACATGAAGGCCGCCGTCCCGCCGCCGCCCAGGACCACCAGGGCCGCCACGCCGCCGATGATCAGAAGCTTGAGCGGAAGCTTCTTCTTGGCAGGCGCGCCTTCGCCGTCTTCAGCGCCTTCGGCGCCGTCCTCGGGGGCTTCCTTGACCTTGTTTTTGGCCACGCGCGCGGCTCCTTAGAATCTTACCCCTCAGCCATGCCAGAGCGGTGGTTAAGGATAGGTTTTTACACCTGTTAACGGCGGCCGATCCTGCCCGGCAGAAACCGCCAGATGGCCAAAATTAACCTTCTTAACCTCTGTTTTTGTTGACGTTTTCAAGTGGCCCAAAGCTTGCAGGCCCAAGGTGGACAATCATGTCGCACCCAGGGAGGCGAGCGGATGGACAATGCGGTTTATGTCGGCCTGTCACGCCAGATGGTGCTGCGGCGCGAGCTGGACATCATCGCCAACAACGTGGCCAACGCCGATACGGTGGGCTTCAAGGTCGAGTCCCTGATGGCCCGCACCGAGCCCAAGGCGCCGGCCTCCAACGACGGCGCGCCCCGTCCGGTGAAGTTCGTCCTCGACGGCGGCGTGGCCCGCGACTTCGGCCAGGGCGGCCTGTTCACCACCGGCTCGGACCTGGATCTCGGCATCGAGGGCGAAGGCTTCTTCGAGGTGCTGACCGACGACGGCCCCCGCTACACCCGGGACGGCCGCTTCCGCCTGGACGAGCTGGGCCGCATCACCACCCAGGGCGGCCAAGCCCTGGCGGGCGACGGCGGCGGCGAGATCGTCGTCAATCCCGAAGACGGCAGGGTCACCATCGCCAAGGACGGCACGATCAGCCAGGGCGAGAACATCATCGGCCGGGTCGCCGTCGTGCGCTTTGACGACCTCTCGGTGCTGGAAAAGACCGGCGACAACCTGCTGCGCAACACCGCCAACCTCGCCCCCGCCCCTGCCCCCGACGTGCGGATGCACCAGGGCATGCTGGAAAGCTCGAACGTCAAACCCATCCTGGAGATCACCCGGCTGATCGAGGTCACCCGGGCCTATGAGAGCATCACCAAGATGATGGAATCCTCCGCCGACCTGTCCCGCCGCGCTGTCGAGCGCATGGGCCGCGCGAACTAGAGTTTTTAGAGAAGGTCTTCACCCATGCAGGCACTTCGTACCGCCGCGACGGGCATGTCCGCCCAGCAGCTGAACGTCGAGGTCATCTCGAACAACATCGCCAACATGAACACGGTGGGCTTCAAGAAGCAGCGCGCCGAGTTCCAGGACCTGCTCTATCACACGATGGAACGGGCCGGCGCCCAGTCCTCCGAACAGGGCACCATCGTGCCCACCGGCGTGCAGATCGGCGGCGGCGTGAAGGCCGGCTCGGTCTATCGCATCACCGAACAGGGCGCCGTCACCCAGACCGGCAACCCCTACGATGTCGCCATCGAAGGCCGCGGCTTCTTCCAGGTCCTGATGCCCTCGGGCGAGATGGCCTATACCCGGGCCGGCAACCTCTCGCTGAACGCTGACGGCCAGTTGGTGACCGAGGACGGCTACAATATCCAGCCGGCCATCACCGTGCCCAATGACGCCACGTCGATCTCCGTCTCCAAGGGCGGCCAGGTCCAGGCCGTTCGCGCGGGCCAGACCGAGGCCGAGGTGGTCGGCCAGATCGAGCTGGCCAACTTCGTCAATGAGGCCGGCCTGAGCGCCATCGGCGACAACCTGCTAATGGAGACCGCCGCGTCTGGTCCCGCCAATGTCGGCACGCCGGGCATCGACGGCTTCGGCAACCTGCTGCAGGGCTATACCGAGGCCTCCAATGTCGATGCGGTGACCGAGATCACCGCCCTGATCGTCGCCCAGCGGGCCTATGAGATGAACTCCAAGGTCATCTCGGCGGCCGACGAGATGCTGCAAGCCGCCAATTCGGTGAAGTCATGATGAGCCTGCGCCGTCTCAGCCTCGCCGCCGGACTCTGGCTGGGGCTCGCCGCCGCCGCCCAGGCCGGCCAGCCGGTGAACCTCAAGGCCGAAACCGCCGACTCCGACGGCATCGTCACCCTGGGCGACCTGTTCGACGGGGCCGGCTCGGCCGCCGAGGTGCGCGTGGCCGCCAAGCCGGGCCTGAGCGTCGTGCTCGACGCCGGCGCGGTCCAGCAGCTGGCCCGTCGGGCGGGCCTCGACTGGGCCAACGCCGAGGGCGTCCGCCGCATCATCGTCCGCTCCGGCGCCGATGGCGGCGGCTCGGCCCAGGTGGCGCGAACCGGCAATGTCGAGGTGCTGACCTATGCCCGCAGCCTCTCCACCGGCGAGATCGTCCAGCCGGAGGACCTGATCTGGGCCAAGGCCGCCATGGCGCCGAGCGACGCGCCGCACGACGCCGACCAGGTGGTGGGCCTCTCGGCCCGGCGCCCGTTGCGCGCCGGCTCGGCGGTGTCGGGCCGCGATGTCAGCGCGCCGCAGGTGATCGCCACGGGCGACATCATCACCCTGACCTATGAGGCCGCCGGCATGGTGCTGAGCGCCAAGGCCAAGGCCATGGGCCGGGCTACGATCGGCGAAGGCTTCGCCGCCCAGAACCTCAGCTCCAAACGCACCATCCAGGCCGTGGCGACCGGACCCGGCCAGGCCGCGGTCGGTCCCGCCGCCGACCAGATTCAGGCCGCCCCGGCCACCCGCTACGCCCTGCGTTGACCCGCAAAAAGAGAGACCGCGCCATGCGCCTCGCCACCATCGCCCTCCTCGCCCTGCTGCCGCTCGGCGCCTGCTCCACCGTCCAGGAGGCCGTCGCCGGCCCCGACCTGACCCCGGTGCGCTATCCGTCGGCCCTGGTTCCGCAGCAGCAGATGATCCTGGCCTCGGCCAACCAGCCCATGCCCACTCCGGCCTCGGCCAATTCCCTGTGGCGCAGCGGCGCCCGGGCCTTCTTCCTGGATCAGCGGGCCAACCGCGTGGGCGACATCGTCACCGTCCAGATCGAGATCGACGATCGCGCCCAGACCTCCAACGCCAGCAGCAGCAGCCGCAGCGGCGGCATGTCGGCGGGCGTGCCCAACTTCCTGGGTCTGGAATCGAGTCTGGGCCGCATCCTGCCGGGCGGCTTTGATCCGGCTAACGCCATCTCCACCAACTCATCCTCCAACAATACCGGCTCGGGCTCGGTCTCCCGCTCGGAGAAGATCAGCCTGACGGTGGCCGCCGTGGTCACCGCGGTCCTGCCCAACGGCAATATGATGATCCAGGCCACCCAGGAGGTCCGGACCAACAACGAGGTCCGCCAGCTGTCGGTGGCCGGCATCATCCGGCCCGAGGACATCACCTCGTCCAACACCATCCGCCATTCCCAGATCGCCGAGGCGCGGATCAGCTATGGCGGCCGCGGCGATATCAGCCGCGTGCAGAAGACGCCCTCCGGCCAGTCCCTGGTGGAGACCTTCTCGCCCTTCTGACCCCAGACGGGTGAACCCTAGGCCAGGGCCGGCGTTGTCTTTTCGAAGGAGACGCCGGACCATGCGCACCCGTTCGATTTTCGGCCTGTCAGCAGCCCTCGTCATCGCGGCGGCCTGCGCCCATCAGACCACCGAGCGCCGCGCCGACATGGCCTGGGCGCTCAACCAGACCCAGAGCGAGGGCCTGAAGCTGGTCTATGGCGAGCCGCGTTCCGACAATGTGCTGGTCATGCTGAGCTGCCAGCCGCAGTCCGGTCAGGTCGAGATCGCGGTCACCACGTCGGACACGGCGTCCGGCGCCGTGCGCCTGGGGTCCCAGCGCGAAGGGTTCGACCTGACCAGCCCAGCCGCGCCCACCCCGATCCAGGGCGTCGGCGTCGTGATGGAGATGGCCTCGGCCAATACGCCGACCCTGAACAGCTTCGCCCGCACAGGGGATCTGGATGTCCGGACCGCCGGCCGCACGGTCTCGGCCCCCGCCATGGGCGCCGATCGCGCCATGGTCGCCGACTTCTTCGGCCAGTGCGGCCAGCCGGTCTGAAGCGCGAAGCGACTGGAGCCGACGGCGGCCCGCGGCTAAGCTCGCCCCATGACCCGTCTGTCGATCAAATCCCTGCTTGCGCTTGGCCTTATGGCGCTGGTCCCTGCCCCGCCGGCGAGCGCTCAGGAGCCGACCTGGATCTTGCGATCGGACTCCGACCCCGCCGAGCTGGGCTATGCGACCCCGGACGGACAGGACGTGACCCTGGCCCTGAGCTGCGCCAAGGACACCCGACAGATCGTCGCCTACTTCTCGGCGGCCAGGACGCTGGCGGTGCGGAATGAAAATGGCGCCTGGCTCGACGATGTGGGCCGCCGCGCGCCCTGGCCGGTGAGCGTCACCCTCAGTTCCGGCGATCAGACGACGACCATCCCGGGCCAGGCCACCGTGGGTCCCACGCCCGAAGGCTCCGCCGTTCGGGTGGAGTTCGCCGACCGGGCGCCGGTGGCGGAGAATTTCGCCAAGACCGGCGAACTCCGACTGGCCGCCCTGGGCAGCGTCATCGCGCCGCCCGCCGCGCCCCGTCGGGAACTCAGAAGCTTCCTGCGCTACTGCCGCTGATCAGCTCGGCTTGATCAGGCCAGCCTGATCAGGCCCGGCGGCCGGCCGCCGCCACGATATCGGCGCCGAGCGCCGAAAGGGCCGTGCGCGCGATCCCCTCGGCGTCGAGCCCGGCCTGGGCGTACATGATCTCGGGCTTGTCATGGTCCTGGAAGATGTCGGGCAGGGTCAGGGTGCGGACCTTGAGGCCGGCGTCCAGGGCGCCATGGCGGGCCAGCGCCTCCAGCACAAAGGCGCCGAAGCCGCCCATGGCGCCTTCTTCCACCGTGATCAGAGCCTCGTGTTCCCGAGCCAGGCGCAGGATCAGGTCGATATCCAGGGGCTTGGCGAACCGGGCGTCGGCCACGGTGGTCGAAAGCCCCCGGGCGCCCAGCATGTCGGCGGCCTTGAGGCATTCGGGCAGGCGGGCGCCGAATGAGAGCAGCGCCACGGCCGTGCCCTCGCGCACCACTCGGCCCTTGCCGATCTCCAGGGGCTCGGCGAAATCGGGAATGGCCACGCCAGACCCCTCCCCCCGCGGATAGCGGAAGGCGCTGGGCCGGTCGTCGATGGCCACAGACGTTGCGACCATATGGGCGAGTTCCGCCTCGTCCGAAGCGGCCATCAGCACCATGCCCGGCAGGGCGCCCATGAAGCCGACGTCGAAGGAGCCGGCATGGGTCGGCCCATCGGCGCCGACCAGGCCCGCCCGGTCGATGGCGAAGCGCACCGGCAGGCCCTGGATGGCCACGTCGTGGACCACCTGGTCGTAGCCGCGCTGCAGGAAGGTCGAATAGATGGCCGCAAACGGCTTCATGCCGTCGGCGGCGAGGCCGGCGGCGAAGGTCACCGCATGCTGCTCGGCGATGCCGACATCATAGGTGCGGTCGGGGAAGGCCTGGCCGAACATGTCGAGGCCGGTGCCGGACGGCATTGCCGCGGTGATGGCGCAGATGGTCGGGTCGCGCTGCGCCTGCTTGATCAGTTCGGCGGCGAACACCTTGGTGTAGCTGGGCGCCTTGGCCTGGGCCTTGGCCTGCTGGCCGGTGACCACGTCGAACTTGACCACCGCATGGTGCTTGTCGGCGGCGCTC
>CAZERE010000156.1:0-6959 GCA_964515365.1 uncultured Phenylobacterium sp. | reverse complement strand
TGGCGGGGCTGTAGGCGTACAGCCAGTTGGAGCCGGGCGAAAGCAGCACGGGCTTGCCGTCCACCTCGAAGGGGATGTCCCCCATGACCGACAGGCGAAACCCCGTGGCGGTGATGATGATGTCGGCTTCCAGCACGTCGCCGGACTTCAGCAGGATGCCCTCAGCCGTGAAGCGCTCGATCTGGTCGGTGACCACCGAGGCCTTGCCCGACGAAATGCCCTTGAACAGGTCGGCGTCCGGCACGAAGGCCAGGCGCTGCTGCCAGGGGCGGTAGCTGGGGGTGAAGTGCTTCATGTCGAAGCCTTCGGGCAGGACGGCGGCGACGTTCTTGAGGATCTCGTCCTTCACGGCGTCGGGATATTCCCGGGCCATGTGGGCGAACATGCCCTGGTCCTTGAGAATCTTGCGCCGCACGATCTCGTGGGTCCACTCCTCCGGGACCTCCAGGTCGCGCAGGGTGTCGGCCAGTTCGTTGGCGTTGCGCCCCGTGGCGAAATAGGTGGGCGAGCGCTGCAGCATGGTCACATGGCCGGCCTTTTCGGCCAGCGCCGGCACCAGGGTGGCCGCCGTGGCGCCGGAGCCGATGACCACCACCTTCTTGCCCGCATAGTCGAGGTCTTCGGGCCAGGTCTGCGGATGGATGATGGGGCCCTTGAAGTCGGCCATGCCGGGCCACTCGGGCGTGTAGCCCTCGTCGTGGTGGTAATAGCCCTGGCACATCCACAGGAAGCCGCAGGTGAAGGTCAGGGGCTCGCCGGTGGCGGTCTTCACCGCATCGACGGTCCAGAGGTTCTTTTCGCTGGACCAGGCGGCGTGGACGATCTTGTGGCCATAGCGGATGTGGCGGGCCAGATCGTTCTCGGCGATCACCTCGTCCATATAGGTGAGGATTTCCTGGGAGGTGGCGATCGGCGCCCCGCGCCAGGGCTTGAACCGGTAGCCGAAGGTGTAGAGGTCGCTGTCGGAGCGGACGCCCGGATAGCGGTGGGTGACCCAGGTGCCGCCATAGGTGTCCTTGGCCTCAAGGACGGCGAAGCTCGTGCCGGGCATCTGGTGCGTCAGGTGCCAGGCCGCCCCGACCCCGGAAATGCCCGCGCCCACCACCAGCACGTCGAAATGCTCGACGCCGGTTGTCGCTTGGCGAGCCATTGTCGCCACATCCACGCTGGTCATGGAAAACCTCTTCCCTGTCGTTCCCTGCCGCCAGTGTGATCTCCTGGCGATCTGTGATCCCTGATGGAAATCAAGGTATGTGATCGACGATCACTTGGCGAGAGGGATGTTCGCCCCCTGCGCCCTGTGGCCGCAGCCCCATCATCGGACAAGCCGGCCGTGACGCAAGCGCTTGACCGCCGGGACGCCGCCCGCCACGGCAGAGCCATGAGTCCTGCGTCCCTCTGGCGGCCGATCCTGGCCATCGCCCTGCCCTCCATGCTGACCAATGTGGCCACCGCCCTGTTCGGCCTGGCCGACATGTGGGTGATCGGCCGCCTGGGGGAGGCCGCCGCCCAGGGGGGCGTGGAGGTCGGCGCCAAGCTTCTGATGACCCTGCTGATCGTCTTCAACTTCCTGAAGACCGGCACGGTGGCGCTCACCGCCCAGGCCGCCGGGCGGGGCGACGCCACGGCCCAGGCCGCCACCCTGGCCCGGGGCCTGGCCGTGGCGCTCGGGGTCGGCGCCGTGCTGCTCGCCCTCTGGCCGGTCGTGGTCCCGGCCGGGCTTGCCCTGCTGGGCGCCGGGGAGGAGGTGGCGCCCATGGCGCGGACCTATGTGGACATCCGCTATGTGGGCGGGGTGGCCTGGCTGGTGAACGCCGTGCTGATCGGCTGGCTGATCGGTCGCCGCCAGGTCCGGGCGGTCCTGATCGTCGAGATCGCCGCCAATCTCGCCCATGTGGCCCTCGATGTCGGGCTGGTGCTCGGCCTCGGCTGGGGCGTGGCCGGCGTCGCGGTCGCCACCCTGGTCTCCGAAGGCCTCAAGACCGCGGCCCTGCTGGCCATCTGCGCCCGCGAGGCGCCAGCCCGCCAGGCCCTGACGCTTGCCCGGTCACGCCAGACCTGGGCCGGGAGCGAGCTCGCCGCCCTGTTCGCCCTCAACCGCGACCTCTTCATCCGCACCATCCTGCTGATGAGCGCCACGGTCATGGTGACCCGCGCCGGCGCCCAGCAGGGCGCGGTGGTCCTGGCCGCCAACGCCATCCTGTTCCAGCTCTTCATGCTGGCCACCCTCATGCTCGACGGGTTCGAAAGCGCCGCCCAGGTGCTGTGCGGCGAGGCGGCCGGCGCCCGGGACCCCGGCCTGTTCGCCCGCTCGGTCCGCGCCCTGCTGGTCTGGAGCGCCGGCGCCGCCGGCCTGATGGCCCTGGCCTATCTGGTCCTCGGCGCGCCCCTGGCCGCCAGCTTCTCCACCGATCCGGCGGTGACGCAGACCACCGGCCTCTATGCGCTCTGGGTCGTGGCCCTGCCCCTGGCCGGGGTCGCCTCCTTCGTGTTCGATGGGGTGTTCATCGGCGCGGGCTGGACGCGGGCCATGCTGCTCAGCATGGCCGGGGCGCTCGCGGTCTTCGTCGCCGCCCTGGTCCTGGCCGCCCCCCTGGGCAATCACGGGCTCTGGCTGGCCTTCACCCTGTTCTTCGCCGCCAGGGGCCCCGGCCAGGCCCTGATGCTGCCGGGCCTGATGCGCCGCAGGCTGGCGGCCGGCTGAGGCGGGCCTTCAGCCCTTGCGCAAAGGGATGACCGAATCCCCCCGGGCGGCTAGCTTGCCGGCCTCATGAACGCCCCCTCTCCCCCCCTGCCGGACGCGGCCGGCGCCACGCCGGTGATGGCCCAGTTCTTCGAGGCCAAGGCCGCCCAGCCCGACGCGCTGATCTTCTTCCGCATGGGCGATTTCTACGAGCTGTTCTTCGAGGACGCCCAGAAGGCCGCCGCCGCCCTGGGCATCAGCCTGACCGCCCGCGGCAACCATGGGGGCCAGCCCATTCCCATGGCCGGCGTGCCGGCCCATGCGGCCGAGGCCTATCTGGCCAAGCTGATCCGCGCGGGTTTCAAGGTCGCCGTCTGCGACCAGATGGAGGACCCGGCCGAGGCCAGGAAGCGCGGGTCGAAATCCATCGTCCGGCGCGAGATCGTGCGGGTGGTGACGCCGGGCACGCTGACCGAGGATGGCCTGCTGGACGCCCGCGGCGCCAATCGCCTGGCCGCCGTGGCGGTCCGCGCCGGCCAGGCGGCCATCGCCTCGGTGGAGCTTTCCACCGGCGAGGTGGAATGCCTGGCCCTGGACGCCGCGGGCCTCGCCTCGGCGCTGGCCGCGCTGGCGCCCTCGGAAATCCTGGTCCCCGACCGCCTGTTCGCCGACTCCGCCGCGGCCGAGGCCCTGCGCAGCGTCGGCGGCTTCGTCCAGCCCATGCCCCAGGCGCTGGCCGAGCCCTCGGCCTCGGAGGCGCGGCTCAAGCGGCTCTATGGGGTCGAGACCCTGGACGGCTTCGGAGCGCTGAGCGGGGCGGAGATCTCGGCGCTCGGCCTGATCGCCGCCCATCTGGAGACCACCCAGGCCGGCCGCCTGCCGGCCCTGTCAGCGCCGCGGCGGATCGGCGAGAGCGAGGTCATGGCCATCGACCCGGCCACCCGCACCAGCCTGGAGATCGAGCGCAGCCTGGCCGGCGGCCGCGAGGGCAGCCTGCTGGCCGCCATCGACCGGACCGTGACGGCGCCCGGCGCCCGCCTGCTGGCCACCCGCCTGGCCCGGCCGCTGGTGGAGCCGGCGGCCATCGACGCGCGCCTGGACGCGGTGGCCTATTTCTGCGAGCGCCGCCCCCTGCGCCAGGATCTGCGGGGACAGTTGAAGTCCATGGGCGATATGGCCCGCGCGCTTTCGCGGTTGGCCCTGGGACGCGGCGGCCCCCGGGACCTGGGTTGCCTGCGCGACGGCCTGGCCGCCGGGGCCGCCATCACCCGCCTGTTCGCCGCCCCCGAACCCCTGGACCCCGCCCCGCCGGCCGAGACCCGGGAGGCCCTGGCCGCCCTGGACCTGGCCGTCCAGACCGATCTGGCCGAGCTGCGCGACATGCTGGCCGCCGGCCTTGGCGACGACCTGCCCGCCCAGGCCCGGGACGGCGGCTTCGTGGCGCCCGGCGTCCGCCCCGAGCTCGACCAGGCCCGGGCGCTTCGCGACGACAGCCGCAAGGTGATCGCCGGGCTTGAGGCGCAGCTGGCCCAAGAGAGCGGCGTGGCCCTGAAGATCCGCCACAACGCCGTCCTCGGCTATTTCGTCGAGGCCAGCGCCAAGGCCGCCGAACCGCTGATGAAGGCGCCCCTGAACGCCACCTTCATCCACCGCCAGACGCTGGCCAACCAGGTCCGCTTCACCACCGTCGAACTGGCCGAGCTGGACGCGAAGATCGCCCAGGCCGCCGAGCGGACGCTGGCCATGGAGGTCGCCACCTTCGAGGCCTGGCGCGAGGCCGCCTGCCGGCTGGCCCCGGCCATCCAGGCCGCCGCCTTCGCCGCCGCCAGCCTGGACGTGGCCTCTGGCCTCGCCGAATGGGCCGATGAGGCCGGGGCTACGCGGCCCGTCGTGGATCGCTCCTGCGTCTTCGAGGCGACCGCCGCCCGCCATCCGGTGGTCGAGGCCGCGGTGCGCAAGGCCGGCGAGCCCTTCACCCCCAATGACTGCCGCCTGGACGGGGCCGGCGCGGGGGCGGCGAGGCTTTCCATCGTCACCGGGCCGAACATGGCCGGCAAGTCCACCTTCCTGCGCCAGAACGCGCTTTTGTGCGTGCTGGCCCAGGCCGGGTCCTTCGTGCCGGCCCAGGCCCTGCGGCTGGGCGTGGTCGACCGCCTGTTCAGCCGGGTGGGCGCGGGCGATGACCTGGCCCGGGGCCGGTCGACCTTCATGGCCGAGATGGTCGAGACCGCCGCCATCCTCACCCAGGCCACGCCCCGGTCCTTCGTCATTCTCGATGAGATCGGCCGGGGCACGGCCACCTATGACGGCCTGGCCATCGCCTGGGCCTGCGCCGAGGCCCTGCACGAGACCAACCGCTGCCGCGCGCTCTTCGCCACCCATTATCACGAGCTGGCGGTGCTGGAGGACCGGCTGCCCCACGTGGCCAACCTCTCCATGCGGGCCAAGGAGTGGAAGGGCGACCTGATCTTCCTGCACGAGGCCGGCCCCGGCCCCGCCGACCGCTCCTATGGCGTCCAGGTGGCCAAGCTGGCCGGGGTGCCGCCGACCGTGGTCGCCCGCGCCCGCCAGGTGCTGGACCGGCTGGAGCGCGAACAGGGCGCGCCCGCCCATCTGGAGGACCTGCCGCTGTTTGCGCTCAGCGTCGCCGAGCCCGACGCCCCGGGGCCGAGCGCGGTGGAGGAAGCCCTGCGCGGCCTCGACCTGGACGGCATGAGCCCGCGGGAGGCCATGGACGCCCTCTACCGGCTGAAGGCGCAGCTTTCGTAGTTCTTCTCCAGCTCCGTCACCCTCGGACTTGATCCGAGGGTCCATGCACACTTGCGCCCGCTCGGTGTTCATGGATGGTCGGGTCAAGCCCGACCATGACGGGCGAAAACTGAGCGTATGAGAAAGCCCACCATGACTGTCCGCACCTTGATGATCGATGTGGACGGGGTGGTGATCCGACACCCCGACGGCCTGCGCTGGGACCATGCGATCGAGGCCGATCTGGGCGTCGATCCGGCCAGGTTTCAGAGCGCCTTCTTCGCCGTCCATTGGCCCGACGTGATCGCCGGGCGGGCAGGGCTGCACGAGCGGCTGGCGCTGGCCCTGCCGGACTTTGCGCCCCACCTGACGCCGGAAGCGCTCACCGCCTACTGGTTCTCCAAGGACGCCCACCTGGACCAGGACTTCCTGGATCAGCTCGCCGCCCTGAACGATCAGTACGCCCTGCACCTGGCCACCGTGCAGGAGCACCTGCGGGCCGCCTATATCTGGAACGACCTCGCCCTGAAGGACCATTTCGAGGCCATCCACTATGCGGCCGACTATGGCTGCGGAAAGCCCGACCCGGCCTTCTTCGAGGCGGCGGCGGGGCGCACCGGCCATGCGCCGGACGAGCTTCTGCTGATCGACGATTCGCCGCGCAATGTGGAGGCCGCCCGGGCCTGCGGCTGGCGGGCGGGGTTGTGGGATGGGACGCGCACGGTGTCTGAGGTGATCGCCGAGGCGGAAGCCGGCTGACGCCTTGGGCGCCGCAGGCGCATTCAAGGGGGACACAAAGGACACCAAGGCGCGCGAAGGACACTAAGGACGAGGCCGCTAGCGCCTTTGTGTCCTTGGCTGGCTTCGTGTTCTTTGTGTCCCCTCTTTTTTCTGATCCCTAAAGCATCGCCGGGATGACCCGGTCCGGCGGGCGGTGGCCGTCCATCCAGGTGCGGATGTTGATGATCACCTTCTCGCCCATGTCCACGCGGCTCTCCACCGTGGCCGAGCTCATATGCGGCAGCAGGACGACATTGGGCAGCTTGAGCAGCTTGGGATTCACCGCCGGCTCGTGCTCGAACACGTCGAGGCCGGCGCCGGCGATCTCGCCCTTGGCCAGGATGTCGATCAGGGCGTCCTCGTCGACGATCTCGCCGCGGGCGGTGTTGATCAGGATGGCGTGGGGCTGCAGCAGCTTGAGCCGCCGCGCCGACAGCAGGTGGAAGGTGGCCGGGGTGTGCGGGCAGTGGATGGAGATCAGGTCCATCCGGGCCATCATCTGGTCGAGGCTGTCCCAGTAGGTGGCGCCCAGCTCTTCCTCGATGCGGGGACTGACCGGCTTTCGGTTGTGATAGTGGATCTGCAGGCCAAAGGCCTTGGCCCGGCGGGCGACGGCCTGGCCGATCCGGCCCATGCCGACGATGCCCAGGCGCTTGCCGGTGACCCGGCGCCCCAGCATCCCGGTGGGCGACCAGCCGGTGAAACCGCCGGCCTGGACCACACTGGCGCCTTCGGCGACCCGCCGGGC
>CAZERE010000155.1:0-7000 GCA_964515365.1 uncultured Phenylobacterium sp. | reverse complement strand
GGTTGGCGCCGTGCACCGAGACGCAGGCCGCCTCGCCCACGGCCATCAGGCCGGGGATGACGCTGTCGGGGTTGTCGCCGTCGCGGGTGACCACCTCGGAATAGAAGTTCGTGGGGATGCCGCCCATATTGTAGTGCACGGTCGGCAGGACCGGGATCGGCGCCTTGGTCACGTCCACGCCGGAGAACACCCGGGCGCTTTCGGAAATGCCCGGCAGGCGCTGGTGCAGCACCTTGGGATCCAGGTGGTCCAGGTGCAGGAAGATGTGGTCCTTGTTCGGACCCACCCCACGGCCTTCGCGGATCTCGATGGTCATGGAGCGCGAAACCATGTCCCGCGGCGCCAGGTCCTTCACGGACGGCGCATAGCGCTCCATGAAGCGCTCACCCTCGGAATTGGTCAGATAGCCGCCCTCGCCCCGGGCGCCCTCGGTGATCAGGCAGCCGGCGCCATAGATGCCGGTGGGGTGGAACTGCACGAACTCCATGTCCTGCAGGGGCAGGCCGGCCCGCAGGACCATGGCGTTGCCGTCGCCGGTGCAGGTGTGGGCGCTGGTGCAGGAGAAGTAGGCGCGGCCATAGCCGCCGGTGGCCAGGATGACCATCTGGGCCTGGAACCGGTGCAGGGTGCCGTCGTCCAGCTTCCAGGCGGTGACGCCCCGGCAGACGCCGTCTTCCATGATCAGGTCGAGGGCGAAATACTCGATGAAGAACTCGGTGTTGTTGGCCAGGGACTGGCCATACATGGTGTGCAGCATGGCGTGGCCGGTGCGGTCGGCCGCCGCGCAGGTGCGCTGGATCGGGGCCTCGCCATAGTTGCTGGTCATGCCGCCGAAGGCGCGCTGATAGATCTTGCCGTCCTCGGTGCGCGAGAAGGGCACGCCCCAGTGCTCGAGCTCATAGACGGCGGCCGGCGCGTTGCGGCAGAGATATTCGATGGCGTCCTGGTCGCCCAGCCAGTCCGACCCCTTGACGGTGTCGTACATGTGCCAGCGCCAGTCATCCTGGCTCATATTGCCGAGGCTCGCCGAGATGCCGCCCTGGGCGGCGACGGTGTGCGAGCGGGTTGGGAAGACCTTGGAGACGCAGGCCGTCTTCAGGCCAGCCTGGGCGCAGCCCAGAGCCGCGCGCAGGCCCGAACCGCCGGCGCCGACGACGACGACGTCGAACTTATGGTCGATGAATTCGTATGCGGCCATGCTCAGTAAGCTCCGCCCGACAGGGCGACCTTCAGGATGGAGAAGAGAGCGAGCGCGCCGAACAGCGCGCAGACGAAGAGGTTCAGCAGCAGCAGGCCGGCCTTGGTGATCTTGCGGTGGATGTAGTCCTCGATCACCACCCGCATGCCCGAGTTCATGTGCATGAAGCTGATCACGGTCAGCAGGGACAGCAGGACCGCATTGATCGGCGAGGCCAGCCAGGCCACGGCCATGTCGTAGTCGCTGCGCGCCAGGCGCAGGACGGCGAAGACCCCCACCAGCGGAATGAGCGCGATCGAGGTGACCCGCTCGGTGATCCAGTGGCCGACCCCGTGGCCGGCGGCGCCCAGGCCCTGGGCCCGGGAGAAGGGCGTGCGGAAATCAGCCATCAGAGCGCTCCCGTCATGGCGGCGATGATCCAGACCACGATGGTGGCCACGATGGCGAAGGCGACGGTGGCCACCGCGCCGGCGTTGGCCGCCTGCAGCTTGAGGCCGACGCCGGTGTCCCAGATCAGATGCTGGATACCCTTGGCCAGGTGGAAGAAGACCGCCAGGCTCAGCGCGAACAGGACGAGCTTGCCGAGGACCGAACCCATCAGGCCCATGAAGGTCCCATAGGCCTCAGGCCCCATGGCCAGGGAAATGGCCCAGCCCGCCAGGATCAGCGTGCCCACATAGAGGCCAATCCCGGTGATCCGGTGGGCGATGGAGGTGAGCGCGGTGAGATGCCAGCGCCACACCTGCACGTGCGGCGAGGTGGGTCTGACCCGGATAGTCTTCGAGGCGTCCGACATCGGTTCTACAGCCGCTCCCTCTTGCCCTAGCTTGCTTGAGGCCGCTTTTACGCCGCCATATTGGGGTGTCAACGAAGCCGCCGAACACAATCGCCCAGCCTGCGCACCTTCGCTAGCGCGGAAGTCTCTCGGCTTTCGGCCTCCCGGGCAATCCGTCTTTGCTGTAGCCTTCCTTCGCGGGAGACGAAGGATGCGGTTCGATCTGGTAGATATGAGGCTGTTCTGCGACGTGGTGGAGGCCGGCTCCATCACCCGCGGCGCCGAGCGCTCGGCCCTGGCGCTGGCGGCGGCCTCCACCCGCATCCGGGCCATGGAGCAGTCCCTGGGCGCAGCCCTGCTGACCCGTTCGCGCCTGGGGGTGACGCCCACCCCGGCCGGCCTTCTGCTGCTCAAGCACGCCCGCGGCCTCTTGGAGCAGAGCGCGCGGATGCAGGACGAGCTGGGCCTCATCGCCGACAGCGCCGCCGGCGAGGTGCGCGTCCTGGCCAACACCAACGCCCTGACCGAATTCCTGCCCGAGGCCCTGTCTTCCTTCCTGGCTGATAATCCGCAGGTCAGCGTCGACCTCGAGGAGCGCCTGTCCGACGAGATCGTCGGCCTGGTGGCCGAGGGCGCGGCCGATGTGGGCATCGTGGCCGGCACGGTGGATGTGGGCGCCCTGGAGACCTTCGCCTTCCGCACCGACCGCTTCGTGGTGGTCACGGCCCTGGACCATCCCCTGGCCCAGAATGTGAGCGCCGCCTTCGCCCAGGTGCTGGACTACGACCTGGTGGGCCTCGACCGGGCCAGTTCCCTGCAGCGCTTCCTCGCCGCCCGGGCCGGCCGCGAGGGCCGGCGCCTGCGCCTGCGGGTGCAGTTGCGCAGCTTCGACGCCGTCTGCCGGCTGGTGGAGTGCGGGGTCGGCGTCGGCGTGGTGCCCGAGACCACCGCGGCGAGGGCCGTCTGCACCATGAACCTGGCCATCGTGGCGCTCACCGACGACTGGGCCGCCCGGGAATTGAAGATCTGCGTCCGCAACCTGGACGAACTGCGCCCCGTCGCCCGCCAGCTGGTCGAGAGCCTGCGGGCCGATCGCGCGCCGCAGGCGCTGTAGGGCAAGGGGCGACACGAAGGACACGAAGGGGCGCGAAGGACACAAAGGGCTCACCGCCGCGCTTCGTGCGCTTTGCGAACCTTCGTGTCCTTTGTGTCCCCTCTTTTTGCGCTTCGCGCGGGCCCTAGCCCCGCTCGGTAAGCCAGTCGGCGGAGCGCATCTCCTGCAGGCGCGAGGCGGTGCGTTCAAATTCGAAGGCGCCATCGCCCTCGGGATAGAGCAGGGTCGGTTCGGCCTCGGCCAGGACGATCAGCTTGGCGCGGGCCTCATAGAGGGCGTCGATCAGGGTGACGAATCGCCGCGCCTCCTCCCGCCGCGCCGGCGTCAGCCGCGGCACGCGCTCCAGGAAGACGGTGTGAAAGCGTTCGGCCAGGGCCAGATAGTCGTTCGGCCCCAGCGCCACCCCGCAGAGGCTGGGGAAGCTCGCCCGCAGCAGCCCGCCGGTGGCGTGGGGCAGGTGGATCTTGCGGCCCAGGACCTCCAGCGTCTCGCCGAGCTCCTCGTCGCCGTCGAGCATGTCGTCCCAGAGGCGGTCGAAGGTCCGCTCATTGTCCGGATCGATCGGCGAGAACCAGACCCCGGCCGCCCGCAGCCGATCCAGGCGGTAGTCATGCTCGCCGGCCACCGAGACCACCTCGGCCTGGGCCTTCAGGAGGTCGATGAAGGGCAGGAAGAGCTGGCGGTTGATGCCGTTGCGATAGAGGGCGTCGGGCACGCGGTTGGAGGTGGCCACCAGGGTGACGCCGCGGTCGAACAGGGCGGTGAACAGGCGGCCCAGGATCATGGCGTCGGCGATGTCGGTGACCTGGAACTCGTCGAAACACAGCAGGCGCGCCTGGCCGGCCACCACGTCGGCCACCGGCGGGATGGGATCGTCGCCCCGGTGCTGGCCGAACTGCGCCTTGCGGGCCGCCGCATCGCCCTTGCGCCAGGCGTCGATCAGCCGGTGAACCTCGCCCATGAAGACGTGGAAGTGGGTGCGGCGCTTCCTGGCCACCGGCGCGGTCTCGTAGAACAGGTCCATCAGCATGGACTTGCCCCGACCCACCGGCCCCCAGAGATAGACGCCCGTCTGGCTCTGGGGTTTGCGCAGCCGCCCGAAGAGCCCCCCCGGCTCGCTGGCGGCCAGATCGGCCTCCAGTCGCGCCAGGGCGGGCAGGGCCGCGGCCTGGGCCGGATCGGGTCGGATCTCCCCGCGATCCAGGCGGGCGCGGTAGGCGGCTTCGAGGGCGGACGTCATGCCCGCCCCCTAGAGCATGATGCGATCAGGCGAAACCGTCTGATCGCGTCATGCTCTAAATCCTGAGGGTAGAGCGCGTTTTGTTCCGATAACCGGGTCCCACTTATCGGAACGCGCTCTGCCCGCTGAGGGCGCGATCACAATCGGCCAATGATCGGCAAGGCGAGCTTGAGCGTCGGAACAGCCCCCGGCGCCGTTCGGTTGTCCTGGCATGACCCGTAACAAGGAGGAGAACGGCCATGGCCGATGAGCCCCGCACATTCGATCCCGACACCACCGACGCCAACCGCACCCGCCAGCAGGGCGGTGGCCTGGGCCAGCGGGAGATGGATCAGCAGCGTGATCCCGACCGGGCGCCTGACGCGCCCCAAGGCCAGCCCCAGCAGCAACAGCAACAGCAACAGCAACAGCAGGCGGAGCCCAAACCCGCCGTCTCCCGGATCGATGGGACGCGGCTGGAGCCCCGCAACGCCACGGGCATGGGCGACACCGGCGGCGATCTGGGCGCCGGGACCCCGGCCAATGTCGATGTCCACGACCTCGATCAGGACGACAATCCCCAGGCCGAATGGGGCCAGGACACCGGCGGGGCCGCCGTCCACTCCGCCAGCCGCGGCGATCGCACGCCCGGCAAGAGCCAGGGCCCGAAGACCCAGGCCCGCGCCAAGGACATCAATTCCGGCGGACTCTGACCCGCGGGATCAGGAGGCCTGGGGCTCGGAGGTTGCGGGGGCCGGCGCCAGGGCGCCGTCCTCCTCGCCCGCGGGCACCTGGGGCGTGTCGCTCTTGGCCGGCAGGCCGAGGTCTTCGCGCAGGAAGCGATAGGTTTCCCGGCGTTCGCAGGCGCAGGCCTTCATCTGCCCATCCTGGTCCCACCAGACCAGCAGCGGATAGGCGAAATCGACGCCATTGTCCTTAAGCAGCGGCGTCAGCTGATCGACCAGGTTGCGGCCGGTCTCGACCACCGCCATCCGGGCCGCGTCGCCATCCGCCGGGGCAATGCCGGGCGCGGTCCAGGCCGACGCCGGGACCTGCACCCAGCGCTCAAAGAGGCTCCAGTCGCGGTTGAGCCAGAGCTCGGCCACCGTGGCGCGCTCCTCCGGCGTCGAGCGTTCGAGGCCGTTGACCTCCCGCCGGGCGATCTCGATCACCCGGGTGTCGATTCCCGCCGCATGCAGGTCGGGGAACTGTTCGGCCTTGAAGCGCAGGCAGTCGGGGCAGGTGCGGAACGAGACCATATAGACCGCCGGGCCTTCGATTCCGGGCGACACCCAGCCGGCGCCCTCCAGCATTTCGGCGATCTCAGCCTGATGTTCGGTCACGGTATTGGGTCTCCAGCGGACTTCGTGATTCCAGTAGAAATAGGCGCCGAGACCGGCCACCACGACCACCAGGGCCAGGATCGCCCACAGGCGGAAATTCTTCATGCTCGATCGCTCCAAGGCTTGGGGCAGCCTAGGCCATGGGCCGCAGGCGCCGAAAGCTATCTCATAGTTGGGATGACGAAGGCCTGATCGCTCGCCTCGCCCTCGGGCCAGCGGGCGGTGACGGTCTTGACCTTGGTATAGAAGCGCACGCCCTCCATCCCGTGCTGGTTCGCGTCGCCGAAGGCGCTGCGCTTCCAGCCGCCGAAGCTGTGATAGGCCACCGGCACGGGGATGGGCACATTGATCCCCACCATGCCGACATTCACCCGGGAGGCGAACTCCCGGGCGGCCCGGCCGTTCCGCGTGAAGATCGAGACGCCGTTGCCATAGGCGTGCTGCGACGGCAGGACCAGGGCGTCCTCGAAGCTGTCGGCCCGCACGATCTGCAGGACCGGGCCGAAGATCTCCTCCTGGTAGGACCGCATCGAAGGCTTCACATGGTCGAACAGGGTGGGGCCGATGAAGAAGCCCTTCTCGTGGCCCTGCAGGGAAAAGCCCCGGCCGTCGGCCACCAGCTCGGCGCCCTCGTCCACCCCCATCTGGATGTAGTCGGAGACGCGCCTGTGGTGGGCGGCGCTGACCACCGGGCCGTACTGGGCGGCGGGATCGGAGGAGACGCCGATCTTCAGGGTCTCGATCTTGGCGCTCATCAGCTCGCGGAAGGCCTCGGCGGTCGCCGCCCCCACGGGCACGACGACCGGCAGGGCCATGCAGCGCTCGCCCGCCGAGCCGAAGGCGGCGCCGAGGATATCATTGGCCGCGGCCTCCAGGTCGGCGTCGGGCAGGAGGATTCCGTGGTTCTTGGCCCCGCCCATGGCCTGGACCCGCTTCCCGTGGGCCGCGCCGGTCGCATAGACATACTGGGCGATGTCGGAGGAGCCGACGAAGCTGACGGCGGCGATGTCGGGATGGGTCAGGATGGCGTCGACGCAGACCTTGTCGCCATGGACCACGTTCAGCAGGCCGGAAACCTCGACCCCGGCCTCGGCGCCGGCCTCCATGAAGAGCTCGGCCAGCCGCACCGGCACGCTGGGGTCCTTCTCCGAGGGCTTGAGGATGAAAGCGTTGCCCACCGCCACGGCCACTCCGAACATCCACATCGGGATCATGGCCGGGAAGTTGAACGGCGTGATCCCCGCGGCCACGCCCAGGGGCTGGCGCATGGACCAGACGTCGATGCCCGGCCCTGCGCCCTCGGTATATTCGCCCTTCAAGGCATGCGGGATGCCGCAGGCGAACTCGATCA